>JAPLDB010000094.1:0-2703 GCA_026391975.1 Bacteroidota bacterium | reverse complement strand
ACAAGGTCTCCCAATGTCTCTACATCAGCTGCTTTCAGGCAGTTCAACGCACGCACTGAAAGATCCAGATCAACCAGTTTGGTAGTCAGCAATTGGCGCATATGGAGTGTGTTCTCGTCCAGTTCTTCAGTTGGGGTCTTCTCCTTTGTTTCAAGCTTTAACTTATTCTCATCACTGAAAAGGAAGAAATGCTGAATAAGGATATCAGCTGCTTCACGCAGTGCATCTTTAGGATGAATACTTCCGTCTGTAGTAAGTTCAATAACGAGTTTCTCATAGTCAGTCTTCTGCTCTACACGATAGTTCTCGATAGAATATTTCACATTGCGGATCGGGGTATAGATAGAATCCACGAAAATGGTTCCAAGCGGAGCACTATTGGTCTTGTTTTCCTCTGAAGGTACATAACCGCGTCCTTTTCCAATTTCAATATCCAGCTGAAGCTTCACACTATTTTCCATGTGACAGATGATGAGTTCAGGATTCAATACCTGAAACGCATTGGTATACTTTGCAATGTCTCCTGCAGTGAAAGTGTCTTTTCCACTCACAGTGACGGTTACCTTCTCATAGTCCTGGCCTTCGATCTGGCTTTTCAGGCGAACCTGTTTCAGGTTGAGGATCATTTCTGTTACATCTTCAACTACTCCCTTAATCGTTGAAAATTCATGGTCAACTCCTGATATTTTAACAGAAGTAATTGCATGCCCTTCAAGTGAAGAAAGGAGAATTCTGCGAAGTGCGTTACCTATAGTAATTCCGTAACCTGGCTCCAAAGGACGAAACTCAAACACGCCTGAGCGGTCATCTGAAGTTACCATGATCACTTTGTCGGGTCTCTGAAATGCTAATATTGCCATTGTTATTTTTTTTTAAGGTTTATAATTTATTGAGGTACCAAGTACGAATATTTTCGAATTTACCAATTGCGAATATTTGTAGATTAGTACTTATTCGTATTTAGTATTACTTAGAGTACAATTCGACGATCAACTGTTCCTTGATGTTTTCCGGAATCTGGTCACGGGAAGGAACATTCAATATTTTGCCACTCATTGTTCCCTTATCCATTTCAAGCCAGGTATGCTTGTTTGCCCTGCCCATTAAAGATTCCACGATCACTTCATTTGATTTGCTGCGCTCACGAACTCCCACTACGTCTCCTGCCCTGCAAGTATATGATGCGATGCCTGTTACCTTTCCATTCACTGTGATGTGACGGTGAGAAACCAATTGACGGGCTGCAGAACGTGTTGGCGCAAATCCCAAACGAAACACTACGTTATCAAGGCGAAGCTCAATCAATTGTAATAAGTTTTCACCTGTAATACCCTGCTTGCGTGAAGCACGAACAAACGTTTTTGCAAACTGACGTTCAAGTATTCCATAGGTATACTTTGCCTTTTGCTTTTCCTTCAATTGAACTGCGTACTCGCTCTGTTTGGAACGCTTCTTTGAAAGACCATGTTGTCCGGGAGGATAAGGCTTCTTCTCAAGCACTTTATCAGGGCCAAAGATTGGTTCCTGAAATTTTCGTGCGATTTTGGATTTAGCTCCGATGTATCTTGCCATTTTATGAGATTTGAGATATTAGATATGAGATATGAGATTTTTATCCTATTCTCTTATGTAAATCTTGTTTTACTTTTAACTTTTGACTTAAGAACTTTTAAATTATCATTTATACTCTTCTAGGTCCCGGCGGGCGGCAACCATTGTGTGGCATTGGTGTAAGGTCAATGATCTCCCCCACTTCAATACCTGACTGATGAAGTGTACGGATTGCCGACTCACGTCCACCGCCAGGTCCTCTTACATATACTTTCACTTTTCTTAGTCCAAGGTCATGTGCAACTTTCGCACAATCGCCAGCGGCCAGTGAAGCAGCATACGGCGTGTTCTTTTTAGAACCCCTGAAGCCCATTTTGCCTGCTGATGACCAGCTGATGACCTGTCCTGATTCATTCGTCAGCGAAATGATGATGTTGTTGAAGGTGGCATTCACATAAGCGATGCCGACAGCTTCCACTTTCACGATTTTCTTCCGAACTTTTTTTACTTCCGCACCTTTAGCGGAATCTTGTTTCTGCTGAGCCATTATTGATTACATTTTAGTTGCCTTCTTCTTGTTGGCAACAGTTTTACGTTTCCCTTTTCTTGTTCTGCAATTGGTGCGCGTGCGCTGTCCGCGAACAGGAAGTCCTGAACGATGACGCATTCCGCGATAGCTGTTGATATCAACCAACCGCTTGATGTTGAGCTGCACTTCCGAGCGAAGTGCGCCTTCCACCTTCATTTCTGTAATAATACCCCTGATCTTATTCAGTTCATCGTCATTCCATTCTTCAACTTTTTTGTCGAAGGAAATTCCAGACTGAGTAAGGATGTTCTGAGCGGTAGAGCGACCAATACCAAAAATATAGGTCAATCCAATTTCACCTCTCTTGTGCTTGGGTAAATCAACGCCTGATATACGAGCCATTTATTTAGTTTATTAAGTTATTAGTTTATTAAGTTATTGGGCTGATTGATTAAATTGAACTGGCATAACTAGTAACCAATCAATTCTTTCAACCAATTATCCCTGTCTTTGCTTGAAACGAGGGTTAGCCTTGTTAATTACATACAGTCTACCTTTCCTGCGAACGATCTTGCATTCTGGACTGCGTTTTTTAATGGATGTTTTTACTTTCATGATCTAGA
>JAPLDB010000030.1 GCA_026391975.1 Bacteroidota bacterium | reverse complement strand
TTTTTTAGCTTTTGAAATATTTATTCATCAATTTTAATGCTGCCTGTGTTTCAATGATCATCAATCTCCCGCCAAAATGTACAGCTCCCAAACTTTCAACATAATATTTTACAAGTTGTGTTTTAGAGATGAAAGAAACATTTCCTTCATGACCTCTTTGAAATGAAAGTTTGCAGGCGAAGGCAACGAGATTACCGGGCACACCGGAATAAATTTTGTTCTTGCCTTTATTGAAGGGCGCATTTTCTACCAGGTGCATGTAAACATGATCGTTTTTAACTTCCAGGCTTATCAAACCCTGAATAACTGATTGATTATTCACGATCGCAAGTTTGTAAACTTCTCTTCCGGGTTCTTTGAATTCAAATTTCCAGTCAAACATCCATCCGTTCTTCTTGCTGATTGTTTTCAGATCGGCATTTGAAACCAAAATAATATCGGTTGGAAAACTATCTCCTGTAACGACATTCTCAATCGAATTTGTGAGCTTGTCAATTTCAAAGTCAAGTCCCTTCGGTTTCCTCTTTCTCATTCTTAAAGTTACCGGCTAATTTACAAAAAAAATGTTGAGAATTAAAGCATGATCATATAAATCTAAAACGCATAAGTCAACCCTCCCATCAAATTAAATTTCTCCGAAGGATACCCATACCACTGCTCATACCTTGAAAAGAATAGATTGTTCATGTTGAAATAAAAAGACAATACCTTGTTATAGCGGTATTCCAGACCGAGGTTGAAATCGTAATAACCATTCAGCTTTTTTGCAACGACCTGCGGAATGCTTTCGGTGGTGAATGATCGCCCGTATTGGTTTCCGGCTGCCAGCAGCGTAACATTTGCCTGCAACTTGTCTTTCAGGTTGTACTTAATCATCAGCCGCGCTTCGCTGCCGGGTTTGTGCCAGGCTTTCTTTTCAATCGTGGACTGATAGCTGAGGTAATCATATGCCAGTGCAATGCTGAGTTTATCGCTGTTCCTGTAAGCCACTTCTGCATGGATGTCAAAGCATTTTCCATCATCATACACAATGTTGAACATATTACCATGCACGGTGCTGTCATTGCCTTCTACATACAATGCAGTGTCATTCACAAACAATACCATGTTTGTCATCTTTGTGTATTTCACCATCACATTAAATGAAACCTGGCTGGAGAAATTCCCTTTCAGTCCGCCGTCAAGAACGAGGTCATTACTCTGATTATGCAAAAGCTTCACAGATGGAATCGTAAACGGGTTTTCATCGGTCAGCGTTTTGTAGGTTGTCTTTTGCAGTCCGCCTGTTACATCTGCAAATATGTAAACGATGTGTTCTGCAATGGGAACAGAAACATGCACGTCAGGATAAAAGTGTGCCGTTACCGGTCCGGAATTATGCTCGATTGAGAAATTGAAACCCACATTCAGATGTATCTTGTCAAAGTCTCGCGTGAAATGCGGATTCATCGTCACCATGTACCGGCTCAGGTTTGAATTGACATCAAATTTTTCAAAGTCTGCTTCCTGTTTTTTGAAATAGTCAAAATTCAGTCCGAGTCCGAAGTAATTCTCATCAAATTTCTTTCCCGCTCCTCCACGCACATTGAAATCATTCTCTGAAACGCCGAACAGATCATTCAGTCCGTTGTATTCAATGATCGCATCATAATTGAGGTGGCTGTCCGTCACCCAGTTGCTGTTGATCCCGGCCTTGAAATTGAAGTTATTGAAACGCTGCTTTGTAGCATCAGGTTTGGTTGAGATTACGGAATCGATTTCACCATGACTGCCATAAAAGCCATAATAGTGCAAAACATCACGTTCATAGCCAAAGCTGCTGCTGAAAGTAGCATTGTCGAGAAAATATTTTCCATACACTTCGCCCAGGTTATTGCTGTAAAGCCCTGTCCTGTTCTGCAATGTTGTTGGACGCGATGAAAAATGCTTCAGATGAACACCAACCTGCCCTGTCTTCGAACGCAATGAATTGTAAAATAATTCTCCAGTATATGCATTGTAGCTGCCGAGACCGAGTTTTACGAGTGAGTGGTACAATTTCGCAATAGGCTCTTCCTTTATTTTCACAGCACGAATAACACCTGCTTCAAAATTTGTTTCCAGCTTTTTCGGCTCGATGTTATAATTCATCTTAGGCGGATTCGAATAAGAAGTGTCGCCTTCCGGTGAATCACTGATCTTATTCGACTCGGCAAGCACCGGCTTGTAATCCTTTACGATCACGTATTCCTTATCGCCGAGTTCTTTATCCTGCGCAATGGAATAAAGTGCTACAAGATTCAAAACAATAATTGATATAATATATTTTTTCATTTTTCTCCTCCCAAATGTAAATTCCCAAAAACGACTTATAACTTATAACTTTTGACTTCAATCTCCCCCCCGCTCACCCCTGCCCTAAAGGGAGCCCCGCCGCACAAACCCATTAGTATTTAGTACATTCGTACTTAGTAAATTCGTATCAATTCGTACTTCGTACATCGCATCCATTCGTACTTAGTATATTCGTATCAATTCGTACTTAGTACTCCTAATTGCCGCCGCTCACCCTTCCCGATACATCGGGACCTAAAGGGAAGCCCACCGCTTTACCCCCATTCATACTTAGTATATTCGTGTCTATTCGTATTTAGTACTTTCGTATCAATTCGTACTTAGTACATCTCCGCTCACCCTAACCCTAAAGGGAAGCCCACCGCTCAACCCCTATTCGTACTTAGTACATTCGTAATAATTAGTACTTAGTACCCCTAATTCCCCGTCGTATCCACCGGCTCCTCCTCCATCTCCGGCTTCTTAATCTCAACATTCTTATGCTCTGCCGCTACCAGCTCTCCGAATTTTTGCTGCGCCTGTGATTTAAGATCTTCAGGATCATTCGGATCTTTCTGGTAATTCTCAATGATACTTTTAAAAGTTTCCTTTGCCTGGAATGTATCCCGCTGTGCCAGGTAATTATCTCCGAGCAGAATAAATCCTTTGGCTATCCAGTAGTCGTAGCTCGGAACCTGATCCTGCAGTTTGATTACCTGCTCCTTGCACTCTTTATAGTTTGTCAATTTATATTCAATTACTGCCAGGTGATAATTTGCTTCTGCAGTCATTTCCGAATTGGTGCGCTTGCTTACAATTGTCAATTCCGCTTTGGCAGTGGTGAGGTCTTCTTTGGCCATTGATGAAAGACCCTTGATGAGATGTGCTTCGTTCTGCAAATCTTTATCGGCAGTAGATCCGATCAGTTTGTCTGCATTTGAAATGGCTTTGTCGTATTGCAGAAGATTGTATGCACAACGCATCTGCCCCGCTTGTGCGGCAATGATGTTATCCCTTACCTCCGCCACTGATTCCAGTTGTTCGAAATTGGTTTGTGCATTGTTGTATTGCTTTAACCTGAAATTGATAAGTGCAGCATTCAGCAACGACTTTTCAGTAAATGCATTTTTAGTCTGGGAGATCACAAAATTATAACCGCTTAATGCAGACTCATATTGTTTATCCCTGTACTGGCAATCGGCCTTGTAATAAGTCGCATTGATCCGAAATGCGCCTTCGGGAAATTTTTGCAGGTAGTTTTCCATCTCCTTCACTGCCGATTCACAATTCCCCTGGGTATAACGCAATTCCGCAGATTCATATACCAGCGAATCCTGCGCAGCAAGCGAAACGTCTGCATTAGGAACATTCTTGATGTATGCCAGGTAATCCTCCACTTTATTCTGACTGACAGAAATATTCTTTAACTGTGCCAGTGCTTCCTTTGCCTCTGCTGTATTCGGATATTTGTTCACCACTGATTTATACGTCGCAACAGCCGCTTCGTCCTGTTTGCTGTTGTATTGTACAAGCCCCAATCCAAGCATTGCCTTTTTTACATAACTGCTTTGCGGATAATCATTTATGATCTTCTTATACCATGTACTCGCCTGGTCGTTGTCGCCCTTGATCAGACTGGCATTGGCGGCTTCATACAAAGCATCATCAAAATAAATGGACTTGGGGTACTGATTGAATATCTTTTGTAGCGTGGTTACCTTCTCGCTGGTCTTATTCTGAATCCCAAGGATCACAGCCTTCTGGTAAAGTGCGTAATCACTGCTTTGCGCTTTGTTATCTATGGCCTGTGAATAATAGTCGGCAGCATTTGAACGGTCGCCAATCATGAAAAACGAATCGGCAATCCGGAGCAATGCATCATTGTACCGCGCATTGTCTGTTTGCGATTTCTCTTTGATGTATTTCCGGAACCAGCTCTGCGCATCAGTGTAATTCTCCTGTTTGAAATAACAATAGCCAAGGTTGTAGTTGGCCAGGTTGTAATAATCGAGCTTCAGGGCAGCCGGTGTAAAAAGAAAATCGTTGTAGGTCCGCTGCGCATCATTGTATTCCTTTTGTTTGAATTGCGCTTCCGCCGTCCAGTACAAAGCTGCAGCAACCAGTTTTTGTTCGTAAGGATTTTTTCTTGATGCATTGAGCAGACATATACTTTCAGGAAGCTTGTTGTCCATGTAAAGCTCTACTCCGCGATAGTAAGAAACGCGCTGGTAAGCAGCCTTGATGTTGTCTGTCTTGTTTTTGATGTTCTCAATTGCCGCCATTGCATCACGATAATTCTTTGTTGAAGCATACATACTCACCAGCATCTCATTGCTCTCATCAGCATGTTTTCCCTGGGGAAATGTAGAAAGGTAATTCTTGAATGCCTCCATGGCCTTCGACTGAAAATTCAACTCATAGCTCAGTTTGGCAAAATTGAATTTCGATTCCTCCTGGATGGTTTCGTCATACTTCATATTACCCGCACTGAGGAAAGCGGTACGGGCACTTTGCTTATTGCCGGCCTTCAGAAAACAATCGGCAAGCTGGTAATAGCCGTACTGTGCCAGGGAATCGTCGCGGTCTGCCACGCGTTTGAAAAACGGAATTGCTTTCTCGCAATCTCCTGTCTTTGCATACGAATAACCAAGCTGGTAATAATCAACTCTTGTGGCAGCTCCTGAATTTTTTTCATAATCGCTGATGTACGGGATCGCATCTTTGTAATTTCCTTTCCTGTAGTTCGACTCTCCGATCATCCGGCCGATTTCCATTGCATTCTTCGTACTTTCCTTGTCCATCAATGATGGCGCATACTTCAGCACTTCATCATATTTTCCCTGCAGGTAATAGATCTGGGTAATGTAATATGGCGCCACCCCGCCGAAAGCTTCGCTGTCCTGAAGTTTCAAAAAACACTTCAATGCTGTTTCATAATTTTTGCTCACATACATCATATGCGCATAATAATACTGCGCAGCAGAAGCATACTTACTGTCTCCGTCTTTCACATTGAAAAATGCCTTCCCTGACTTGTCATAATCGTTGGTCATGTAATAGGCGTACCCAGACTTGAAATAGAATTCATCGCGGTCACTTTGTGATAGTGAATTCGGTTCGATCTTGGCAAACCATTCAATCGCCTTCTTCCAGCGTTTCAGCTTGTAGTAATATTTGCCCAGTTCAAATTGTGCCTCGCTATAACGCGGACTTTCAGGATAGTCATCCATGAAGCGGAGAAAACGGTATTCAGCATCTTTATTGAAAAGCTCCACAGCACATTTGGCTGCAAGGAAAGCTGAATTCATGGCTGCATCTGCTGATACATCTTTGGATGCTACCGTGAAATCAAATTCCTTCTGTGCAGCTCCGTATTTCTGCTTGTTAAAAAGCTCAAGCCCGAGACGGTATTTATTTTCTGCATCGGTATATACAACTGTTTGCTGCGCATGTGCAATCATCAACTGCCAGCAAAGCAGCATGAACAAAATTTTCTTCATTATTGGTTTGGGAAGGATAAACGGCTTCCGGTCAAAAATATTTCAATGCATCAAGCAGATGCTTGAAAGACAAGCTATTTAACCAACAAAGTTTTAAACACAACCGCGAGTAAAAAAACTGAGAATTCAAATAAAACTGGCTGCAAAAAATGACCCCATCGAATAACGAATCTTGTGCGAAAATACTAATTACCAATATCCTCAATAATTAAAAGTTCGTAATTCGTTTATTCGAATGAACTCATTCGTTATTCGAAGGAGTCAACATTTTCATTGGTTCTCTTAAGCGATGTTAGGAATGTCTTCCTTATTGAGCTCAAAGTGGTCTTCATCCTCCTTGTGCTTCATGATCTGCTCAAGTGCATCAGGCACCACGTCACTGCAAATCGTAATGAAGCTTCCTTTTTTGGCATGCTTAATCGCATAATCAATGGCTTCAGGTTCGCTTCGGATCACTTTCACTTTTTTATCAGGGTTGGTATTCCTGATCCCTTTCATCATGAGGTCAATAATTTCCTGCTCTGTCTTGCCACGAAGGTTCCTGTCCTGTCGGATAATGATCTCATCAAATATGCTTGCAGCGATTTCTCCAAGCTGGATGGTGTCTTCATCTCTCCTGTCTCCGACCCCCGCAATGATGCCAACCTTAGGCTTGGCATCAATTTTTTCAAGGAACTTCCCGATGGCTATGAACCCTGCAGGATTGTGTGCATAGTCAACCATCACCGTAAAGTTTCGGAACTGGAACATGTTCATTCGTCCCGGTGTCTGCGTTGGTGAAGGAATAAATGTTTCAAGAGCGAGTCGAATATCTTCGATCTTGAATCCCTGCACAAATGCCGCAAGCACCGCCGGCAAGATATTCTGGATCATAAAGACAGCTTTGCCTGAAAACGTCAACGGAATGGCCACAACCTTATCCACTCGGATCTTCCATCCGCCTTTGCATATCGTGATGTAACCATTCTCAACAATGGCAGCAATGCCGTTGTTATTCATATGTTCTTTGATGCGCGGATTATTTTCATCGAGAGAAAACAAGGCTATGTGACAATCCAGGCCTTTTCTCATATGGTAAACAAGATCGTCATCTGCATTCAATATGGCATATCCTGTCGGTAATACGCTTTCAGGAATTACGGCTTTAACCCTGGCCATGTCTTCAATGGTATTGATGTCCTTCAACCCAAGATGGTCTGCCTGCACATTGGTTACAATACCCACATCACAATTATGAAAGCCGAGGCCGGCCTTTAAAATTCCGCCACGGGCGCATTCAAGTACTGCATATTCAACAGTTGGATCTTTCAATACAAACTCTGCACTGAGAGGTCCGGTACAATCGCCTTGCTCCACCATCCTGTTGTGGATATAAATGCCATCAGTCGTTGTAAAACCAACTTTGTAACCCATCGTTTTTACAATATGTGCGATCAACCGTGTGGTTGTCGTTTTACCGTTGGTACCACTTACTGCAATTATCGGAATACGGGAAGAAGATCCTGCAGGATAAAGCATGTCAATAACCGGCTCGGCTACATTGCGCGGCAATCCTTCAATCGGTGCAAGGTGCATGCGGAAACCAGGACCGGCATTTACTTCCAGCACAGCTCCTCCGTTTTCATGAAGTGGCTCACTGATGTCAGGCGTCATGATGTCTATGCCGCAGATATCCAGACCAATGATGCGTGCAATACGTTCTGCCATGAAAACATTAAATGGATGAACAATGTCAGTTACATCTGTGGATGTTCCTCCCGTACTCAAATTGGCAGTCCGTTTCAGATGAAGTTCTTCTCCCTTCTTCAATACAGACTCCAGCGTCAGTTCCTTTTCCTTCAGGATATCTTCAGTCATCGCATCAATCTTGATGGCAGTCAGAACCTTTTCATGTCCATATCCTCTGCGCGGATCACTGTTCACAATGTCAATCAGTTCCTTTAGTGTATGCTTCCCGTCGCCGATAACCATAGCAGGTGTCCTTCGTGCTGCCGCAATAAATTTGTAATCGACTACAAGCAAACGGTGATCGTATCCGGTGATAAATTTCTCTACAATCACACCACGCGAAATTTTCTTTGCAAGGTGCAATGCCTCAACAGCCTGTTCCCAATTCATGACATTGATTGTTGCTCCCCGACCATGGTTACCTCCTACTGGCTTGAGCACAACAGGATAGGCGATCCGCTTCATGGCAGATTCCAGGTCCTCCTCATCGTAAACCACCCGGCCACTCGGAACAGGAATTGACATGGCTTCGAGCAGGTTCTTCGTTTCTTCCTTATCACATGCCACTTCCACAGCAATACTACTGGTCGTGCTGGCAACGGTAGCCTGAATTCTTTTTTGGTTTACACCATATCCCAGTTGAACCAGTGAATGCCGGTTCAATCTTATCCATGGAATTTTTCTTTTGATGGCTTCTTCCACAATGCTTCCTGTAGATGGTCCCAGGCGATCATTCTCACGGATCTCGCGCATGGTTTGTATATCATCAGTAAGGTCATAATCTTTTCCTTCTATCAGGGCCTCAGCAATACGCACAGCGCACTTCGCAGCATAGATCCCTACCTTTTCTTCTGCGTAAGAAAATACAACATGGTACACGCCATGTTCACCGGTACTTCGTGTACGGCCGAAACCGGTATCCATGCCAGCCAGCGTTTGAATCTCAAGCGCTATGTGTTCTATTGCATGACCGATCCATGTTCCTTCACGCACGCGATGAAAAAATCCACCACGCACATTTTCACTGCATTCATGTTCAATCATGGTCGGGAACATCTTCTCAAGCCTTTCCGGAAATCCCGGAATTTTATTTGTCGGCTTATCCTCCATGTCTTCAATATCGAGACGCATCACGATAAGTTTGTGTCTGCGAATGCTCCAGTAGTTCGGGCCACGCATGGCGCGGATGTCAAGTATCTTCATAGATTGAGAGTTTGATTTTGAAAAATGAAGTAAATTAGAGAGTTTTTTCTATTGGGCAAAATTTGGTTCTCTGTCAATGAATATAAAACCAAAAATTGGGAGCGAACCGGCTTCTTTCAAGGCTGCACCCGTCCCGCTTTTCCCTGCCGGCGCACGTCCTTCCCTAAGGGAATTCGGGGCTATTTTACCTCCGCCGCCATTCTATCGGAACCTGCTTCATCAGCCTTTATGTGCAGAATACTTAATAGGCGAAGAAATGACGAAATCATTTATTGAATACAAACTCGCTGATTCTTAAAGCAATCGAACTATATTATCTGCAAGAAACAGTGCTGAATTGCTTTTCTGTCTATAAACAATATCATCTCTAAAATTTGTTAAAAACCACCTGCCTTAACCTGTCCGGAACTATTGATCCTGCTATATTTGCACCCATACTTAAAACAACGAATGGAAATTCCAAAAGGGAAATTAATTGCCATAGGAGGCAATGAAGACAAAGGCACAGAACCGGAACCGAACTTTCAGCAGAAAAATAACCTCAATTTTTTTGAATTACAGATTCTCAGCCGCATCGTTCATGAGGCAGGCGGACATGATGCCTGCATTGAAGTAATCACCAGCGCATCTTCCATACCTCTGGAGGTTGGAAGTAATTACCTCGATGCATTCGGAAAGCTGGGCTGTAAAAATATTCATGTGATGGATATCAGAAACAGGGAAGATGCTCAGAAACCTGAAATGCTCGATCGAATAAGCAAATGCAATGCTGTCATGTTCAGCGGCGGAAACCAGCTGAGGTTATCATCCATCTTCGGTGGAACGGAATTTCTGAATATTCTTCACAACAGATATCTTCATGAGACTGATTTTGTAATTGCAGGAACAAGTGCCGGCGCAATGGCCATGAGCAATACCATGATATACCAGGGAAACAGCGGAGAAGCATTGTTAAAAGGGGAAGTAAAAATTACCACCGGACTTGCGTTCATCAAAGACCTTATCATCGATTCGCATTTCGTTACGCGCGGACGATTCGGCAGATTAGCGCAAGCTGTGGCAGCCAATCCATCGTGCATAGGTATCGGACTTGGAGAAGATACCGGCGTGCTGATCTCTGAAGGAAACTACATGGAAGCCGTGGGCAGTGGACTTGTCATCGTCATTGACGGCCATGGTATCCGACACAGCAATATTGCCGACCTGAAAGAAGGCTCTCCAATTTCCATTGAAAACCTCATTGTGCATGTGCTTGCAAAAGGCAATTGCTACAATTTGAATAAAAGAAAATTTTCTGCTGAAGTGCTTCAGGAGAAAAATTCCTGAACTTAAAATACTTTAAACAGCCTGGGTTTCGCCGCTATTTTCACTGGTCGAATTCTCCTCCGTTTGTTTTTGCTTGATCGAATTTTCCCCTGAAAGCGTCTTCGGCTTGCGTCCCCTTTTCTTCAGGTTTTCATAGTGTGCAGGCGCAAGAGAAAAAAGTTCGACTTTCACAGGTTTCGCAATGGTCTTCCTTGCAGATTGCTTGCGCACCCGGTTTTTAATCTCTTCTGAAAGTTCAAATGGTATAACCATTCCACTCTCATTAACTTTATTGAGGTTTGGTGTAACACCGAAAAGTTCAATTGATTTCTTATTGTAAGCAATGGCCGCTTCTTCTGCAGTATTGAACGTGCCTAAATAAATCTGTTTGGTTCCATCACTGATCATGGCCACAAATTTATCCTGAGGGGTTTTTCTTACGCCACGGAAACCTGTCTTATTTACCGAAGTGGTTCTGGCCCGGCTCAGTTTACTCATCTCCTCCCATTTCATGTTCCGCAGGCTAAGGTCAAGTTTATCTCCATTGACGAAATTAAGAAACAGTCTTTTTCCGGATTGCGGACGGGGAATGTACTTTCCTGCGATGTACTTGGCCAGGTAGATCGTTTCAATTTTCAGCTTATTGTTTACAGTCTCAAGGTATTTTTGAAAAACAGGAACCCCTGAAGAGTGCTCCCTCAGGTTTTCAAATACATTGAACTCTTTAAAAAGGGGCGATGCGTTCAGGGATTCATAAACTTCATGATCCAGTAGAACATATTTCTCGTCCCTCTTCAGCTTTATCTTAATAACCATCTTTCTTTTGATCCGCGATTGAAATTATTTTACAACTAAAAATTTTAATGTTTGATAAAAAAATTATCGCGTAAATATATCAGGCGATTCCCCATATCAAATGAAGTCCAAAATAACTTTTCAACTGCCAATTGAGGCTTTTTCAGAGGTAAATTCTCAATTGATCAGGCCTGCTTCAATCTGCTGAACAATGCTCTCAATCTGCTTGTCATCGCCATTGGGGTCATAATCATCCTTCAAATTGTGCCCGAATACCCTTGCACCTGTTTGTAAAATAAATGCGCTCCAGGAACCTTTTACGTCCTTAATTATCTCATATCCGGTTGATCCGGTCTGACGATCCAAAAGCTTAATAAAAATTTTCCCCTGATTTACACTTAACCTTTCAATGGTTTTTCCGAAATCATCCCGCAATTGATCCTCAAATTTTTTCTTGTATTTTCTTTTATCACGATCGGATTTAATTAATGCCAGCGAATCATTCAGCTGTTTTATTTTAATTCCTGCCAGCCTTGCATAAGGATATACTTTAATAACATTGAATCGCAGGCGATAAAATTCCTTAAGCCGCTTTTCATAATCAGCGCCGTAGTCAACAATGTTTACATCAGGCAGGTTCACAACCGGAATTGTATCAATGCCCTCTATGACATAAGGTAATTTCGTCCCAGTCCTTGTTTGGCCAAAAGAATCAGCTGAATTAAGAATAAAAAGCAGTGCCAATAAATATTTCATTTTTGAATTCAACAAGGTGCCACATCCGGCAAGAAATTTTTCAAAGCATAAAACAGTAAAATCCGAAGATTTTTTAGTCATTGTAACGGCTCCTGTTGGTTTTCCAGCCTGATGACTGAACGTTCAACGCACTATCCTTATTGTTGGAGGAAGACAATTCCTGAATTGCCTGTACAGCAAGCATTGCAGCAAGCTCCATCTCAGCTTCATCATTCGCATTAAGCATCTCAGGGCTGAAATATTTCTTTACAAAGTGCGTATCAAAATTTCCCGTCCTGAAGGCTTCGTGCTTCATTGCAAACCTGCAAAATGAAAGCGTGGTCTGAACACCTGTGATCTGGTAATCATCGATTGCCCGAATCATCCGGTCGATGGATTCTGTCCTGTCCTTGCCATGTGTGATCAGTTTTGCAATCATGGGATCGTAATAGATCGGGATCTCCATTCCTTCTTCCATGCCGTCATCAACACGCACTCCCGGGCCCTGCGGGATTTTGTAAGTACTCAGTTTACCAATATCAGGTAAAAAATTATTTGCGGGATCCTCTGCATAAACACGCACTTCCATGGCGTGGCCGCTGATCTTGAGGTCTTCCTGTTTAAAAGGCAATTTTTCACCGTCTGCAATACGAATCATTTCTTTCACAAGGTCAAGCCCTGTGATCAGTTCAGTAACAGGATGCTCTACCTGCAAACGGGTATTCATCTCGAGAAAATAAAAATTCAGTTTCTCGTCAAGCAGAAATTCCACAGTACCAGCCCCAACATAATTGCATGCTTTTGCAACTTCCACTGCACAACGACCCATTTCCTTCCTTGTTTTTTCATCGAGTACACTTGATGGCGCTTCTTCAATCACCTTCTGATGCCTGCGCTGCACACTACACTCTCGCTCGAATAAATGAACAACATTTCCATGTTTATCTCCGAGGACCTGTATTTCAATATGCCGTGGTGAACCCACATAACGTTCAATAAATACTGCACCATCACCGAAGGACGATGTTGCTTCGCTCACCGCCAATTTCATCTGCTCTTCAAACTGGTTTTCATTTTCAACGATGCGCATTCCTTTCCCCCCTCCGCCTGCACTTGCTTTTATCAAAATAGGAAAACCGATCTTCGCAGCGATCTTTTTCGCTTCACCCACATCATCGATGGCTTCATCAGTTCCGGGCACCAGCGGGATCTTGTGTTTTTTAGCAGTGGCTTTGGCTGCCAGTTTGCTTCCCATCATGCGCATGCTGTCGCCGGTAGGTCCTATAAATGTAATTCCGGAACGGCTTACTAGGTCGCTGAAATCAGCATTCTCCGAGAGAAAACCATAGCCGGGATGAATAGCATCAGCGCCTGTCGTCTTTGCTGCTTCAATAATTTTACTTCCAACCAGATAGCTTTGGGAAGAGGCCGCAGGACCAATACAAACTGCTTCATCAGCATAACGGACGTGCAGGGCATTTCTATCGGCTTCTGAAAAAACAGCCACAGTCCTGATTCCCATCTCTTTTGCACTGCGCATAATACGCAATGCAATCTCCCCACGGTTAGCAATCAATATTTTTTTCATCCTGAGACCGAAGATAGTTTAAAAAAAATTTAACTGTTTTTCCGAACCTGGAAACCGATGAGACGATAGAGCAGTTTAGCACAGTTATACTGTGTCAAAATCTGACCTTCCTGCGGGGCAATTTCGACAATATCAAATCCAACTACATTTCTTTCGGCAAAAACTTTTTCGAGAAATTGAATCGTTTCATCCCAGTACAATCCATTGGGCTCTGCTGTTCCTACGCATGGCATCACACACGGATCAAATCCGTCAGCATCAATTGTCAGGTACACATCCTGGCCAAGCGTTTTAATTGCTTCATTCATCCAGTTGCTGTTTTTCCTGATCTGATGAGCATAAAAAGTATGGATGTTATCTGATGCTTTGATCAGGTCCGACTCTTCCTTGCACTGTGCCCTGATACCGATCTGGGTTAGCGGAACGCCATGTTCATGCACGCGCGCCATCACTGAGGCATGTGAATAGATATTGTCATGATAGCTCAGGCGCAAATCGCTGTGTGCATCGATCTGAAGAACGTGAACGCCGGCATGCTTCTTTTTAAAGGCCCTGACAAAACCGTATGTGACCGTATGTTCTGCCCCTAAGGAAATCACATATTTCCCGTTCCGGATATGTTCATCTGTTTCTTTTTCTATCAGGGCAATTGCATCCTGATCCACTTTGCCATTGAAATCGATTGGAGGTAAAGTAGCAATACCACACTGCTTATAAGATTCCATATCCAGCATCTCATCATAAAACTCTACAAAATGCGAGGCCTCCACAATAGCGCCTGGTCCATTGGCAGAACCCTGTAAATAAGAAGAGGTATGTTCATAAGGTACCTGCTGAATGACGAATTTTGAGTGGGCGTAATCACAAAGTTCCGGCTCCGGAATGGCCAGAAAATTCCGGTCTGTTGGCAAAGATGTCATAGGGTCTGTTTTGAAAAATGAGTGGCGAAAGTAAAACTTTTAAAATCATTCTCCTTTTTGATTCATGTATCTTTGGGACATGATTGAAACAGCAGCCTCAGCGGTAAGAATTACCAAAATAAATGACGGTGTTTCTGCCGTTCAGGATGACTTTCTTGCTTCTGAAGAACCACTTCAAATAGGGCTTGTTTTCGGAGAGAAAAGCCACAGGGAGCAAAAAAGCATTTCCGTTACCATGCGTACGCCCGGTAATGATGAGGAACTGGCTTTGGGATTTTTATTTACAGAAGGCATCATTTCACAAAAAAAAGACTGGATGGGTTTTTCTTCACCCGTCCAGAATACAATTGAAGTTGAACTTCATGAATCTTCAAAACCCGATCTGAATAAGCTTGAAAGGAATTTCTATACAACTTCAAGTTGCGGCGTTTGCGGGAAGTCATCCATCGATGCCATACGGACTGTCGCAACACAGGCAAATGAGGCAGACAATATTCTTATTTCAACGGATGTTTTGTATTCGCTGCCGTCGTTATTAAGACAAACGCAACACGTGTTTGAACAAACAGGCGGGCTTCATGCTTCTGCAATTTTTGACTTATCGGGAAAATTATTGTTTTTCAGGGAAGATGTTGGCAGGCACAATGCACTTGACAAGGTCATTGGTTGGGCGTTCAGGAACGAGTTGCTGCCTCTCAACAGACATATACTTCTACTCAGCGGAAGGGCGAGCTTTGAACTGATCCAGAAAGCTGCCATGGCCGGAATAAAAGTAATAGCTGCAGTGGGAGCTCCGTCCACCCTTGCAGTCGAACTGGCAAAAGAATTTGACATGACCCTGGTTGGATTTCTCCGCGGATCGCATTTTAATATCTATTGTGGGGAAAAACGCATTTCAGTCTGACGCCCCATCAAAAACATTCTTAAAAACCTTACCTTTACAAAAAATTTCACTCATGAGTAATGCTATTTACCAGGTGCCACAGGCCATCAATGAACCATTGTTAAGTTATGTTCCGGGCAGCCCTGAACGCGAAACCCTGAAAACAACACTTCGCAAAATGCGCAGCGAGGTCATGGATATCCCAATGTACATCGGCGGAAAAGAGATTCGTACTGACAAGAAAGTCCGCATGGCACCTCCTCACGACCATGCACATACGCTGGCACATTTTCATGCAGGTGATAAATCACATGTGCAGCTGGCGATTGATGCTGCGCTGAAAGCAAAGGATGAATGGGCCGCTTTCAGCTGGGAACACCGTGCAAGCATCTTCCTTAAAGCCGCTGAATTACTGAGTGGGCCCTACCGTGCAGTGATCAATGCTGCAACAATGCTGGGACAGAGTAAAAATGCTTTTCAGGCTGAGGTTGACGCTGCATGTGAAATGATTGACTTCCTGCGGTTCAATGTTCAGTTTATGCGCGAGATATATACACAACAACCCATTTCTTCAAAAGGTGTTTACAACAGACTTGAACAAAGGCCGCTTGAAGGATTTGTATTTGCGCTTACGCCCTTCAATTTCACCGCCATTGCCGGAAATCTTCCAACCTCTGCAGCCATGATGGGGAATGTTGTTGTCTGGAAACCTGCCAACACACAAATTTATGCAGCGAATATCCTGATGAAAGTTTTCATCGAGGCGGGTGTACCTCCCGGAGTTATTAATCTGGTTTATGTTTCCGGTCCTGATGCAGGTGACATTATTTTCAACCATCCTGATTTCGCAGGAATCCATTTTACCGGATCAACAGAAGTTTTCCGCGGCATATGGAAAACGATTGGAAACAATATTGGCAAGTATAAATCCTATCCCCGCATTGTAGGAGAAACCGGAGGTAAAGATTTTATCCTTGCACACCCAAGTGCAGATGTTAAATCACTTATAACGGCACTTACAAGAGGCGCCTTTGAATTCCAGGGACAAAAATGTTCTGCTGCTTCGCGGGCTTATATTCCGGCAAGTTTATGGCCTTCTGTAAAAGAAGGTTTGCTTGCTGACCTAAAATCAATAAAAGTTGGTCCCACAGAAGATTTTACAAACTTCTTCAATGCCGTGATCGATGAGAAGGCATTCGATAAAATTGCATCCTACATTGATGGTGCGAAAAAGAGTCCTGACGTTGAAGTTGTTGCCGGTGGTACATATGATAAGAGCAAAGGCTATTTTATACAGCCAACCGTACTGCTTGCCAAAGACCCTTTCTATTTAACAATGTGCGAAGAAATTTTCGGCCCTGTGCTCACTATTTATGTTTATGAAGATGCTAAGTTCGAAGAGACAATTTCCATCGTGGACAAAACCGGAACTTATGCTTTGACAGGATCCATCTTCTCTCAGGACAGATATGCTGTTGAACTTGCAACAAGGAAACTGGTAAATGCCGCAGGTAATTTCTATATCAACGACAAATGTACAGGCGCTGTTGTCGGGCAGCAGCCATTTGGAGGTAGCCGTGCATCAGGAACCAATGACAAGGCTGGCTCCATGTACAACCTTCTGCGCTGGGTATCCCCGCGCACCATTAAAGAAACGCTGGTCCCTCCCACTGACTACAGGTATCCGTTTATGGCTGAGGAAACCCCCAATGGAAATGTGGTTGGAAAGACAAAAGTAACGGCCAACTGATTTTAACAAAGTCCTGTTATCATTATTAAGTCAAGGGCCGAAATTTCAATAAGCCGATTCACTACTTTTACTTCAATGGCAAGAAGAAAAAATATTTTTCAGCGCAAGTGGATTCCGGATGCATTGAAACCATACTTGTACAACAAGTACATGTTTA
>JAPLDB010000012.1 GCA_026391975.1 Bacteroidota bacterium | reverse complement strand
TATTTCAAAAGCTAAAAAATGAAAACAAAGAAAACGGAATTCGAAGTTGACTTTTTAGGTGGACAGGAATCTCTCACTAAGGAAGAAGAAAAGGCCATCAGTGAATTTCTTAAAAAACGTAAGAAGTTACGATCTAAGCGTAGAACAGACAAGTCGAAGGAACTGCTGAAGCCTTCGGTGTTGAAAACGAAGAATAAAGCCATTGCCAAATATCTGTGAGCGAAATTTAATTTCCTGGGCGGGTTAACGTATGCGTTTTGAAAAATAATTACTGAAGACAAAATTGCGTGTCGCGGATGAATAAGCGGGACGCAATTTTTTTTGTAGTAGATTTGAGAGATGAAATATTTTGGGATGAAAAAATATTTACTCATTACATTTCTTTTTTCTGTTTGTCTTTTGCTGCGAACCATTTCTATTGCACAGGTTATTGCGGCAGGGGGAATTTATTCTTTATCTATTTGTTCAGATAGCACATCACGGAGTTGGGGAGGAAATAATTATGGGCAACTTGGTGATGGAACCATCATCCAAAGAACAGCTCCTGTCCAAGTGAGCGGGCTCACAGGAATTATAGCCGTGCCAGGGGGATATTTTCATTCCCTATTTCTGAAGAATGACGGCACGGCTTGGGCTAGTGGATGGAATATTTACGGTGAACTTGGCGATGGCACCACCATTGATAAATCAACCTCAGTACAAGTGAGCGGGATCACAGGCATTATTGCAGGGGCTGGCGGATATTGTCATTCCATTTTTGTAAAGAATGATGGGACAGTTTGGTCTTGCGGACTCAATCAAAAAGGTCAACTGGGGGATAGCACTACTACTAACAGATTGACTCCGGTGCGTGTGAACGGACTTTCAGACGTTAGCATGGTGGCAGCCGGATCTGGTCACTCCCTCTTTCTGAAAAATGACGGCACTGTTTGGGCTTGTGGATTGAATAGCAACGGTCAACTTGGGGATAGCACAAACATTAACAGAAGCACTCCTGTTCAAGTGAACTCCCTCACAGGTGTTATCGCGGTGGCAGCTAGATCTTATCATTCGCTTTTTCTGAAGAATGACGGGACGGTTTGGGCTTGCGGATTGAATGACAATGGCCAACTTGGGGACAGTACAAACATCGATAGAAACACTCCCGTACAAGTTATTTCACTCACTGGAATTACGGCAATAGCAAGCGGATTCGGACATTCCATTTTTCTGAAGAATGATGGAACAGTTTGGGCTTGCGGGTCGAATGATGATGGGCAGCTTGGAGATGGAACTTATTCTAACAGATTGATTTCGGTTCAAGTGAACACGCCAACAGGTATTATAGCGGTGGCAGGTGGAGCTGGGCATTCCATCTTTCTGAAGAATGACGGAACAGTTTGGGCTTGTGGATGGAATGCTAATGGTCAACTTGGTGATGGCACTGTCTCCATAAGATTAATACCTGTTCAAGTCACTGGTCTTTGCGCAATACAAACTCTCACAACAGAATATCAACAGGAATATATTTTTCAAATCTCTCCCAACCCCACCACCTTCTCCTTCACCATCAATACCACCCCACAACTTCAAAGCGCACAAATAGAAGTATACAATCTTCTCGGAGAAAAAATTTATTCGGCTTCTCCGTCAAAAACCAAGAATCAAAAATCAGAAATCAGCGTGGATGTTTCCGCATGGGCACCGGGAATTTATTTTGTAAAAGTGCAGAGTGAAAAAGGGAGTGCGGTTCAAAAACTTGTAGTGCAATAATTACTTCCCCTTAAACTTCTCAATCGCCTTCTTAGTAAAATCAGAAAGCACAAGGCGTCCGCTTATTTCGGCACGTTCAATTAAAAGAGTGTCCCAGTGTTCGGTGCCTTTCCAGAAATTTTTTTTCAGTTCGCTCATTGCTTCAGGGTTGCTTGCAGCAAGCTTTTGTGAAAGCATAAGTATGGCTCTGTCTAATTCTTCCGCAGAAGAAAAAATTTCAGCATACAAACCTTTTTCTTTTGCCCAATGTGCAGTGCGCCATTCAGTCGCATCCATGCTAAGCTGAGCAAAGGCAGAGCTTCCTATTTTTCTTTCCACTGCCGGTCCTACCACAAAAGGCCCGATGCCTACAGCAAGTTCGCTTAGCTTTACTGAAGCAGTATCCATGGCAAGTGTATAGTCTGCAGCACATGCAAGTCCAACGCCGCCACCTACTGCTTTTCCCTGCACCCTCGCAATTACAAACTTAGGGGCTTTGCGAATTGCATTTATCACTGCAGCAAAGCCGGAAAAGAATTTCTTTCCTTCTTCAAGGTTTTGAATTGAGATTAGTTCATCAAAAGAAGCGCCCGCGCAAAAAGCCTTCTCGCCCTCACTTTTCAGGATAATGACTTTTACCTCTTTATTATTTCCGGCAGCTTCAATTTCGGCAGCGAGTTTTCTCAATACCGTTCCCGGTAATGAATTGCTCTGTGGATGAAAAAAAGTAACGTTTGCAATTCCGTTTTCAATTGTGGTTTCTGCTTTTCCGGTTTCTGGCATAGTGAAATATTTACAGGATACAAAAGAAGGAAAAATGTGTCACGCAAAGGCGCAACGGCGCAAAGAAATAAAGACGAATCGGACATTTCTACTTTTCTTTAAGGATAACAATGCCCACTATCTATTTCGGAGTGATGTGCGAGGGTTTCCCTTTAGGGTTAAGGGTGTGGAAAGGCCAAAAGAAAGAAAAATGTGTCACGCAAAGGCGCAAAGAAATAAAGACGAATCAGACATAACTACTTTTCATTGAGGATAACAATGAACAATATCTATTTCGGAGTGATGTGCGTGGGTTCCGCTATAGGGTTAAGGGTGTGGGAAGGCCAAAAGAAAGAAAAATGTGTCACGCAAAGGCGCAAAGGCTGCAAAGATGTGAGGGTATAAGTTATGAATAAAGGTGCCACCCACAGCTGCAAAATTCGCAAAGTAATTGTATTAATTCTTCAACCTTGGCGGGCTTTGCGTCTTTGCGTGACATTCGGCTGCTCCGTTAAAGTGTTTTTTTAATTTAAAATTTCATGTAGGTTTGTTCTGCCTATTATTCTTTCACAATTGTCAGAAAGAATATACAGGATTTCTGCTGATTTCCTGGATTCAATGTATCGTGTATATTTGTCGCATTCAATTAAAACTCTAATCCAACCAAAATGAGTAACAACAACGATTCACACCCACGCGGGCTGTACCTATTGTTCTTCACTGAAATGTGGGAACGCTTCAGCTACTATGGTATGCGTGCCATCTTTATCCTCTACATGACGAAGGCATTGTTCATGTCAGGTGCTGATGCTTCAAATATCTATGGAAGTTTTACCGGTCTGGTTTACCTTACTCCTTTGCTGGGTGGATACCTTGCTGATCGTTACTGGGGAAACAGGAGAAGTATATTATATGGAGGTATACTGATGGCTATCGGGCAGTTCCTGATGTTCATGAGCGGCAGCAGTGTGACAGACGGAGTGCAGAACGCATCTTCTATTTCAACCATGTGGGCGGGTCTGACATTTCTAATCATCGGTAACGGATTCTTCAAACCGAACATTTCTACAATGGTTGGTCAGCTCTATCCAAAAGGGGATCATAGGATTGACGGAGCATTCACCATCTTTTATATGGGGATTAACCTGGGTGCATTTTTCTCCCCGCTTATTTGCGGTGGTTTAGGCGATACTGGTAACATTCACGATTTCCGTTTCGGATTTCTTGCAGCTTGCATCGGAATGGTGGTAAGTGTTATCTCATTTGAATTGTTGAAGAATAAGCATCTGAAGACTCCTGACGGCGTTGCTGTAGGAATGCCGAAGCAGAAGATGGATATGAAAACTATGCTCACAGTGCTTGGCTCTATCGGACTGATATTTTTCCTGCTCAACTTTAAAACCTTATTCAACCTTGACTTTGACATTATAGGATACCTTATTTATGCCGCCATCTTTGTAATGCCGCTGATCATTTTCAGCGACAAGTCACTCGTGAATGATGAAAAGCAACGTATCAGTGTAATATTCATTCTTGCATTTTTCGTGATCTTCTTCTGGGCTTGCTTTGAACAGGCAGGAGCATCACTTACATTGTTTGCAGATACTCAGGTAAAACGGAATGTTGACATTCATTTACCCGGCTGGCTGATCCTCGCATTTTCTCTTGGCCTTGGATACTTTCTGACAAAGGCATTATCATGGTTCTTTGAATGGAAGAAGAGTTTGCAAACCATTATTCAGATTGTTGTTGCAGGTACATTACTTCTGTTATTTTTCACCGGATACATCACTGACTTTGTAAAGAATGAATTTCCGGCTTCATGGTTTCAATCAGTAAATCCACTGGGCATTATTATTCTCGCTCCTCTGATGACGATGTTCTGGAATGCGCTCCACAAAAAGAACATGGAACCCTCATCACCAATGAAAATGGCTTTCGGTTTATTGATGGTTGCCATAGGTTTTGTAGTTATTGCTTATGGAGTGCATGGAGTAGATTCTCAGACCAAGATAAGTATGTGGTGGCTTATTGCATTGTACATCATTCATACTTTGGGAGAACTTAGTTTATCACCTATTGGATTGAGCATGGTTTCTAAATTGGCTCCATTGCGTTTTTCATCTTTGCTGATGGGAACATGGTTTCTTGCCAATGCCGTTGCCAATAAGTTTGCAGGTACTTTGTCTGCGTTGATTCCTCCCGGAGCTGGTGAAACTCCTGCTGATGCGGCTGCGAAAATTCCAACTTTCCTCGGAGTTCAGATAACCGACCTGTTTACCTTCTTCTGCGTCTTTATTGCACTCAGCGGTGCAGCAGCACTGATCTTATTCGGTATGTACAAATGGCTTGAAAAGAGAATGCATGGAGTAAAATAGAAATTTCCGAATTTACAATCCCGAAATTCGAAATAGTAATTTATATAAAAGCGCCCGCTGAATTGATTAGCGGGCGCTTCTACATTCAAGGCAATCTGGCCAATTATCTAATAAAGAATTTTTTCAGGGCTTCTGTAAAATCATCCGGTGCCGGACACGGCTTGTTTAATTTACGGTCAATAAATACTAGCATCGTATCAGCGACTGTGATCAATTCGTCTTTTTCATTGTAAATCTCGTATTCGAACCTGATCCTTGCCATTGGAATTTCAGGGATGGTCACTTTGATGGTTAGCTCATCATCGTAGAAAGCGGGCTTGAGGTATTTCACCGCGTAATTTAATACCGGAAGCATAATGCCTTCGTCTTCCAGTTTCCTGTAGCTAAATCCAAGATTGCGCAATGCTTCAACTCTGGCAACTTCAAAGTACTCAGCATAATTTCCGTAGTACACATAGCCCATACGGTCAGTTTCTCCGTAACGAACACGGATCTTTATTTCAGTTGTATACATGTTTTTATTAATGTCTGATTTTTTAAAGAAAATATTTTTTTTGAGGAGAAGCGATTTAATCAATTTTGTTTGTTGTAAAACATTTTGGTGAAAATATTTTTTAAAATATTTTTTATTGAAAATGAAAAATCAATCGAAACTTTTATCTAACCTTGTTGCAGGTTTTTTTCTCACCTACAATGACAGCAGGCAGATTCTCTATTATTCTTTTGTTTCCCTTACTGGCAGCGGCATGCAGCCAGTCAGGTAAAATTACAAAAGTTGAAACCAGTCAATATGCTTTTCGTGATACACTAAATGCATCGGTTGATTCAATCATCGAAAAGACAATTCAACCTTATCGCGACGGTATGGCCGGTCAGATGAATGAGGTAATCGGAACCTCTGATGTTGCCCTTACCAAAGGTCAGCCGGAAAGCCTGCTGGGCAATTTGTTTTCTGATGTATGTTTCAATATGGCGAATGAGACCTATTACGCGACTTCTTATTTGAAAGCCGATTTTGCATTTTTTAACAACGGAGGTATAAGGGCCCAATTGCCCAAAGGCAAGATAACAAGAGGGAATATTTTTGAACTGATGCCATTCGAGAATGAACTGGTTGTTTTGTCGTTGACCGGTAGTCAGGTTAAAAAAATAATTGATTACATGGCCTCTAAGGATGGTGTGCCTGTAAGCCACCTGCGTTTTAAAATCAGCAATCAGCTGCCTTCCGATATCTCAATTGATGGAGTTCCGTTTGACAGTACAAAGGAATACAAGGCAATCACTTCCGATTATCTTGCCAATGGTGGCGACCAATATTTTTTTCTAACGGAAGCAAAGAAAGATTACCTGAACCTGAAAATTCGTGATGCACTAATCCTGTATTTTCAGCAGCAGACAAAGCAAGGAAAAACGATCACAGCTAACCTCGATCAACGGATCAGCTATGTCAAATAGAAGGGATTTTCTGAAATCAATGGCAGGCAGTGCAGCCCTTTTGGGACTGAGCTGGAGTCCTATTGATGTTTTGGCAAAACATGAAATAGAGAAGATCACGATCCTTCATACGAATGATGTTCATAGCCACATTGATCCTTTTCCTGCAAATGATCCGAAGTGGGCTGGACTTGGAGGCGTAGCAAGAAGGTCGGCATTGATCCGTAAGATCAGAGCCGAAGAAAAAAGCGTACTCCTGCTCGATGTAGGAGATGTTTTCCAGGGAACCCCTTACTATAATGTATATGGAGGAGAGGTAGAATTGAAAATGATGAGCGAAATGGGCTATGATGCATCTACGATTGGCAACCATGATTTCGATCATGGCATGGATGAGCTGGTCAGGAACCTGCCTAAGGCTTCATTTCCTTTTATCTGTTCGAATTATGATTTTACTGATACAGTAATGAATCAGAAAACAGTTCCATCAAAAATATTTACGAAAGGAGGTATTAAAATCGGTGTCTTCGGATTGGGTATTGAACTCCGGGGACTCGTTGACCAGAAGCTCTATGGCAACACAATTTATCAGGATCCATTAGAGAAAGCAGCGTACTATGCACATTACCTGAAGCAGGAGATGAAATGTGACATTGTAATTTGCCTCTCACATCTCGGGTACAAATACAAAGAGGATAAAGTTTCTGATGAGATTCTTGCGAAGCAATCACTCAATATTGATCTCATTCTTGGAGGGCATACACATACTTTTCTTGACAATCCGGTTCGTTACCGGAATCGGCATGGAAAAGAAATTCTGGTTGCTCAGGTTGGCTGGGCCGGAATCAAATTAGGCAGGATAGATTTTTATGTAGAGAAAAATTCAGGAAGAAAGGATGTAATTGGCTCTACTGTAAAAGTTTCCGAAAAATCAATAGCATAAAAAAAATAAATTTCTTTTTTTTATTTGAATATTTGCGTATCAGTTGCACGACAAAAAATGCTCCGCCTCGAATCGGAGAGAAAAAAATAAAATAACTTTACTTAGAATATAAAACACTAACCAAAAACATTTCTGAAACCAATATGGATAAATCAAGTGAGAGTGTTTGGAAAAAATGTCTTCAGATCATCAAAGACAACGTAAGCGCCCAGAGTTTCAAGACCTGGTTCGCTCCCATCAAGCCTGTAAAGCTTGAGGAAAAAGTTTTAACAATAGAAGTACCCAGCCAGTTTTTTTATGAATGGCTTGAGGCGCATTACATCTCATTGCTGAAAAAATCGATCCGTCATCACCTCGGGAATGAAGGTCGCCTTGAGTACAGCATTGTAATGGAGCCTTCTGTAGAGGGACAAAAAAATCCGTACACAGTGAAATTCCCTGCGCGAGGCAACGCTGCCCTCAGGAATAACCCTGTATCCGTTCCGGTTGCTGCTGCACGAACCATCAGTAACCCGTTTATTATTCCCGGACTTAAAAAAGTGAACGTGGAATCACAGCTTAATCCAAGCTATACCTTTGATACTTTTATTGAAGGTGAGTGCAACAGGCTTGCACGTTCTGCAGGTTTCGCTGTGTCCAGCAAGCCTGGAGGAACTTCCTTCAACCCACTCTTATTATATGGTGGCGTCGGAATGGGAAAAACCCACCTTGCCCATGCAATTGGCATTGAAATAAAAAATAAATTTCCGGGCCAGACGGTGCTTTATGTTTCTTCCGAGAAATTCACCACACAGTTTGTGGAAGCAATCCGAAACAATGCCCAGAATGATTTCATCCATTTCTACCAGATGATGGATGTGCTGATCATTGACGATATCCAGTTTTTTGCCGGCAAGGAAAAAACACAGGACGTATTCTTCCACATCTTTAACCACCTGCACCAGACAGGTAAACAGCTCATCCTTACTTCTGATAAGGCTCCTGTCGATATTCAGGGTATGGAGCAGCGCCTGTTGTCGCGTTTCAAATGGGGACTTGCTGCAGACCTTCAAATGCCTGACCTCGAAACCCGCATTGCAATCCTATATAAGAAGATGTACCTCGATGGCATTGAACTGCCGAAAGAGATCGTTGAATACATTGCATACAGTATCACTTCTAATGTACGTGAACTGGAAGGCGCATTGGTTTCCATTCTTGCTCAGGCTTCAATGAACAAGAAGACCATCACACTAGAGCTGGCCAAACAAATGATCGATAAGTTCGTGAAGAATACCAATCATGAGGTTTCGATTGATTACATCCAGAAAGTGGTATGTGATTATTTCGACCTTCCGATTGAATTGCTGAAATCAAAGACCCGCAAACGTCAGGTAGTACAGGCAAGACAGATCGCTATGTTCTTTGCAAAGAGCATGACCAAATCATCTTTGTCGAGCATCGGTATGCATTGTGGCGGAAAAGACCACGCAACCGTACTTCATGCCTGCCGTACAGTGAATAACCTGATTGAAACAGACAAAAAATTCAAGGCAAGTGTGCAGGAGCTACAAAAGAAAATTGCAGTCACCAGCAAGCAATAATTTTGAATAACACCTCAGTGAAAAATGCCGTCTCGCCTTAGGCGAGACGGCATTTTTATTTTCAGACCATCCTGAAAAGATTAAAAGGTAAAATGTATTTTCGCAATTCTAAAAAAACAACTTATGTCTTCGCTGAATTTAAAACGACCGCTTGTATTTCTTGACCTTGAAACTACAGGTGTCAATGTAGGTGGTGACAGGATCGTGGAAATTGCATTACTAAAAATTCATCCCGGCGGGGCAAAGGAATCAAGGCGCTATTTGGTTAATCCAACCATTCCAATACCTGAAGTTGTAACGAAAATTCACGGCATCACCAATGAACAGGTGAAGGACATGCCTAAGTTCAGTGAATTAGCCGGTGAGATCCATGCATTTATCGGTGGCAGTGATCTGGCCGGTTACAACTCAAATAAGTTTGATATTCCTATGCTTATTGAGGAGTTTACCAGAGCCGGAGTTCATTTTGATATATCTGTCTGCAAACTGGTTGACGTACAAAACATCTTTCACAAGATGGAACAACGCACCCTTTCTGCTGCCTATAAATTTTATTGCAGCAAAACACTTGAAGGAGCCCATACCGCTGAAGCAGATACCAATGCTACTTTTGAAGTGCTTGTTGCACAACTTG
Source organism: Bacteroidota bacterium (assembly GCA_026391975.1). GTDB lineage: Bacteria > Bacteroidota > Bacteroidia > AKYH767-A > 2013-40CM-41-45 > JAPLDB01. The sequence goes on along the minus strand of JAPLDB010000012.1, from coordinate 23,025 downwards.
AAAAGTATGAAGACCTGAAAGGCGATGTGGACTTTCTTTCTCAGTTCAGCACCATGCACAGGAATGTAGACCTTGCCGGGCGCGTTGTAATGAATGAAGAAGGGGTTGAGGTATTTAATTTTGGTAAGCACAAGGGCAAATCAGTTAGGGAAGTATTTAAAAAAGATGCATCTTATTATGACTGGATCATGCAGGGGGATTTTGCCACCAATACAAAGAATGTGATGACCCAATTGCGCTTAAAGGATTTTAATAAAGCATAAGGCTAATTTTCTGCTTAGTAAATTCGCAAGCATTCCCTGCCCGTCCCGATAACTATGGGGAAAGTCATTCAGGCGGGGTTATTCGTACATTCGTATCCATTCGTACTTGGTACATTCGTTCCCATTCGTAATTAGTTACTCATGAAGATAATATGCATCGGCCGCAACTATGTTGAACATGCCGCTGAACTGAAAAATGAAGTCCCTGGAGAACCCGTCTTTTTTATGAAGCCGGATACGGCCCTTCTTCCTGCAGGAAAGGATTTTTACATCCCTGATTTTTCAAACGACATTCACCATGAAGTGGAGCTGGTGCTTAGGATCTGCAAAGAAGGAAAGCATATTGCTGAAGAATTTGCTTCGAAATATTTTGACCAGATCACAGTGGGCCTCGACTTCACCGCAAGAGATGTACAGCAAAGACAAAAAGAGAAAGGATTGCCATGGGAACCCGCGAAAGCATTTGACAGTAGTGCACCGGTAGGATCATTTATTCCTCTGAATGAAGTTAAAAACACAAAAGACATCAATTTTGAACTCAAAAAAAACGGGATAACCGTTCAATCCGGGCAAAGTTCATTGATGTTATTTTCATTTGAGAAAATTATCGCTTTTGTTTCAAGTTATGTGACATTGAGAAAAGGAGATTTCATATTTACCGGCACACCAAAAGGAGTAAGCAGGGTAGAGGTGGGAGATCAACTGGAAGCTTTTCTTGAAGGTAAGAGTTTACTCAAGGTCTCTGTAAAATAGTTCAATCCGGGTTTATCGTGTAATTGTATGTTGTGCCGGGAGCTTTCTCCTTGTACTGATATGAAAATTGCACAGGTTTGCTTGCCTCATGCAACCGGAAATGAATATTGATCGTTTTGTGAAACACCACATAAAACCCTTTGTACTTTTTCTTTTCAAATTGAAGCAACTTCACCAGGCGCACGGCCTCCTCATCACAACCATGTCCTAAGCCATGCTTCACTTTTGCAGCTGAAACTTTGCCAAAGACATCAATGTCAATCTCGACTGCAACAGTGCCTTCAATTTTAAGTTCCATTGCTTCTTCCGGGTAGCGCAGGTTTTTCTTGATGAACTCGTCCATTGCATTATTGCCTCCCGGGTAATTCGGTTGCTTTATAAAACTTTCCGGTTTTCTTGTCTTTTTCAATCGCTTGGTGCTTTCGCGAGTAAATGAAAAGAGCGCTACCAGGGTGCGCTCTTTATTTGATTCTTGTGTTTAAATTATTTTGCAATTAATAATCTTTGTGTGAGAATTTTTTCTCCTGCCCGGAAAGAAATATAATATTTTCCTGAAGGAAATGAGCGTAAGTCTATGAGTTCCCTATAACCTGAAGGGGATTTTGTTTTTGAGTCGGACCTCTGAACTGTTTTCCCCGAAGCGTCAATCACAGCGTATGAAACATCTGTGGATTTTTTTAGTTCGTATTCGAGTGACACCAACCCATTGGAAGGATTAGGGCTAACCGGTTTTAGTGTGAACAGATCATTTTTGAATTCAGTCATCCCGCTTTGGATATCAACTACCGGAATGATCATGACGTCGGCATCAAAAGCGTAAAGTCCGTTGACTCCTATCCATTCAGGAAGGCCTAATGATATTAGATCGTCGGAGAGTTGCTGTCTTGCGCGATTTTCACCCTGCCCGTCGGCGGAGTCAGGATTGGAAGAAACAAGGCCAAAAGTATCGTCGATCCCTGCATAAACAATATCTACCAGGAATTAAGAGGTAATATTGGCTGCCATTGGAACAACGGTGATACCGTTTGCTGTATCCATGTCGGCAACATTGAGATTAACCGAATCCAACAATGTTGTTGGAACTGAATCTGTACCGGCATCATATATTTTAACAGAAACATCGTCGGCGGTGCCTACAATATTTTTTGCGCCCACAATAAACCAGGCTTCCACAATGATTGCATTTCCGATGCCATCGAAATGGCTGGCTGTCGCTTTACTGATAGGAACGATATTACCGCCTCCAAGATAATATAATGCAGGACCCAGAACATAGCCACCATCCTGTGACTTATAGAGGGTTAAATTTGACGCTCTTGTATAATACTGATCCAATGTGTCGAGAGTCAATAATGACATCTGTGTGGAACTCAGGTTGACTTCAATTGATTTGTCAAGCACTGCCTTCGGGTTTACAGATTGTGCAAAAGAACTGCTGCCTGCCGCAAGGACTAGAAGAATCAGGAATATTTTTTTCATAGGTTTTAAAGTGATTGAAAAGCAAATATATCAGAATAGGACCAGAGAAAAATGAATTTCTTTGAAATCGAATTCTGATCAGGATAAAAATAAGCTTTACAAGCTAAAAGGGGATCAAAACGAAAGAACCCGGAAACAATGAATAGGTTTTTTTATTTCACTTTCCCAACGTAGCTCCACTCACGGGTGTCAATCTTAATTACCTCGCCGATATTTACAAAAAGAGGAACCTGGATTGTTGCCCCTGTTTCAACAGTGGCAGCTTTAAGAGTATTGGTAGCAGTATCTCCGCGAACCCCCGGCTCTGTATAGGTCACTTCCAACTCAACAAATGTCGGTGGTTCAGCACTGATTGGTTCTTCGCTTTCAAACGCAACCTTCACAGTCATGCCTTCCTTCAGCAATTGTGAACTGTCTCCAAAAAGTACTTTTGGAATATGAATTTGCTCAAATGATGTAGGATCCATCACCACCAGATGTTCTCCTTCAGGGTAGATGAATTGCATTTCTCTGAATTCAACCCTGACCATTTCCACTTCTTCATCTGCGCGAAAACGGTTTTCGACAACCTTTCCGTTTTTCAGATTTTTCATTTTCGCCTGATAAAAGGCGCGCAGGTTGCCCGGTGTACGGTGAATGACTTCCGTAACTTGCACCAGTTCATTGTTATACCTCAGGAAAGCACCCGGTTTAACATCATTGATTTTTGCCATTTTTTGAAGATTTTTTTCGGGTTGCAAATGTAGAAAAAATGGGTACGAATAACGAAAGGTTTCGAATTTTCGAATCGTTAGTGGTTCGAATAACGAAAGATTCCTATTTTTTCGATATTGATCCGTAATTGGTTCGAATTTAGACAGTTTAAGAATTTGAAAACAAGGAACAATTTACCGAATAAGTTTTTGGTCGATTCGAAATTAGGAATCCCGTCCCGATGGGTCGGGAGCTATCAGAACGTACGGATTGGTTATTCGCACAATCTAATACCCCAGTATTTTCATCATGCTTTTTGCACTCTGTTCCTTAGCAAAAAGCTTGGTAACAATTTCCCAGTCTTCTTCCCGGTCAATGATCACATGCTTTGGCGCCGGAATAAGGCAATGCTGGATGCCTCCATAGCCGCCCAGACTCTCCTGGTATGCACCAGTATGGAAAAATCCGATGTACAGGGGATCTTCGTTCAGGTCTTCCTCTTTGGGCATGTAAACCTGGTTGACGTGGCTCTCTGTATTGTAGTAATCGTCGCTGTCGCAGGTAAGTCCGCCAATGTTCACCCTCACGCTGTCCTTCTCCCAGTGATTGATGGCCAACAGAATAAATTTCTGTTTAATCCCCCAGGTATCCGGAAGGGTGGTAATAAATGAACTGTCTATCATGTACCACAGTTCATTGTCATTTTGCTGTTTCTGATCTATTACAGAAAAAAGTGTAGCACCGCTTTCCGCAACTGTAAAGCTGCCAAATTCGGTAAACAGGTTGGGCTCAGCAACACCCTGTGCCCTGCACGTTGTTTTAATCTGTTTTACAATCTGTTCAGCCATGTATTCATAATCGTATTCAAATCCAAGCGACTTGCGAATTGGCCATCCACCACCGATGTCGAGAGAGTCAAGCTCCGGACAGATCTTTTTCAGTTCGCAATAAACGTTCACGCATTTGTTCAATTCACTCCAGTAGTAGGCATTGTCCTTGATACCTGTGTTAATGAAGAAGTGAAGCATCTTCAGTTGAAACTGTTTATTTTTTTTGATGCTTTTTACAAAATAGTCTTTGATTTCACTGTAACGGATACCCAGTCGCGAAGTATAAAATTCAAAATTCGGTTCTTCTTCAGAAGCAATCCGGATCCCGATCTTCACTTTCTTTTTTCCTTTCAGGAATTTTGGATAATGATCCAGTTCATTCATGTTGTCAATCACAGGAATGACATTGTTAAACCCACCGTTCACGAGATCGGCAATTCCCTTAATGTATTGAGGGCGCTTGAATCCGTTGCAGATGATAACAGTGTTCTTGTCGATCTTCTTTGTCTGGAACAGTGATTTGATAAGGTCAATGTCAAAAGCCGAAGAAGTTTCAAGGTGAACGTCATGTTTCAATACTTCATCAAGGATAAATGAAAAATGAGAGCTTTTTGTGCAGTAGCAATAGGTATACGTGCCTTTGTAATCATTCTTTGCAATCGCAACGTTGAAAATCCGTTTGGCTTTCTTAATTTGCGAGCCAATCTTGGGAAGGTAGGAGATCTTGAGGGGAGTTCCGTATTGCTTGATAATATCCATCAGGTCAATACCATAAAAGTTCAGGTTGTGGTCAACCACTTCAAAACCCTCCTGCGGAAAGTAAAATGTTTGTTCAACAAGGTCGCGATAGGTATTCTTCATGGAGGTTTGAGGTTTGTAGTTTTGGTCCCGATCTGTCGGGATGAGGTTAAAACCAACACAGTTGGATTCGTAATTCTTCGCGAATGTAAGTGAGTTGGATTTACAAAAGTAACATACTGCAGGATTATTGAAAATATTTTCATCAGAATTGAATTGCAATAATGGAACTATACCTTCAGTTATTCGTAAATTCGCCACGACTTGGCGGATGTTCGTTATCAGTTATTCGTTATTCGTACAATTGGTAAATTCGTATAGATTCGTAATTAGTACCCATGAAGAAGCTTAAGTTTATAGAAGTAAAATCTGAAATCGGAGCCGGCACCCGTGGCGCTTCCATGGGCGTGGATGCCATTAAAATCGCAGCTTTGGATTATGGAAGCAACCTGTTCAAGAAGATTGAATCGGTAGAGGTTCCAAATGAGAACCATTTGCTGTTTGAATCCTCCGGAAGCCCATATGCCAAGCGGATCAAAGGGATGCTTACAATGTATGACAGGGTTTCCAATGCTGTAAAAAGCGCTCTCAAGAATAATGAATTCCCTGTGGTCCTTGCAGGAGATCACAGTACTGCGGGAGGTACCATTGCCGGGATCCGTATGGCCTATCCGCGCCAGCGGCTGGGAGTCATCTGGATCGATGCGCATGCCGATCTTCATTCACCATGGACGACGCCTTCCGGCAATATGCACGGTATGCCGATTTCTGCTGCCATGGGAGAAGACAACCAGAGCAATAAGATGAACAAGCCTGATAAAGAAACGTTGGAGTCCTGGAATAAAATAAAGAAGATCGGTAATATTTTTCCAAAGATCGAATGGAACGACATCGTTTACATCGGTTTGAGAGACGTAGAACCGGAGGAATCATACCTGCTGAAGAAGAATAAAGTTAAGATTTTCAGCACAAGTGAAGTAAAAAGAAATGGTGTGGAGAAAATTGCCCGTGACGCTTTGCAACACCTCAACCGTTGTAATCTCCTGTATATTTCATTTGATGTGGACTCCATGGATTCTTCTATATCGAAAGGAACCGGAACACCCGTGCGAAATGGAATTACTGAAAAGGAAGCTGGTAGCTTGCTCGTCCGCCTGATCCAGAATGAAAAAGTCTGCTGCTTCGAAATCGCTGAAGTAAATCCCACGCTGGACAAAGAAAACCTCATGGCTGAGAATACCTTTGAGATCCTGCAACGGGTAGTAAGTCAGCTAGTTTATTAGTTCAGAAGGTAAATAGTTGATTCATGTCAATAATTTGCAATCAACTAATTAACTATTCAACTATTCAACCCGGCTGTTCCTAATCTCCAGATCTTCAAATTTTCAAATCAGCACATCTTCAAATCAACAAATCAACGACAGTGACCTTCGAATCCGAATTAAAATCCGCAATTGCCGATACACTTCATAACCTCTACACTCTTTCCGTTTCCCCTGATGAAATCAAACTTGACGAAACAAAAAAAGATTTTGAAGGAGATGTAACACTGGTAGTTTTTCCCTACACCAAAGCTTCAAAAAAATCTCCCGAACAGACAGGAAATGAAATCGGGGAATTACTGATTGCAAACTGTAAGTTGGTTTCAGCTTTCAATGTGGTGAAGGGATTTTTAAATCTATCAATCAGCGATACCTTTTGGAAAGATTTTTTTGTGAATGCATCAGGAAATTGCAAGGATTTCATTAACCTGAAGAAAACATATTCAACGCCGGGCCATTTAATGGTGGAGTATTCTTCACCGAATACCAACAAACCGTTGCATCTAGGTCACATGCGGAATATTCTGCTTGGTTATTCAGTGGCAGAAATTCTCCTGGCGGTTGGACACAGAGTTGAGAAAGTGAATCTTGTCAATGACCGGGGTATCCACATCTGCAAGAGCATGCTGGCATGGAAAAAATACGGGCACGGCGAAACACCGAAATCTTCGCATACAAAAGGGGATCATCTTGTCGGTAAATACTATGTAGAGTACGACAAAAAATTCAAAGAGGAAGTCGCTCATCTTGTTCACAATGGTATAAGTAAGGAAGATGCTGAAAAGAATGCGCCAATTGTAAAGGAGATCCAGGAAATGTTGTTGAAATGGGAAGCAGGTGATAAGGAAACGATGGATCTCTGGAAAATGATGAATGGCTGGGTGTATGAGGGTTTTGACATCAGCTATAAAAAACTGGCTGTTGATTTCGATAAAATATATTATGAATCTCAAACCTACCTCCTCGGAAAAAAGATTGTGGAGGAAGGAGTGAGCAAAGGAGCATTTTTTAAGAAGGATGACGGCTCCATCTGGATTGACCTCACTGATGTGGGCCTTGATCAGAAAGTTTTATTGAGGGCAGATGGCACTTCCGTTTACATCACACAGGATCTAGGAACTGCGTCACTCCGCTTCGATGAGTTTGACGGATTGCAACAGCTCATCTATGTTGTAGGCAATGAGCAGGAATACCATTTCAAAGTGCTGAAAGAGATTTTCAAAAAACTCGGGCGACCATGGGCAGATGGCTTGTTCCATTTATCCTACGGAATGGTAGATCTTCCTTCCGGAAAAATGAAATCGCGTGAAGGGACAGTGGTGGATGCTGACGATTTGATTAAGGAGATCGATGAAGAAGCAGAGATGACAACCAAAGCACTCGGCAAGCTTGACGATTTTGACAGCGAAGAAGCCAAGCAATTGTACCACACAATTGGAATGGGAGCACTCAAGTATTTTATCCTGAAGGTGGATCCGAAAAAGAAAATGCTTTTCAATCCGGCGGAGAGTATTGACCTGAACGGAAATACAGGACCGTTTATTCAGTACACACATGCGCGGATCAGGAGTGTGATCAGGAAAGGGGGTTTCGTATTTGGAGCAGCAGTAAGCAGCGGCAGTAAGCAGGCAGCAGCCAGCAATGGGCAGCAAGAAGCCAATGACCAACACGCCGGAAATCTGACCGCAGATAAGAATGTAATAAAGGTACTTTATCGATATCCTGCTATCGTAAAAGAGGCAGCAGAGAATTTTTCGCCGGCTGTGGTTGCCAATTATGTTTATGAGGTAGCCAAATCGTTCAACCATTTTTACCATGACAATGTGATTGTTGACGAAGCTGATAAGAACACATCGCTTTACCGCATGCAGCTTGCATCGCTGACTGCAGAGGTAATCAAAGAGTGTTTGCGGTTGTTGGGGATTGTGGCGCCGGAAAGGATGTAGGGCCTCTCCCCCGGCCCCTCTCCAAGGGAGAGGGGGAGCAACAGCTCCGCAAGGAGTCCTTTGGACCAACGGCCAAACCATATTGGAGTTGGAGGCATTTGATGCTAGGCAAGCCGTGAACCATGAATGAAACGGCAAAATTCAAACTCATTATTATGAATGCGAAATACGATGACCCAATCTTTGAAAACGTAACAGCAGTATTGGTGTTTTGCAAGTGATGGATGTCTGCATAGCGAAAATTTTGCTTTTGAATCAGCAAGTGAAATAATTTCTGATTTAATTTTTTCTGCCCAACGTTCTCCACTTCCCGGTGTATTCAGGCTTTCTACAAAAAGTGCCGTTTTTACAATAGCATTTAGTGCGCGTTTGCGCACAATGATGTCCATTACTTTTTCTTTTTTCTGGATTTGGCAAGTTCTTTACTCACTTTGTCAAATGCTTCATCCAGTCCATATTTCAGCCCGTCTTCTTTGGCAAGCCAGGTTTCAAGTTGTTCTGCGGTTGGTGGTTGTCCCGGCATAGCCATTTCTTCGTCTGTAAGTTCCCGCATTGTGTATTTCTCTATTCCCATTTCTGCGGCAACTTTAATAAGTGAATTCAGCTTTGTCTGTGAGGAAGATTTAAATGTAACAGCTTTCATTTTTGTTTAATTGTTACAAAGATAATTGATTCATTATTTGAGTTGAAGAATTCTTAAAATCATTCTTATTTATTAGAATTTTATTCGCCAAATAAACACTTGTATTCTTAAGTAATTCTCCTATTTTTGTTCGAACCAAAATAGAATCAAATCCTAAATTGAATTGGATTTACCAAATCTACCAAACAACCAATCAACTTTTCAACCAATCTTAATTGAAAAAACACCTCCTCTCTTTTTTTCTATTTGTGATTCTTGCTTCTTCTGCCAAAGCACAGTTTGCGTTTATCCCTGACACCAACTTCCGTAATTTTTTAATGAACAATGGCTTTGCGGGATGCATTGTGGGGAATTCGTTAGATACGACGTGTACGGCTGTAGTGACAGCAACGAAAATAAATTGCAGTGGGAGTAATATACATGACCTTTCAGGGATAGAATTTTTTGATAACCTGGATACTCTTATTTGCGGTAGCAATTATTATTTATCTTCTATTCCAAGATTGCCGGACTCGGTTTCATTTATTAATTCTAGCTCTTGTCAACGGCTCACGGCATTGAACTCACTTCCTGCTTCCCTGCTGACTTTATATTGCTCAAACGATTCGCTAACTGTTTTGCCTCCACTTCCTGTAAATCTCAGCATTCTTAATTGCAATGCCAATTTTCTGACAAGTTTGCCGCCAATTCCCCTATCTCTTGCAGAACTTTCGTGCTATGCTAACCGGCTTACATCGCTGCCGCTCCTTCCATTAAATCTAAAAAAACTTTATTGCTGGAACAATAAATTACTAACTCTACCAGCACTCCCAATAAATCTCGAGATATTATCTTGCGGGTATAATTACAATTTGATACTTCCCGCTGTATTACCGGACTCTCTTCAAACGCTGGAATGCTATTCTGATTCTTTAACAGTACTTCCTCCGCTTCCATTAAATTTGATCACATTGAATTGCAGCTACAATCTGCTGACCTCCTTGCCCTCCTTGCCATCAAGCCTTGGCTTGCTGAAATGCGGCAACAATTTATTGAATTCCTTGCCAACACTTCCGCAATATTTAAGTTGGCTTGATTGTCAAAATAATAATTTAATTTCTCTGCCTGCCCTTCCTGATCCTTATTATTTCTATCATCTTGAGTGTCAAAATAATAACCTGAATGCAACTTTTAATTATTGGATAAGTTTATCCGGTTGGTCTGACTATTTTTATTTTAATTGCAGCAATAACCCAAGGCTGGACTTAGTTCAGGTTGCCCAACCATATCCAAATTTTGAATATTTTAATTGCAGCAATTGCAACTTAATGTGGCTACCCTATCCATTTAGTTTTTCCTGGCAAGGTGGCTCTTTAATATGCGATAATAATCATATTGATGGATTGCCGGTATTAGGATATAATACACATGTGACCTGCCGAAACAATCAAATCACTATGCTGCCACCATGGCTTCCGAATGGATTGGATCTTGACTGCGGGAACAACTTAATAACCGAGTTAACTGATTTGCCGGATTCTATCGGTACGTTGCGCATTGATAGTAATCCCATTGCCTGCCTTCCTGAAATGCATACGATTAATCAATTCAGTTGGGCGAATACTAACATTCACTGTCTGCCAAACTATAGTCGCATCTATAATGCAAATCCTTCCTTAAACAACGTTCCACTCTGCCAGCCTTCCGACAATTGTCCCTCTATGTGGAACATCACAGGGCAGGTTTTTTTCGATGCCGATTCAAGTTGTACACAGGATACTGGTGAAATCAGCTTGAAAAATATCCCTGTTGTACTTGACTCTGCCGGGTTACAACTCCAGGAATTTTTAACCGATAATTATGGCAGGTATTCTTTCAGAACCGGTCAGGGAAATTACACAATACGAATAGACACTGCAGGCGCACCATTCCGGGTTGTTTGTCCATCGACATTTTTTGAAACAGCATTACTGAATGTTGTCGATTCAATGGATACTGTTCCTTCTTTCGGATTGCTCTGTAACTATGGTTTTGATTTAACTGCCAGAAGCATATCTCCGATTCAAATGTTCAGGCCGGGATTTCAAAACACAATTTATCTTGATGCCGGGGAAGGAATGAGTTTTTCGGGGATCAATTGTACAAGCGCAATCAGCGGTTCTGTCCGTGCAATTCTCAGTAGTTTGGTTTCCTTCGTTTCTCCTGCTAATGGAGCTTTGACGCCGACTTCTGTAAACGGAGATACGATTATATGGAACATCAGCGACTTTTCAATGATTGATCCTGTGCATGATTTTAATATTGTTGTTCATGTTTCAGTTTCTGCTACACTAAATGACACGATTTGCGTCCTTTTGGACGTGCTGCCAGCCGCAGGTGATATTGTCCCGGCAAATAATTCGCTTTCTCAATGTTTTCCTGTCCGTGGCGCTGTTGATCCGAATGAGAAATACATGTCACCGTCAGGTTCAGTGGATTCAAGTGCACAATGGTTTACGTTCACCATCTTTTTTCAGAACGTAGGCAATGCGCCGGCGGAAGATATCTACATTCTTGATACCTTGGATCAAAACCTCGATGCGACTACATTCACTTATCTGTCTTCAAGTCATGAAGCCATAACTCAATTGCTACCCGGCAATATCCTTCGTTTCAATTATCCGGATATTAACCTTGTCGATAGCATGACCAATGAGCCCGGCAGCCATGGCTATGTCTGTTTTAGAGTGAAGAGAAAAGAAAACACTCCACCCAATGCCGTTATTTCAAATACAGCGAATATCTATTTCGATTACAATGCGCCGGTGGAAACGAATGTTGTATCAGCAACCTTACACTTCTGTCCTCCGATGACACTGAATTACTCAGCTAACGATTCCATTTGTCCCGGGACATGCATCAATTTTCAGAACCTCAGCCTTAACGGCATTTCATATCAATGGCAGTTTCCTGGCGCATCGCCGGATACAAGTTCTGCGTTGAACCCTGTAAATATTTGTTATGCGCATGGTGGATTTTATCCTGTTACCCTGATTGCAAACTGCTTGAGCGCAAGCGATACCTTGACAATAGATTCCTTTATAACTGTTTTACCCGGGGCTGCATTCATATCAACTCAACAAAATATTTGTCCCGGTTCCTGCATCAGCTTTATTAATAATTCAATTCATGCAATTTCCTTTCAATGGAGTTTCCAGGGCGCAATACCTGCTGTGTCAACTCAAGCTGATCCGGTTAATATTTGTTACGAAAATCCAGGTTCCTATATTGTAGCCCTTGTTGCGACAGACAGTTCATGTTCTGATTTTATTAGTTACAGTAACTATATCACTGTTTTCCAGCCGGGTTTTCTTTCAATCCTGCAGTCCGGCGATACGCTTTTTGCGACACCTGGTTTTGTTAGCTACCAGTGGTATTTAAATGACACACTCCTTTCAGGCGCAAATAATTATTATTACGTAGTAGCACAAAACGGAGATTATAATGTGGTTTGTTCGGATCCAAACGGATGTAACGAAACGGCGGAAATTGTTAATGTAATGACGGGCCTGCCTTCTTTTTCCAGCAATCTTCAATTTGATCTTTATCCCAATCCTGCAGGAGATTATCTCACCATAACAAATGGACAATTTATTCTCATTGAACCGGAAATTTACAATCCTGTTGGCGAATTAATTTGTAAAATTAAATATCAACGGGATGGAAATTTTTTAAAACTCCGCACAAGTGAATTACCATCCGGAATTTATTTTTTAAGATTGCAGACGTATCGCGGTTTCAACAATTTGCGTTTTGTTAAACAGTAGCTGGATTGAAAAAGTACTTAGTTGGATTTATTGTTTTGGTTATTATGGTATCAGCCTATGCCACAACGAATCTATTAGAGCAAGATCGTCCTGATTTTTCCCCCATCCAAAACCTCTCCCGCTGGCTCACCGCCAAACCCAATCTATCCCAACTCCGTTCCGGTGACCTTATTTTTCGTCACGGCCGTGGCATTATCAGCAACGTGTTAATGAGTCTTGGACAACGCGAGAAAAAATATTCCCACGCAGGAATTGTTTCAGTTGAGAATGGAAACGTATTTGTTTACCATGCAATTGGCGGCGAAGAAAATATCTCAAACAAGCTTCGCAAAGATCCGCTTGCCGATTTTTGTAATCCGGCTGATGCGCATGCTTTTGGAGTTTACAGGGCCGGCTTGAATGACTCGCAAATCAATTCAGTAATGATCCTCGCATCAGCATATTATAAAAATGGATTGCAATTCGATACAAAATTTGACCTAAACACAGATGACAAAATGTATTGTACCGAATTCGTTTATAAAATTTTTAAACAAGCGCTCGGAAATGAGAATTACATATCTTTGTCAACGATTAATGGGAAACAGTACATCGCCTGCGACGATTTATACTGTAATGCTCACTGCCGGGAAATATATCATTACCAATATTAGAATCAGTTCAACGAATTACCTATGAAGTCTCCATTCAAATATCTCTTATCATCAATTTTAGTACTGGTTATCGTCTCCTGCGGAGGAGGTGATACACCAAAATCAGTGGCCGAGAATTTTCTGAAGGCCCTGAATAAAATGGATTATGAAACTGCCAAAAAATATGGTAGCGAAGACACCGGAAAATTGCTTGATATGATGAGTGGTTTTTCCAAACTGATGCCTGATTCTGCCAAACAGGATAGAAGTTTTGAAATGAAAGACGAAAAAATAAATGGAGATAAGGCTACCGTTTTGTACACTGCTTCAGGGGAGGAAGGAGAGCAATCTCTCAATCTTGTAAAAATAGATGGCAAATGGAAAGTAGCCATGAGCAAGGATTCTATGAATGACGAAGAAAGTAGTTCCATGGACACAGGCGCTACATCAACTGATACTTCTACCGCAAATGAAACTGCGCCTGAGGATTCTTCAGCGAAGTAATCAATGTTATGACAAGTAATTTTTTCGTCCTTACTACGATTCATATAGGACGCAATCCTTCTTGATTTTCACAGCGGTTCCTGTGTGAAGGCCCCCTTTAGGGTTCAGGGGTGTGCGTCGGCGCGACATCAACAGACACCTCATCTTCAATCACCGAGCCGGTCCAGACTGATACTGCAAAATGATATTTGAGATTCGATCCTCACATCCTCACATCCTCACATTTGCACATTTACACATCTTCACCTCTTCAAATCAGCATTAATCCAGTTCCCCATCATCTCTTTCCCGAATTCCGTCAGCACAGATTCCGGGTGAAACTGTACCCCGCATATGTCAAATTCTTTATGCCGGAGACTCATGATCTGCTGATTTGAATCCACACTCGTGATTTGAAAACAACCGGGGAGATTTTCTTTTTTCACCATCCACGAATGGTAACGGCCGGATTTAAATTGCAATGGAAGATCTTTGTAGAGAATTTCTGATGGATCAATAACAGTCGTTAATGTCGCAATACCATGCTGAACTTTTTCAAGGTTGAATAACGTGCCACCGAAAACTTCTGCAATAGCCTGCATGCCGAGGCATACACCGAATATGCTTTTCTTTCCTGCCATTTCCCTGATGAGACGCTTAAGAACCCCGGCGTCATCAGGAAGTCCGGGTCCCGGCGAAAGCAGAATTTTATCAAAATGATGTGCATCCTCCACCCTGAATTCATTATTCCGTTGCACTGAAACCTCTACTCCGTCAAACTGCTCAGCCAGGTGTACAAGGTTATAGGTGAAGGAGTCGTAATTATCGAGCAGAAGAATTTTCATTTTTTTGTTTTCAGTTCACAAAGAAAAATACTTTTGTGGAAAATACACATCACGCAAAGGCGCAAAGAACGCCAAGAAAAACGAAACCGAGCTAAGTCTTTGCGGGCTTAGCGCCTTTGCGTGAAACTTTTCTTAACCCACTACCGAATATGAAAACCATCATCAAAACAGAAAAAGCACCAAAGCCAATTGGACCTTACAGCCAGGCTGTCCTTGTCAACGATACGTTGTACATCTCCGGACAAATTGCATTTGATCCCGCCACAGGGAATCTCATCACGATCAACATTATTCAGGAAACAAGTCAGGTTATGCACAACTTGCTGAATATCCTCGAAGCCGCGGGTATGCACTTTTCAAACGTAGTAAAGACCACCATTTTTCTCAAGGACATGAACGATTTCCCGCACATGAATGAGGTCTACGAACAATTCTTCGAAAAGGATTTTCCCGCCCGCGAAACAGTCCAGGTAGCAGGATTGCCAAGAGGAGTGAACGTGGAGATCTCGATGATAGCAGTCAGGTAGCAGCCAACAGCCGTCATTGGGAACAGCCATGCAGCCAAACGGCCGTCAATAGGTCACTATGTCATTGATACAATTGTAATATGAGGTCTTATTCGGTGTCACTTTTCCAATGACTTATTGACTCAATGACGGCTGTTTGGCTGATTCCAATGACTTAATGACTTTTTTTTTGGGGGCCTACCGCTAGTTCATAAACGAATACGTCTTACTCACCGCACTCTTCATCCACTCGTTGAAAAACTTTTGCTGATTGGTACTTGGGTTTTCAGCTTTTGCGAGTTTGTATTCGTGAAAATACTTGTCGTGGCTCAATTCAAGTAATATCGTTTTCATCTTTTTCATCGGGGTGCAGACTTTCATCGTAACAACTGCGGCATGAAAATGAGTAATAAGTTCTTCTAGATTTTTTTCTACCTTGATATCATTGACTGAAATGATCTCATCGTCTTTTCCTAACCCGGCTTCATAAGAAGGAGAATCAGGGGCGACTTTAAGAACTTTGAGTACGCCGGTTTCTTCGGTGACCTTAAATCCGTAATCACGCTCAAAACTTTTTTGGGAAAGGGATTTCTGAATCTTCAATCCAAAGTGCGATACAAGGTCTGCCAACAAAGGTTCATAATCTTCTGTGCCGTACACATAATCAATGAAAAAATCAGCCACGCCTTCATTGGTCAGGTTTTCTATTATTGAAATATAGTCGTGCTCTGAATATCCGATTTTCTTGGCTGCAAAATCATTGTTCAGAGCGCGCATTACATCATCCAGCGATTTTTCATTATTCGTTTTCCGACGGATCATGAGGTCAGTCATCAAAGCCAGCAGGCAACCTTCATCGTATATGGAGACCTTTCTGTGAGGGACGCCCGGTACATAGCCATCCAGCCAGGTATCATAAGATGAATCAGCTACAGATGAATTAAAGCGTCCGTAATTGTCGAAATGCTTTTGAATTCTTATGGAAATTTCTTTTAAGAATTGTGTTATTGAATATACGCCGCAACGCGCCAGGAATAGATCACCATAATAGGTTGTTACCCCTTCGTAAACAAAACCAAGCCGCGAATAATTTTCTTTGGTGTAATCATACGGCTGCATCTCCTGCGGACGGATGTATTTGATATTCCACACATGAAACAACTCATGTGAAGCAACTCCAACGAAGTCAGTATAAATATCATCACTCATGATTTCAGTACCAGGGCCTATTGCCAAAACAGCACTGTGTGCATGCTCCACCCCATGATAAAATTTATAAGGAAGCGCAAGAACCAGAAAATGATAATCAGTTGTTGGAATGTCCTGCATCATCTTCAGTTCTTCCTGTGTAAATTTCCTGAAGTCATTTACAAGGCGGCCCCAATCAGGTTTGCATTCACCATATAGCCAGATGTGGAAGTGTGTTTTTTCCACTTCATAAGAATGATGCTGTAAGGAAGGACTTGCCATTACCGGACTGTCAACCAGTTCATGATAATCGGCCGCGATGAATTGTTTTTTACCTGCGCTTTTAAGAGAAGTGGCGATCAGAAAATGATCCGGAACACGAAGTTCAACTTCACATGGCTCGAGAATTTTTTCCGGAACATACATGCAGCAATGCACCGGATTGAAATAAAACAGATCCTCATCCACCCAACAGGCGCCGGCATCGGCCTGTGCAGCGTAGTACGCAAAATGAACATGAATTTCTGATGCTCCTTCTGATTTGACCTTCCAGCAGTCTTTTGTCATTTTCAGGTGAGCCAGCGCTTCGCCCTTTTCATTGGTTGCCCTCCATTGCAGAATATTCTTTGCAAAATTCTGAAGTTCATACCTCCCCGGGCGCCAGGATGGAAGCTGAAAAAGAATTTCATCCCTGTCAATTCCTGTCACAACCATTTCAACATGGATCAGATGATCGACGGGATGCGGGGTGGAGAAGGTGTATTTCACATTACGAAGGTACGTAAAGAATGTATTTATCAGGACATCAGGCTGGTAAGTTATTCCATTCTTACTGTTATATTCGCAGCTCGAAAACAAGGAAAATCTCAACTATGAATTACGATCTAATAGTCATCGGCAGCGGCCCCGGCGGATACGTGGCTGCCATCAGGGCTTCCCAGCTCGGAATGAAAACAGCAGTCATTGAACGCAGCGAACTCGGAGGCATTTGCCTCAATTGGGGCTGCATACCTACAAAGGCATTGCTCAAAAGCGCCCAGGTTTTTGAATACCTGATGCATGCACAGGATTATGGAGTAAAAGCAACCGGCGTTGAAGCTGATTTTGCAGCAATGGTTAAACGCAGCCGCGGTGTTGCTGATGCCATGAGCAAAGGGGTTCAATTCCTCATGAAGAAAAACAAGGTTGATGTGATAGCAGGTAGTGGAAAAATTTTACCCGGCAAAAAAGTCGAGGTAACGGCAATACCCCCTTCGGAGGGTGGGGGGGCCATACTTGAAGCAAAGCATATTATTATTGCAACAGGATCACGCTCACGTGAATTGCCTTCCCTAAAACAGGATGGAAAAAAGATCATCGGTTACAGGGAAGCCATGGTGCTTCCTGCACAACCCAAGAGCATGGTGGTGGTTGGCAGTGGAGCGATTGGCAGTGAGTTCGCTTATTTCTATAATTCTATAGGCACCAAGGTTACACTCGTAGAGTTTCTTCCGAACATTGTCCCTGTGGAGGATGAAGAAGTTTCAAAACAACTGGAGCGTTCATTTAAAAAGCAAGGTATTACCGTGATGACATCTGCTGAAGTAACTTCAGTTGATACTTCCGGTGCCGGATGCAAGGTGAATATCAAAAGTGCCAAAGGAGAAGAAGTTATTGATGCCGATATTGTGCTGAGTGCTGTTGGTATTGTATCGAACATTGAAAAAATTGGGCTGGAAGATGTTGGTATTGCTACCGACAAAGGAAAAATAATGGTCAATGATTTTTACCAGACCAATATGCCGGGCTACTATGCCATCGGTGACATCGTACGCGGACCTGCACTGGCACACGTTGCATCTCATGAAGGAATTACCTGCGTAGAGAAAATTGCTGGCATGCACGTGGAGCCGATTGATTACGGCAACATTCCGGGATGTACTTATTGTCAGCCGGAGATAGCATCAGTAGGGATGACTGAGAAACAAGTGAAAGAAAAAGGCATTGAATACAAGGTGGGTAAATTTCCATTTACTGCTTCCGGTAAAGCAAAGGCAGGCGGAAATGCAGATGGCTTTGTAAAAGTTATTTTTGATGCAAAATATGGCGAGTGGCTGGGTGCTCACATGATTGGCGCAGGGGTGACTGAGTTGATCGCCGAAGTGGTAGTAGCGCGTAAATTAGAAACGACAGGACATGAAATTATTAAGAGCATGCATCCACATCCAACAATGAGTGAAGCGGTAATGGAAGCCGTAGCTGCAGCCTATGGTGAGGTGATTCATATTTAGTTGCTAAATGCTTTTGGTTGAATGGCCATTTACCTATTACCAGTGCCCCTTTGACAACCGCTGAGATTTTACTAAAGGTATTAAACCGAATATTTTTACATTTGCTTTTAACGATCCTCTCCCATGTGCGGCATTGCAGGCATCATTGCTTTTTCTCAAAAATCAAATTCTTCTCTGGATAAAATTGAAGATGCCGTTCGCACATTAAATAAACGCGGGCCGGATGCAAAAGGAATATACAAACACAACAGCATCGCATTTTGCCAGACCCGCCTGGCAATTATTGATACTTCTGATGCAGGCCTCCAACCCATGCATGACGAATCCGGGCGTTACACCATCATTTTCAACGGGGAATTTTTTAATTTCAAAGAGCACCGGCAGTTTGTACTTGATAAAGGATATAAACTGAAATCGGAAAGTGATACGGAAGTGCTGCTTTACCTGTACATCATTGAAGGTGAAAAATGTTTGAAGCGTGTAAATGGTTTTTTCGCCCTGGCCATTTATGACAAACAGGAGCAAACTGTTTTTATTGCCAGGGACAGGATGGGAGTGAAGCCGCTGCTGATTTACAAAGACGATGAAAAGCTGATGTTTGCCTCCGAGATGAAGTCCCTCATCGCAATGGGAATTCCAAAGGAGATCGATGAGATTTCATTGTTTACCTACTTGCAGCTGAATTATATTCCTGCACCACAATCCATTTTCAAAAATGTAAGCAAGTTATTGCCCGGAACTTATTTAAAGTTCTTTGCCAGCAGCGGGAAGTTTACAATACAGGATTCCAAATACGATGCGGATGAGGAATCACCTGAACTGACAGAAAAGTATTATGAGATAAAACAATCATCAATTGAGCTGAGTTATGCTGATCAGCAGAAAAAGCTGTTTGATTTGATGGAGTCTTCAGTGCAGCGAAGACTGATCAGCGACGTTCCACTGGGATCTTTTTTAAGTGGCGGTATTGATTCATCTGTAATTGCCGCACTTGCTTCAAGGCATACGAATCACCTCAAAACATTCTCTATTGGTTTTAAAGACGAACCATTGTTCGATGAAACACGGTATGCAAACCTGGTTGCAAAAAAAATCGGAAGTGATCATACCGTATTTTCACTCACTACGGATGACCTTTTTGCAAACCTTCATGCCGCCCTTGATTACATTGATGAGCCCTTTGCTGATTCATCCGCACTGAATGTCCATATACTTAGTCAGCATACGAGAAGGCATGTAACCGTTGCCCTCAGCGGTGATGGAGCAGATGAAATGTTCGGTGGATATAATAAACATGCAGCTGAACTGAAGATTAGAGAAGGAGGAATGGCAGGATCACTTGTTGGAATGCTTCAGCCGGTTTGGAATATGCTGCCGCAATCACGGAATTCGAAAGCAGGAAATAAAATCAGACAGCTCAGTAAATTTTCTCAGGGCCTGAAGCAAAGCAAAAAAGAGCGATACTGGAGCTGGGCGGGCTATTCTTCTCCGCTGGATTGTGAGGCCTTACTGAAAAAGAAAACGTTAACCTCATTCGATAGAATAGTTGAATATTCCGGAAGAAAGGATGAGATCCTCAGGCTCATTCATGAAGATGGAGACATGAATGAAGTTTTACTTGCAGACATGAACCTCGTATTGCCCAACGACATGCTTATGAAGGTGGATTTGATGAGTATGGCCAATTCGCTGGAAGTACGGACGCCTTTCCTTGATTATACTGTCGTTGATTTTGCTTTTTCACTTCCTGAAGAGAGCAAGCTAGATGCACATGGCCGGAAAAAAATTGTGCGTGATGCATTCAGAAACCTGTTACCTGAAGAGTTGTATTCCAGAAGCAAGCAGGGCTTTGAAGTTCCTTTGTTGAAATGGTTCAGTACTGAACTCAAAAGCATGATCACAGATGATTTGCTTTCTGAAAAATTTATCTCGAGCCAGAATATTTTCGATTATCCGGAAATAAAAAAACTCCTTGATCAGCTCTACAGCAATAGCCCCGGCGATTCAGTTGCAAGAGTCTGGGGATTGATTGTCTTTCAATACTGGTGGAGATCCAATATGCAAAAATGAAAATTTGCAGATATGCTAATGAAATGCCTTTCAATAGTTAGTTCTGAGTACCATATCTGCATATCTGCATTTCTGCACATTTACACATTGCACATTTAATAGATATGCCCAAAGTACTCCGAATCATAAACAGATTAAACCTGGGCGGACCTACGTTCAATGCCGCACTGCTGACAAAATACCTGGCGCCTGAGTATGAGACACTTTTGGTTGCCGGAACAAAGATGGATTCAGAAGAAAGTTCCGAGTTTATCTGTGAGCAACTTGGAATAAATTACATCCAGCTTCCGGAAATGAGCCGCGAGATCAATTTTTCAAAAGACAGGGCTGCATATCAAAAGATCAAAAAAACAATCGCAGATTTTAAACCCGATATCGTACATACGCATGCTGCCAAAGCAGGTACCCTTGGAAGACTGGCTGCACACAATATGAAGGTTCCTGTTATTGTACACACATTTCATGGCCATGTATTTCATTCATATTTCAATCCGATAAAAACCAGGGTGTTTTTAGGAATTGAGCGTTACCTTGCTAAAAGATCTTCAGCAATCATTGCAATCAGCGATTTTCAAAAAGAAGAACTTGCCATCCAGTTTAAATTATGTGCCCCTGAAAAAATCAAAGTAGTGCCCCTCGGTTTCGACCTGAGCCGGTTTTGGGAAAATATGGAAGAAAAAAGAAAGTCTTTCCGCTCTCAGTATTTTCTTGAAGACGATGAACTGGCAGTTGGAATTATTGGAAGACTTGTTCCGGTGAAAAACCACGATATGTTTTTAAATGTAATGCAGAACATATTGGGAAGAACAACAAAAAAAGTCAGGGCCTTCATCATTGGCGACGGAGAGGATTTACAAAGCCTGTTTTCGAAGTGCAAAGTGCTCAACCTTGATTTCACTTATTTTCCTGAGCAGCAAGTAAAGTCAACTCTTACTTTCACTTCCTGGATGAAGGATGTGGAAAGGGCAATGGCCGGGCTGGATATTATTGCTTTGACGTCATTGAATGAAGGTACACCGGTGAGTCTCATTGAAGCCCAGGCCGCACAAAAGCCAATTATCAGTACCAATGTTGGCGGCATTGAAAATGTAGTAATACGGAACGAAACGGCTTTTCTGTCAGAAAGCAATGATATTTCAGGGTTTTCTGATCACTTGTTAAACCTTGTTGAAAGTGAAGGACTTCGAAACAAAATGATTCAAAAGAGCAGGCAAAATGTTGAAAATAAGTTTCATTATACGCGCCTGGTGAGCGATGTAAAATCACTTTACGGCAAATTATTGGAGAATCGCGGCAGGTTTTGATCGATCAGTCAAAAAATAATTTTTGACTCTGATTTTAAGTTCTATTTTTGTTCACCTTGCCAAAAGCACGTATGCGCAGACTTCTTTTATTCATTTTTCCACTTCTTTTTCTAATGTCCTGCCGGTTTCTTAACCCTCAGGTAATGTTTAAGACCCCGAAAGATTATCCTTATGTTGTTGATACTACAGGCACATATAAAAGTGAATACATAATATCCCCCGGAGATCGCATAGAAATGCACTTTTTTACAATTGACGGGTTTAAATTGGTAGATGTAACGAATTCTGTAGCTAGTGCCGGAACAGAAGCCATTAATTACCTTGTTGAAAAAGACAGCCTTGTAAAACTCCCAATACTTGGTAGTGTATTGCTTGGCGGGAAGCCTATTCAATTAGCTGAGAAAGAATTGGAAAAAGTCTATTCAAAATACTATATCAATCCTTTTATTCAGTTAAAAATAATTAACCGGCATGCTTATGTGTTTTTTGCTGACGGTGGCAAGGGAACGACCGTAAACATAGTGAATGATAACACATCCATTATTGAAGTAATTGCACTTGCCGGTGGACTTACAGATAACAGCAAAGCCTGGCGTATAAAAGTGCTTCGGGGTGACTTGCGCAATCCGACTGTCAGAATAATTGATATGTCAACACTTGAAGGAGTGATGGCCTCTGATCTCACTGTTCGTTCAAATGATATAATTTATATTGAAGCTACACCAAATTACAAGATCAAGGTGCTTGCCCAACTTACACCATTTATTTCCATCATCACCAGTGTGCTTTTGATAATGAATTTTGTGAAATAGAAATATGGCGAAGAAGCGAATAACCCAGTTGAATTCGGATTTTGATGCAAAGTTGTTTGCAATCATTGCCCGTAAAAATTTCTATTGGATTATCATGATGGTGACAGCAGCAATTCTACTTTCATATCTCTATCTCAGGTATACAGCTCCAACTTTTCAGGCCCACTCCGTTATTAAAATAGGCGTCGTTAATAATGCTAACGCAGTACTTAATATAAACAATTCTGACATGTTAAATGGTCTTGGGATAACCCAGACCCAGCTTGCAGGAGATGTAGAATTACTAAAGTCCAGGGTTATTATTGCCAGGGCAATCAATAGCATGCCTTTGAATGTGAGCTATTACGCTAAAGGAACTGTGCTTGAGAATGAATTATACCAAAAGTCGCCTTTTCAGGTTGAA
>JAPLDB010000177.1 GCA_026391975.1 Bacteroidota bacterium | reverse complement strand
CTATCCCCATACACGCAAATATAGGAGGAAGTTTTATGAAAGGCAGGGGTTTCCCACTATTTCAATCAGGAAAAAATTGAATTGTAAACTTTCATGTGGATAAATAAACCTGATAACCTATAGGATGCTAAACCATATTGCAATTTAGGAGGCAGCGTAATGCTAATTATCAATTGGGATATTATATAATAGCACTGCCAGATTTACCCGTATTAGATTTTGTGGAGCGGATTCCTCTTTCGTCTGATCCGAGATCGGAATGACAGACTTTAACCGTAACACTTGGGAGATAACAGCATGCTCAATGAATTAGACAGGATTCATCACCCATTTTATCCCTCCATGACTGTTATCCCGACACAGTTCTGGCCTTAGGCTAGACCGGGTCGGGATCTTTTAAGAGCGGTCGTTAACATGAAACGCAATCTTTATAAAATCCAGCTTATGAGGACCATGTTTTTCAAATCGAACCTTTGTAATGCGTAAGTGCTTTCAACAGATTCCTCTCTGCGTTCGGAATGACAGTATTACTAAATTGAGTAATGGGAGATTCCGGAATTAGTATTGAAACGGACTTCCGTTATCTCCCATAAATTATCTCAGCCGGTTAAAAATGGTTCTAGAAAGTCCTTACGTACAGCACCTTTTTCTCTGCAAAGAATTCTTCCTTAAAAAAATCTTTCAGCTCAAAGATCTTAACGTTTTTTCCGGCGGCGGTGATCTCTTCTTTTAAGTCGCCTCCTTTTAAAAAGAGCATGCCGTTGGGCAATGAACCCGATTCTCCTTTTGATATTAATGGCTTTAACCAATAGATCATTTCATCCAATGGCGCCACTGCCCTGCTCACGGCAAAATCAAATTTCTGTCCTCGACCTTCTACCCTGCCATGTTCTGTGGTAACGTTTTTCAACTGAAGTGCAGAAACTACTTCATCTACAACCTTTATTTTTTTTCCGATGGAATCGACAAGATGAAATTGCACATCCGCAAACAAAATGGCCAGCGGTATTCCGGGAAAACCACCGCCGGTTCCGGCATCAATTACCTTTGTTCCGTCAGCAAACGAGACCACCTTTGCAATGCCCAGCGAATGCAATACGTGCCGCTCGTACAACTGGTCAATATCCTTCCTAGAAATGACGTTGATCTTTTCATTCCATTCCTTATAAAGCGGCAGGAGCAAATCAAACTGCTCAAGTTGCGTTTGAGACAGTGCGGGGAAATAATGAGTTAATAAGTCAACGCCGGGGGACATGGGGGGCTAAGGATTGATGCAGAATGCAGAATTCAAGGTGCAAGATGCAAGAATAAAGAATAAAGAATAAAGAATAAAGAGTATAGAAGAAAGAAGAAAGAGTGCAGATTGAAGAGTGAAGAGTGAAGAAGGAAGAAGGCTGAGATACAACCATTCCTAAAAAGTGTTTCTGCAGATCAGTTATATTTTCTCCTGGTCAGTCTTTAATATCTGATACAGAAATTCCCTTGCCCTGAAAAGCTGGGCTTTCACTGTCCCCAAAGGTAGCTGGAGTTCAGTTGCAATTTCATCATAACTGCGCTCCTGGAAGTAACGGAGCTCTACCAGTCTGCGGTAACGGGGTTTCAGTTTGTCAACGACTTCATGCATGAGGACTGCTTTCTGCTTCTTAATCATCCTTTCTTCCGGATCAAGTGTCGGTGATTTGATCTCAAACTGCATTTCAGAACCGTTCTCGCTTTCAATACCCTGGTCAATGCTGAACGTCATCTTTCTTTTCCTGCGGATGAAGTCAATGCAATTGTTGGTGGCAATCTTAAAAAGCCATGTAGAGAATGCATAGTCCGGTGTGTACTGATGCAGGTTCTTAAATGCTTTGCCGAAAGCTTCAATGGTGAGATCATCAGCATCGTCCCTGTTATTCACCATTTTCAACAGCATGAAATAGATCGAGTCTTTGTAGCGCTGCATCAACTCTGCATAGGCCTTCTGGTCCCCCTTCATGGCATGCCCCACAAGCTTAAAATCTATTTGTGCTTTCTCTGATAAGTTCGGATTTACTTCCATGTTTGATTTTTAGTGAATAATGAAGAGAGATAAAATAGCGGTTGCAAAAACGTATAAATAATTTCGTGGACAGGATAAATCCACATCAAATCCTTTTCCTCCAGCTTCTTTGCAGCCCCAAAACTGATCGCCCATTGCATCATCAATTTTATGCCATAAAGTAACAGCACTGCCTTCCACTGAAAACGAACTATCAACAAAGTTATCAAGAGCAGAAAGAAGATAAGATTGGTCAATCCCAGCAAGCCAAGCTGAAACTTGTGCTTCCCTTTGTAATACTTTGCAGTGGTTCCATGCCTTGACTTTTGCTTCATCCATTCGCCAAAGGACTTTTTGCCTTCAGTAAACGTAAAAGACTCAGGATTTATTTGCACAGCTGTGTTTACCTGATTTGTATTCTCATTAACAAAGAGGTCATCGTCGCCGCTCAGGAGGTGATTGTGCCGTGCGAATCCCTTCGTGCGGAAAAACATGGCCTTCTTATAGGACATGTTGCGGCCTACGCCCATGTAAGCATTCCCTGAAAGTGCGAAGGAAAAATACTGCATTGCTGTCTGAAAAACATCAAACCGGATGAGGCGGTTGAGAAAGCCTTTCTCCTTTTCCGTCGCGCCATAGCCCAGTACGATCTCTGTATTTTGCGTGTAGCTGTCCTGCATTAGGGCGATCCAGTTTTTTCCTGCAGGTTTGCAATCAGCATCTGTGAAAAGCAATACTTCA
Organism: Bacteroidota bacterium; assembly: GCA_026391975.1. Taxonomy (GTDB): domain Bacteria; phylum Bacteroidota; class Bacteroidia; order AKYH767-A; family 2013-40CM-41-45; genus JAPLDB01. The sequence goes on along the minus strand of JAPLDB010000177.1, from coordinate 4,918 downwards.
TTTTTGGCGGCCTTTATTCCGAGCGCAACTGCAAACTTCTTCCCATGCCTGTATTTGTCCTGCTCAGGTATGGTGACAACCTTCATCTGAGGATATATCGATTTTTGTTCTTTCAGAAAGTCTTCCGTTTCATCCCATGAACAATCATTCACAACGATCACTTCAAAGTCGTGGTAGGCCTGTTCCATCCAGAGTGGCAGGTGCTTGCGCAGGTTGTTCACTTCATTCTTCGCGCAAATGATCACTGAAACAGGCTGCCTCAAACCCTGTTTGTCCTTTGCCTTGTAAAAAGAAAGCTTTGTAAAAGTGAACAGAAAAAAAAGCAGGTGGATGACAGCGCAAGTGATGCATGTTATCCAAAGGATCATTGATATTGTTTCGGGAATCATAAAGCGGAAGCTGCGGCAAATGTATCTGCATGAGCTGTGGCTTCAGGGGATGGGACGGGGAAATATGAACGCTCGAATGTTGATAGGGTACTGAGTACTAAATACTAATGTATACGAATATACTAAGTACGAATATATACCAATATACTAAGTACGAATGTTCGAATAATGGATGTACGAATAGCGAATGGATACGTCCCGATAACTATCGGGATTACGAATAACGAATTTTGTACAAATGAAACATCAATCACCCATTTTCGAAAAGCGCATCACTGCCCATTGATTCATAGCATCGCTATTCAAAAACTGAAAGCCATTGGCGGCAGCGGAATTTTGAATTACCTCCATGTCTGACTCGTAAAACCCACTGAAAAGAATTTGTCCGCCGGCAGGTAATACATTAGCATAAGCCGGCATATCTTCCAGGAGTACATTGCGGTTGATGTTTGCAAGGATGATGTCGAAGTGTTTCTCTTTAAGCGCAGAAGCATCTCCTTTTATAGCTTCTACATTATGGACATTGTTTCTGGCGCAGTTTTCAATTGAGTTCTCTACAGCCCAATCATCTATGTCAATGGCCAGGATGCTTTTCGCTCCCATCTTAGAAGCAAGAATGGCCAGCAAAGAGGTGCCGCAACCCATGTCCAGGACAGTCTTTCCATGAAAGTCCGTCTTCAGCATTTCAAGGATCATCAGCGAAGTAGTGGCATGATGCCCTGTGCCGAAAGACATCTTTGGCTCAATGATCAGCTCATGCTTCACCCCCGGCCTGCTTTCGTGAAAAGGCGCACGGATGTACACATCACCGATCTGCATGGGTTCAAAGTTTTTCTCCCATAGCTCATTCCAGTTCTGCTGTTGAATTTGAGAAACAGAATAGCTGATGTCAGGAAATTTAGATATCACTTCTTCTTCGAGCTTTACTTCATCGTAATTCCCTTCCCCGATAAATGCCTTAAGTCCGTCAGCAGTTTCCTCAAACATTTCAAATCCGGCTTCAGCCAGATATGCAACCAGGATTTCCTGCTTTTCAGTATCAGCATCGTAAAATTCAACGGCCTTATAATTCATTTGTGTAAATATAGTTATTCCGTCAGTATCCAATAGCTACATTCGTCATTCTGGCGGTGACAAATATCATAGACTGACAAAGTGTTCAGTGTACCTTCGTGTTGGTGGTGTGGCTGTGTATTTGAGTAGAGGGTGAGTAGTTGAGTAGTTGATTGGTTGATTAGGTGATTAGGTGATTAGGTGATTAGGTGAATTCGTAATTAGTAAATTAGTAATAATTAGTATTTCGTACCCATGAATTTAAACAACTTTACCATTAAGTCGCAGGAAGCTGTGCAACAGGCGCAGCAGCTGGCGGCGAATAATGAACAGCAAAGCATTGAACCGGCACACCTTTTAAAAGGGCTGATGGATGTGGATGAGAACGTCATTCCCTTTATCCTGAAGAAAGTGAATGCCAACGTGAACAACATTGTGAATGGAGTTGATACACTCGTAAAGAGCTATCCACGCGTTTCCGGTGGTAACCAATACCTCTCTGATGACGGCAATAAGGCATTGCAAAAAGCCGTTGCTTATCTGAAAACTTTCGGAGATGAATTTGTAGCCCTTGAACATATCTTCATGGGCATTCTCCATGGCAAAGAAAAGACTGCGCAATTGCTGCGTAGTGAAGGCGTGAATGAGAAAGATGTGGTCTCTGCTATCAAAGAATTGCGCAAAGGAGAAAAGGTGACCAGCGCAAGTGCTGAGGAAACCTATAATTCCCTGAACAAATATGCCCGCAACCTGAATGAACTTGCGCGTGGCGGAAAGCTGGATCCTGTGATCGGCCGGGATGATGAAATAAGAAGGGTGCTGCAGATCCTTTCACGCAGGACGAAAAACAATCCTATACTGATCGGTGAACCGGGCGTCGGAAAAACTGCCATTGCAGAAGGACTTGCACACAGGATCATAAATGGTGATGTGCCTGAGAATCTGAAAAGCAAGCAGGTGTATTCGCTGGACATGGGTTCACTCATTGCCGGGGCGAAATACAAAGGTGAATTTGAAGAGCGGTTGAAAGCAGTAGTGAAAGAAGTAATCAGTGCAGAAGGTGATATCGTTCTTTTCATAGACGAAATACATACCCTTGTAGGTGCAGGAGCAGGCGAAGGCGCCATGGATGCTGCAAATATCCTGAAACCTGCACTGGCACGCGGAGAATTGCGCGCCATTGGAGCAACAACGCTTGCTGAATACCAAAAGTATATTGAGCGGGACAAAGCCCTTGAAAGGCGTTTTCAGAAAGTAATGGTGGAAGAGCCCGATACACAGGACGCCATTGCAATCCTTCGCGGATTGAAAGAGCGTTATGAAACACATCATAAAGTACGCATTAAAGATGAAGCGATCATTTCCGCAGTGGAGTTGAGCGAACGTTATATCAGCGACCGTTTCCTTCCCGACAAGGCCATTGACCTGATCGATGAAGCTGCTGCAAAATTGCGTCTTGAAATTGATTCCGTTCCGGAAGAACTGGACGAGATTAACCGCAGAATTATGCAGATGGAAATAGAACGTGAAGCAATCAAGAGAGAAAATGACAAGAAACGGCTGAGCGAACTGAATGAAGAAATTGCCAACCTTACCGATCAGCGGAACCAGGTAAAGGCGAAGTGGGAATCTGAACGCACAATTGTTACTCAGATCCAAACCACTAAAGAGAGTGTAGAAAATTACAAAGTTGAAGCAGAACAGGCAGAGCGTGCCGGCGACTACGGAAAAGTAGCTGAGATCCGCTATGGAAAGATCAAAGAAGCAGAAAAGAATCTGCACGACCTTGAAAAGCAGCTTGCCAAACAACAGGGCGAAACCGCATTGATAAAGGAAGAAGTAGACGCTGAAGATATTGCAGAAGTAGTTTCCCGTTGGACAGGTGTACCTGTAAAACGGATGCTGCAAAGTGAACGTGAAAAATTATTACACCTTGAAGAAGAACTGCACAAACGTGTGGTCGGACAGGAAGAAGCGATTGCCGCATTGAGCGATGCAGTACGCAGAAGTCGTGCGGGATTGCAGGATGCGAAGAAACCGATTGGTTCATTTATATTTCTCGGTACAACAGGTGTGGGTAAAACTGAGCTGGCAAAAGCACTCGCTGATTTTCTTTTCAACGACGAAAATGCAATGACGCGCATTGACATGAGTGAATACCAGGAAAAGCATTCTGTTTCAAGGCTGATCGGCGCACCTCCGGGATATGTAGGATATGATGAAGGCGGACAACTGACTGAATCCGTTCGCAGGCGCCCCTACTCTGTTGTGCTTTTAGATGAAATAGAAAAAGCGCATCCTGATGTGTTCAACATCCTTCTTCAGGTTTTAGATGACGGCCGTCTCACAGACAATAAAGGACGCACGGCCAGTTTCAAGAATACGATCATCGTGATGACGTCTAATATTGGGTCGCACATCATACAGGAATACAGCCCGGGCCCCCTAGCCCCCGAAGGGGGGAAAGAAGGGGGGAAAGAAGAGGGGAAAGAAGGGGGAAAGGAATCCGACAAAAATTGGAATACAGTTAAAATGAAAGTATTTGATCTTTTGAAGAAGACGATGCGTCCCGAGTTCCTGAACAGGATTGATGAGATCATTATGTTCACACCGCTTTCACGTGAAGAGGTAAAGGAAATTGTTGAACTGCAGTTGAAGCAACTTCAAAAGTTAGTGATACAAAACGGCATGTCTATAAGCTTCACGCCTGATGCGGTTGACTGGCTGGCGCAGCTTGGATATGATCCGCAATTTGGGGCGCGGCCGTTGAAAAGAGTTTTGCAGAAGAAAGTATTGAATGAGCTTTCAAAGCAGATCTTATCCGGCAAGGTGAATAAGGATGATGTGATTGAGCTGGATGTGGATAAGAAGCATGAGTTTGTGTTTAGGAATACTGCGAAGGCTGTCGAAGTATAAAGATCTCACCGAAGTACGAATGGAGTACTAAAATACGAATTACGAATAAGTGCCCGGTGGATTGAGCAATTGGAACTTGTGGAGTCAATCGGGTGTTTTTTTACTTTTGGAGAGATCGTTCACCCATGATTATAATCTCTTGGCAAAAAGGGCGCTTTGATGGGAAAGAATTAATTATACTTTCGCTGTGCTGACAAATAACATCCGGATGAAAAATATTTTTCAACTGCTCTTTTTTCTTTTTTGCCTAAGCGCGAAAGGACAACAGCAGTTTCAATTGTTGTATCATCCTTTTCCTTCACAGCAAGCTGCCTGCATGAAACATGCAGTGGGTGGCGGGTACCTGCTTGCATCAAATATTAGTTCCGGGATGCTACTCACCAGATTTGACGAACAGTTTGCAATTCTTTGGAACAAGACAATAGATAGCAATTCCGTTTCTGATTTTTATCAAAACAGTTTTGGCAATATTTTCATTATTTGTCCAGGTACAACTATCATTAAGACAGATTCAATATTAAATGTAATATGGAAGACTACGATAAGCCCAGATTCGTACG
>JAPLDB010000217.1:3297-4038 GCA_026391975.1 Bacteroidota bacterium | reverse complement strand
TTCGAAAGGAAAGCGAGCGATCAAGGGCGCTGAAATGAAAGATATTCATCTTCGATATTATTCAGTTATTCCTTTTCCACAACCATCCTCTTTTTTCAGAAAAAGACTCATTGATGAAAAGGGCTATCTAAGGGAAGATTTACATTTTGCAATGGATTTTGATTTATTGATCCGTGCTGCATTGAGCTTTGAAATAACACCAGTAGATGAAGTGCTTTCAAAATACAGGCTTCATGAGGGAAGCAAAACCATGAGCCAAATACGTTATTTCGAAGCTGAATGGGTCAATGTCTTTTCAAAATTTATCCGATCGGTAAATTGGGGTGGTGATTATATTGAAGACCTGAGGGCATGTGAATTATATGCAGATGGGAATGACGTCTACCTTCATAAGCATCTTTTTAGTCAGCAAGATATTAAGTTGATCGTTTTGTATTTCCTGGATTTCATGTCGCACCTCAGTTACCAATTTCTTGAAACAAAAAAAGCTTCTATGCGTTTATCGCTAATTCGTTCAATGGATAGAATTTTTTTTTCAACCCGGGATCTTGAAAAAATTTCAATTCGGGCTAAGTATTATCCCGCGACATTTATAAAATTATTCAGAAAAATTACCCGATAAATGGCAGAGGATAATCCGATGAATCCTTTTTTCAGTCTGGTTGTTCCGGTCTATAACAGATTTCATCTTGTTCAGGCGACCATTCAAAGTATTCTTGATCAGAAGTTCAGGAGTTTTGA
>JAPLDB010000217.1:0-3290 GCA_026391975.1 Bacteroidota bacterium | reverse complement strand
ATCTTTATTCCGGAGATGATTTAATCAGAATAATTCATCAGAAAAATCTGGAGAGAGGCGCAGCAAGAAACAGGGGTTTTCGGGAGTCAAAAGGCGAGTATGTTGTTTTTCTAGATTCGGATGACAGACTGCTGCCGGATCACCTTGAAACATTGTACAAGAAAATATCCACACTGGACCGACCTGACTTTATTGCAACCAAGTATGAGTTTATTTCAGATGGAACGAGAAAGTCTTCATCGATTGGTAATTTTAAAGAAGGCTACTATGATTATTTACTTTTTCTTGATGGTAATCCTTTTGGATGTAATGTTTGTGTTCGCAAAGGCAATGAAGGGTTATCTTTATTTGAAGAGGACAGGAAGTTGGCAATTAAAGAAGACTGGTTGTTTTTTTTAAAGAACCTGAGGCACCAGCAATTATATCTTATTGATAAAGTAACCCTGCTGATGCTTGACCATGACGACAGATCTATGCGGAGTAATAATGAACTGCTCGTTATCAAGACAAAATTGGCTCTTGAATGGATTATCAGTAATATTGAGCTGACTCCGGAAAACTTGAAGAGACTTGCCGCACATGCAAATTATTTCTGTGCGATTCATACATACCTTGATGGAAGCCGCAAGATGTCGCTGCAATTTGTAAAAAACGCTATCCTCAAAGGCGGACTAAGGATGAAATACATAATTCTGTTAGGGAAGATAATTGTTGGAAGGAAAATTATTAGGCGAATCATTCATGGCACGTAAAAAAAACATCCTGGTAGTTACATACTGGAGTTATAAAGATGCACTTATTCAGGCGTATACATTGCCATATCTTAAGATTATTTCTGATCAGCTCCCACGGGGCAGTAAGATATTCCTTATAACAATTGAGCAGGATCATCAAAAGATGAGCATTGATGAAAAGTGCCAGGTCAAAGCGCGTTTACGCCTTTTTGGGATCAGACTAATAACAATAAAGTACAGGAAACTAAATTTTGTAAGTCTTCTCCATTGGCTAGGGACTGGTTTATATTTCATCTTTTTTTCTTTCATCTTCAGGATCAAGTTTATCCATGCCTGGTGCACTCCGGCAGGTTCTTTTGGTTATCTTCTTTCAATTTTTACCGGCAAAAAGCTGATCATTGACAGCTATGAGCCTCATGCAGAGGCAATGGTTGAAAATGAAACATGGAGTAAGAACAGCATTGAGTTCAAGTACCTATTCTACTTAGAAAAGAAATTATCAAAGCATGCTCAGGTAATAATCAGTGCAACAGAAGAAATGAAAAACTATGCCAAAATAAAATATGGTGTTACTTTCAAGAATTTCTATGTAAAACCTGCATGCGTTGACCTGGACGCTTTTTCTATTGGCAGAAAAAAAAACGATGAACTCATTAAGCAGTTTAAATTTGAGAATAAGGTTGTTTGTGTATACGCAGGAAAGTTTGGCGGTATTTACCTTACCAAGGAGGTTTTTGACTTTTTTAAAGCATGCGAAATTTTTTGGGGAGATCGTTTCAGGGTGCTGTTGCTTACATCTCATGATATAACAGAGATTGAACAATGGTGCAGGAGTAGTATGGTTGACAGAGGAAAAATCGTAGTTCGTTTTGTTTCGCATGCCGACATACCCGACTATATTGGGCTTGGTGATTTCGCCATTACTCCTGTCAAGCCAATTCCGACAAAAAAATATTGTACTCCGGTTAAGGATGGTGAATATTGGGCATTGGGTTTGCCCGTAGTTATTCCATCCAATATTTCTGATGATTCAGACCTGATCGAAAATAATAATGCAGGAGCTGTTCTACGTAAATTTGACACGCAGAATTATAATCAGGCAATTCAGGTAATCAATAACCTGCTTTGTGACGTTGATCCTAAAATGCTGAGTCTAAAAATAAGGAACATTGCACACACTTACAGAAACTATAAACAGGCTGAGAAAGTATATGCGAAGGTTTACAGCGAAGAACTAAATTAATGTTTCAGGATCGAACAAATGGTTTTTTCTGTTCAGCCAGGAATAGACGCTCTTTATCCTCTTTGTTAAGTTTGTCGTAGGTTTCTTTAATAATAAATAAACTTGCAACATACAAAGGGATCGCAGGTATTTTATACCTAACCAGGGCGCCGAAATTACTGGTTGTTAATCCGATTGAAAAAGCAAAGAACATGCTGAAAGTTACCGAAAAGAAAAGAAAGTGGTGCCTGAACATCAGCCTGAAAAGGTTATAGATTTTGATCTTTAAAAGAAGATAGATGGTGAGTAAGAGCAGAATAAAGTTTTCAATCCCAGAAATAAGCATGCCAAGGTTATACCCTTCCCACAGATAGGGTCTGAAAAGCGCTGCGTTAATTGCAGCCGGCGCTTTCCCTAATATTCCTGAAATTGTCGGGTCGAAATCACCAATATCAAAGGATGCACCGCCATAGTAATCCTGCTTAAGGTCCTGTTGTGTGGTGACTGCTTTGTTCAGCACGTTATCTACCCTGTAATCACCCAATGAACTTCCAATTACACCGAGGACAAAATATCCTGTTGTTATGGATATTACTAAAAGCAAAGGTGCAATGGTAGCCCTGAGGAGTTTATTCTCAAGTTTACCTAAATAATAGCCCGCTACCCAAATGATGGTTCCGGGAAGAAGGGCAAAAAATATGTAGGGTTTGATTTTAAGTAAGAGGAAAGCCGCAAATAAAATATATAGGATATTTAAAATCACGTTTAATTTCAATTTAATTATTTGATGAAAGGAAGAAACAAATAATGAAACTGCCGCAAAAGTTATTGAGTCTTTCAATATTCCTGAACCCCAAAAAACAACTGAAGGAATAAAGAACATTGCTATCGCCATCTGTCGCTGAAGCGTGGGGAATTCATATACAAGGGTCTGGTACAGCCTCCAGATTGCCTGGTAGCAAATAAATGAAAGAAGCATTGTGGTTCCTATATAACTTCTAAAACTCAGGAAGCAAATGGGCCAAACCAGTCGATCAACCCAAAATGCATGAAGGTCGTAAGAGTAAACAGGCCATTCGGTTTCGGTGTCAAATGAGGTCCATACCTGCAAGTCAACGCCGGAAATGGTAAGCCGGATCATTTGAAAAGGGTGGTTAATAAATGCCTTGGAAATAGAAACACAATCGTGGTAGTAACTGGTTGTGTCACCGCCCTGATAATAGAAAACATAGACAAGGCAAATGGCAATAGAGCCAATCATTTTCACAATAACTCCTGTTAAATAATAACGGTAACTGGGATTTTTGTCAATTTTCCTATATACGATGCTGTTC
>JAPLDB010000207.1 GCA_026391975.1 Bacteroidota bacterium | reverse complement strand
TTCTTGGATTCCTGGTGTGGCTTACTTTTTTCGATAAACATGATTTCATTCTCCAACGTTCCTATCGTAACAAACTAAGTGAGTTAAAAAATGAACGCGATTATTTTATCGAGCAGATCGAGAAGAACAAAGCTGAAATGAATGAGCTTTTTACAGACAATAAAAATCTCGAAAAATTTGCGCGTGAAAAATACTATATGAAACGCGACAACGAGGACGTGTTTGTTTTTGTGGATGAAAATAACAGGTTGCTTTCTGAAAGCACAACAAAAAAATCGGACGAGTAAGTTTACCGATCCTAATTTTGCCTGGTCGCAGGCAAACTCACTTCAACCATCTTTTGTTTTCCCGGTGAACTTCCCCGCAAAACGGGGTTTTGAACTTCCGTCTTTTTCGAACTAATGATGCTGTTATTGGATTTAACTGCTGAAGTTGTAATGTTAACTTCCTGACCCTGATCAATGGTACTGTCGCCATCACCAATGTTAACCACTTTGTGATAATTTGCAGGATCAATTTCAACCTGGTGCAAACGGTCAAACGGAATAGCAGGCGCAATAATTTCCACAACGTTGTTCTCCGAGTTTGAAATCGAAGCCTTGTTCATGTTGCTGCTTTGTGCATAAGCAGTAACAGAAAAAAATAAAATTGCTACAAATGAAATAGCCCTGACCATAGCACTACCGTATAATAAGAATATTAAAATCCATGCCTACATAATTTGTGAGCAACGTATTATTCGAAATGCGGAATCTAATCTCTCCGTTACGCGCCTCAACATGATGGATTGTTACATTTGGTTGTGTAGCCCACTCACCATTGAGGTTAACTACGACACTGGCATAAGTATCACATCCCGGAATACCGGTAACCGTAAATGTGTAAGTCGTATTGGCATTGAAATTCTGCGGTCCCAGGTACCATTTTTCGATTGCTGTTATCCCATTCATCTGTGGTCCCCAAACAGGAGCAATACCAGCACCTGCAGATTTTAAGACCTGGCCGGCAGTGCCTGCAAGATTATTGGGCATCAATGCCCCGGAGAACTTTACATTACCAACAACATCAAGTCTTTCAGATGCCAAAGCAGTTCCGATACCTACATTTCCAACATTAAAATAAAACCTTCCGGCCCTTAGTTCCATTCTGTCATCTGCACCTCTTTCCCCTATGTAAACATAATTGGGATCGCCAAAATTGATCATGTGATCTTGTGCAACGCTGCTCCAGATTACAGGATCACCAACCTGAATATCACCGCGGACATCCAGCTTTTTTATGGGAGCAACGGTACCGATGCCAGTATTGCCTTCAACCAGCAGTCCGTTAACCGGAGCAATATTTACCCCTGAATACGTACTTCCTATCACTGCATTTCCCATCACATCAAGAAGATTTACGGGGAGGAATGCCGCAGTCCCAATACCAACATTTTGCGAAAAAACTTTTGTAGGAGAACATCCAACAGCCAAAATAACTGCAATGCAAAATAGTTTTAGCCGAAATCGAGAATAGTATTTCATGACTTATTGCATAAAAAATTTCCTGGTCACAGAATTTGTTGAATTGGTTAGCGTTACAAAGTAAACAGCCGCTGCAATCTTTGGTAACCGTATTTCATTTTTATTAAAACCATTGACGGAAGAAACCAATCCGGAAGTAATTTTCTTACCGAAAGCATCTGTGATCAAAACCTCCATTGAT
>JAPLDB010000181.1:4075-12077 GCA_026391975.1 Bacteroidota bacterium | reverse complement strand
CATTTGTAAAAAAGCAGGAATGAAGTTTGTTTCAGCAAATATTCCCGGCTGCGTTCACTCCAAAAGCAATCCATATTCATTTCCGAGATTTCTGGTCCGTGACTGGGATGAAAATGAATTTCGAAAACAGGTTAATTCATTTTTTCAAAAATGAAGATAGTTCACCTGAGCAATAATGACATTGGCGGTGCAGGCATTGCCACCGTGCGCTTGCACAAGGCGTTGCTTGCAAGTGGCGTAGCATCGACCTTGCTAACAAAGCAAAAACATAGCGAAGACATTCCCCGGCATTTTCAATATGATGCCAGAAACTCTTTTATCAAAAGGGCCTTTGTTAAAATTGGTTTGCAAAAGGATGAGCTAAAGGAGAATGCTTTGTCACACCTTGCCGGCCGTCCCGCCGGACATGAACATTTCTCATTTCCATTTTCTGAACTCGATCTTGCCACGCATCATGCTGTCAAGGACGCAGACCTGATCCACCTGCATTGGGTCAGTGACGGGTTTCTTGATTTTCCTTCTTTCTTCGGAAAAATAAATAAACCTGTTGTATGGACATTGCATGACATGAATCCATTTACGGGTGGTTGTCACCATGCAGACGATTGCAGTCGTTACAAAGAGAACTGCATTGCCTGTCCGCAGTTAAAAAATACCATTGATGAGAATTATGCATCAGAAATGCAAAGGCTGAAAATGAATACACTTTCTGAGGCAGGAATTAAGATGCAGATTATTTCGCCGTCGCGCTGGCTGATGAATTGTTCAGCAGAGTCAAAAATTTTCGGGGGCATGGAACATCATGCCATTCCTAATTTGGCTGATGTAAGCTCATTTTTTTCAAAGGATAAAGATGAGTGCAGGAAGAAACTCGGAATTCCTCCTGATAAAAAAATAATACTCTTCGTTGCAAAGGATTCCGATAATCCCAGAAAGGGAATTCAGTATCTTGAAGCTGCAATGGAGAAGATGAGCGCTGAATATGTTGTCTGCAGCGTAGGAAAAACCAAAAATGCATTTCCCGGAGCCATCAATTTTGATTATGTGAACGATGTTGCCAAGCTGAACGAAATATACAATGCTGCTGATGTTTTCGTACTTCCATCTCTGGCAGAAAATTTTCCGAATACAATTTGTGAAGCGCTGCTTTGCGGAACTCCCGTTGTAGCTTTTGATACAGGCGGGATCCCTGAACTGATCAGTTTAATAAACGGAAGGTTGGCAGAATATAAAAACGCTTCTTCACTTAGGGAACAAATTAAATACGTTTTGTCAAATCCCGGCGAATTCCGTAAAGAAGAAATTGCTGTTGATGCTCAGCAGCGTTTTGATCCGGAAAAAATTGTCAAAGCCCACATGAAGGTATATGAGTCATTTAATGTAAATTGATATGCCATTCATTTCTGTCATCACCATCAATAGAAACAATGCTGCCGGTCTGCAAAAGACGATGCTGAGCGTTTGTGCGCAGGATTTTAAAGACCTTGAGTACATTGTTGTAGATGGAGCATCTGATGATGGCAGCCTGCAGGTTGTGGAAGCCAATAAGGGTTGTGTCAGTCATTTTATTTCTGAAAAGGACAAAGGCATTTACGATGCAATGAATAAGGGGATTGCAAAAGCATCCGGCGAGTATCTGCTCTTTCTGAATTCAGGGGATCGTTTTGCTGAATCAAACGTGCTTACAAAAATGAAGGCCTGGAGCAGGGGAGAAGACATCGTTTCAGGGAATATTCTATTTGAGGAAAACGGGAGTAACCGAAGAGACTTTACGCCAGAAAAGCTATCAAAGTTATACCTTCTGCATAGCATGTTGTACCACCCGGTCACATTTATAAGAAAGAGTCTATTCGATAATTTTGGGTTGTATGATGATAACCTCAGGATCGTTGCTGACTATGAATTCTTTCTGAGAGTATTGAGCAAATCAAAAATCAGTTACAGGCATTTGACATGTGATGTTGTGATATTTGACAACAGCGGCGTAAGTGCAGCAGCAGCAACCAGAAATCAAATGTTGACAGAGAGAAAAGCCGTGCAGCGCAAATACTTTAACAGCATATTGCTTTGGGCGTATTATTTTTTAAAATCCAAATAGGATTTTCTTTGAATCAGAACTTATTTCAAAAGACCTGCATTTTCAAGTCTGGTTTTGAATTCACCAATCCAGTGATCCCAGTTCAGAATTTCCTTGTACCTCTCATAACTCTTTCTCCGCATTTTTTCCAGTAAGCCGGGCTGTTCCAATGCAATGATTATTTTTTCTGCATATGCTTTTCCGCCGGCTTCAAGTGGAAGCAGGAAGCCTGTTTCTCCATCTTTTACGATCGTTGGAATTCCTCCTGTATTGGTTGCAATGACGGGCAAAGAGTAAGCAGCGGACTCACAAAAAACCAATCCATAAGCTTCATACCTCGTGGGAAGAATGAAGAAGTCTGCAGTGCGAAAGTGGTCTATAAGCCGCTTGTATTCCGCAGGGTTATCTTTGTTCAGGAAACCTTCAACGATCACATCTGCTTCATTGATCTCCACCGGTGGTTTACTGCCACAAATGATCAGTGTTGAGGCAATGCCCCGCCGTTTAAGTTCAGCATGTGCCTCCAGTACAATGTCTCCTCCTTTGTCCTTCCAGTTTGTGCCAGCAAACAAAAGCTTTACAGCCCCTTTTTTCTGTGTTCCAGGATTGAATTCCGGTTGCTCATCCAGGTTGGCTCCAAAGGGAATCACTGCGACCTTTTCGGGAGCAAGTCCATAATCCTTGATAGCGGAATCTCCTGCCCAGTGAGAGGGAAAACTTACAAGCGATGCTTTCTCCAGCGCCAGTTTGTCTGTCTCCCGGCTTTGCTTTTCTGAAAATGCAAAAAGGTTCCTGAACTGTTCATGGTAGTTGAAAGCTCCTGCAACTGTTCTGTCGCCAATGTAGACAATAGGAATGTCGGTATTTAAATAGGCAATCAATGCATTACCGGTAGGAGCAATGATCAGATCGTATTTTTCTCTGTTGAGTCTTTGCTGAATGATCTTCGCACAGGCTTTGGAAAGCATGACGGAGTGCCTGTAGTCAAAACGCTTACCTGGAAATCGCAGGGAGATCTGATTCAGCGCTTTGAGAAAAAATAACGTAATTCGCGGTGCAACAGGACCGAGTGTATCAGTGGTGCCAAGGTGTTTTCTGATAGACTGTAATATATAGTAGTTGGTTCCTGACCATGAATGCCGGTGATTGGGGTTTTCAATAGTAATGTAGGCGATCCTCATATCCAGGTTGTAAAGAAAAAGTTTTAATTGACAGGAAAGAAAGATTTCTCATTCAAATCAGTTTTCCTTCCGGGTTCTTATGAAAAAAATATTGCTGCTGGCCGACGTCAACTCACCCCATATCCAGAAGTGGGCCGGTTCTCTTTCTGCATATTATCACATTGGCGTTTTTTCAATAGGAAAGTCATATACAACCTGGCATCAGGAACTTCCCAATTTTGAACTCTTTGACGAGCATGGGTTTAACACAGATATCTTCTACAAAAAGACATTTGAAAAAATTTCCATGCTCCGCCTGATACCATCTCTGCGTAAGGTCATCAGGAAATTCAAGCCCGATATTGTTCATGCACATTATGCTACAAGCTACGGCTTCCTTGGTCTCTTTGCCGGTTTTCATCCGTTTTGGATATCCGTATGGGGTGCCGATGTTTATGACTTTCCTGAGGAAGGATTTTTACAGAAGCGTATCCTGATCGCCAACCTTAAAAATGCAGACAGGATTTTTTCCACGAGCAAGTCGATGGCAGTACAGACGAAAAAGTTTACCAAAAAAGATGTTGAATGTGTTCCTTTTGGAATCAATACAAGTGTTTTCAAACCTGTTGAAGTAAAAAAGATCGTTGATGGCAATCCACTTGTCATCGGCATGGTGAAAACAATGCAGGAGAAATACGGTGTTGAATACCTCATCAGGGCTTTCAAAATGGTACGGGAGAAAATGCCCGGCACACAAATGAAACTATTGTTGGTTGGTGGCGGTCCCCAGCGTGAATACCTGGAACAACTCACTGTAGATCTCGGTCTGAAACAGGATGTGATCTTCACAGGAGAAATCCCTTTCAGTAAAGTTGTTGAGTACCACAATCAACTCGACATTGCTGTATATCCTTCTACGCTTGACAGTGAAAGTTTCGGAGTGTCAATACTTGAATCCGGGGCATGCGGCAAACCGGTAGTTGTTTCCGATGTTGCAGGTTTGAAGGAAGTAGTAGTTGAAAACAAGACTGGCATCATTGTCCCAAGAAAAAATGCCGGGGCCGTCGCTGATGCAATCATGAAACTGATCGGTGATGAACATCTCCGCAAATCACTGGGAGAAAATGCCAGGGCGCACGTTCAGAGAGAGTATGAATGGAATGATTGCCTGAAACTGATGATGGAAAAATATAATTCATTTTTGAAATGACAGAGCGGTTTGTTTCAGTAATTATTCCCTGCAGGAATGAAGAGCGGCACATCAGAACGGTGCTCGATGATTTGATTGCACAGGATTTTCCTAAAGTAAATTTGGAAGTGATTTTTGGTGACGGTGAAAGCACAGATAAAACACGGGAAACTATCAGTGAATACAGCCGTCAATATCCATGGATAAAACAATTCAATAACCCCAAAAGAACTGTCCCTTTTGCAATGAATGAAGGTATCAGGATGGCAAAGGGCGATACCATCATTCGGATGGATGCGCATGCATCATTTCCCCCGGATTATATTTCAAAGCTCGTTAACTGGCAGGAGAAGCTGAACGCCGATAATGTAGGAGGCGTTTGGATCACAAAACCTTCTTCATCTTCGCTAAAGGCTGAGGCAATTGCTGAAGTGCTTTCCCATCCACTCGGTGTTGGCAATTCGATGTTTCGAATCGGTGTTAAGGATGTGGTTGAATCGGATACAGTTCCATTTGGATGCTACAGGAAACAGGTGTTTGACAGAATCGGATATTACGATGAACGGCTTGAGCGTAACCAGGATATTGAACTGAACAAACGTTTAAAAGCTTCGGGGGGTAAAATATATTTGGTGCCTGATGTGTCCTGCACCTATTATGCACGTGACACATATTATAAACTCGCTGAAAATAATTTCAGGAATGGCGAATGGGTCATTTTGACTTCTTATTACACCGGGCAATTGGGATCACTTTCAATCCGGCATTTTGTGCCGCTTGGATTCCTGTTATACCTTTTGTCGCTTCCATTCCTGGCAATGATTTCATCATACTTTAAGTTGCCTCTGGTGTTTTATCTTGCCGCCATTGCGATGGTATCCATGATGATTGCATTCAAAAGAAAAAAACCTTTGTACATGCCCGCACTTATTTATGGTTTTTTAATATTGCACGTTAGTTACGGAGCTGGTTGCCTTTGGGGGCTTTGGCGCTTGCTCATAAGAAAAGTCTGAAACCGTTGGCAGCATCACCTGATCTTTCATTTTTATTTAGAAAATCAATTGCAGATCACCTGCAGGCGAGTCCTGAAAATATTTTCCTCTATTGGAAGGGGCGCGTTGCGCTCTATGCATTGCTCAAAAGCATGAATGTGGGCGAGGGTGATGAAGTGATCATTCCTGCTTTTACATGTGTGGTAGTGCCGAATGCAATACTTTACCTCGGCGCGAAACCTGTGTACGTTGACATCGACAGGAAAACATATAATATCAATGTCAATTTGATAGAGGAGAAGATCAATCCGCGAACAAAAGTGATCCTTGCGCAAAACACATTTGGATTGCCACCCGACATTGAAGCCATTCAGAAGATCGCACAGAAAAATAACCTGAGGGTATTGGAAGATTGTACCCATGGTTTTGGCGGACAAACAATGGGAAAGCCCAATGGCACCATTGCAGAAGCGTCTTTTTTTTCCAGCCAGTGGAATAAACCTTTTTCTACCGGTATCGGTGGCTTTGCCTATGCGCGTGATCCAATGATAATAAGCAGGCTGCGTGATTTGGAGAAGCAATTTATTCAGCCTTCATATAAGGATCAGGTTCAGTTGAGATCAATGATAGCCGTGAGGAATTTACTGAATAATTCTTCAGCATACTGGATGGCAGTGAAAACATATCGCCGGCTGAGCAAAATGGGACTGGTGATCGGCTCCTCAGCAGATAATGAACTTAACGATATCCTGATGCCTGCAGATTATCTAAAGGCCATGAGCACCGTGCAAATGAATCACGGAATTGGTCAGGTTGCCCGCATCAAAGAATATATTGACAAAAGAATTTCAATAGCAAGACGTTATGCAGAGTGATTATTAGGGGAAAAAAATCAGGTACCGTTTATCCGCGAAAATATGGAACATGCATTTCTAAAATACCCGTTATTAGTGAATGACAGGAAATTGTTTTTTGAAAAAGCGCAAAAGGCAAGAGTGGAAATCGGGGATTGGTTCATTTCACCTATTCACCCGGTAACAAAGAATTTTGAGCGATGGAATTTCGAAGCTACTTCCTGCCCTGTAGCTGATTACAGTGCCCGGCACATTATTAATTTGCCTACAAACCCGGCGATGAGTGACCGGGAAGTTGAAAAGGTAATTTCCTTCCTGAAAGCAAACAGGGACCTAATTATCCGATGAAGTTTATTTAAATACTTTTGGGTAGTGATTCAATTTGAATATTTTGCGAAACATTGTGACTTTGTGCCTTCGTGGCGTTTTCTAAGTTATTGCCACTAAGGCACAAAGGCACGAAGAAACCCAAATCATAAAAGGAAATTTATATCTTATTTTCAGAGTGATGTACTACTTACTTTTGACACTTTAGTTTTAACTGAATGAAGATTTTAACCGTTGTTGGAGCCCGTCCCCAGTTTGTAAAAGCTGCCGTGGTGAGCCGTGAGATCAAGAAACACAGCGATGTGGATGAAGTGATGGTGCATACAGGCCAGCACTATGACGAAAATATGTCTGAGATATTTTTTACTGAGCTTGAAATACCCAAGCCGCAGTACAACCTGAACCTGAACGACATGGATGCACCCGTTATGACGGGCAGAATGATGGAGCAGTTGCATGGTGTTGTACTGAAAGAGAAGCCGGACTGGGTGCTTGTATACGGCGATACGAATTCCACGCTTGCCGGTGCACTGGTAGCAAAGCAGAACAGGATCAAGCTCGGGCATGTGGAAGCCGGATTGCGCAGCCACAATATGAATATGCTGGAGGAGTTGAACAGAATCATGGTAGACCGGATCTCTGATGTGCTTTTTTGTCCGACAGATGCTGCCATGATCAACCTTCGCAATGAAGGGTACGATCATTTCAAAACCAAAATGATATTGAGCGGTGATGTAATGTATGATGCTGCATTGTACAATTCTAAGCTGGCACTTCAGAAGTCTAAGATCACGGATAGTATTCGCGATAAAGATTTTATTCTCGTTACCATTCACCGTTCCGAAAATGTGGACCATCCTGAAATACTTTCCAGTCTGGTTGATGCACTGAATGAAATATCTAAGAAATGCCGGATTGTTTTACCGCTACATCCGCGAACGAAAAAAAGAATGCAGGAGTTTAACCTCAGGTTTACTTTTGAAACAATTGATCCCGTAGGCTATATCGATATGATACGTTTGCTTATGGATTGTAAGATGGTGATGACAGATGGCGGTGGCTTGCAAAAGGAAGCATATTTTTTCTCCAAGCATTGCATTACGCTTCGTGAACGGACAGAGTGTACTGAACTGGTAACGCATGGTTACAATGTAATTGTAGGAAGCGACAGGATTCAAATTCTCAAAGCATTCGAGCAGATGGGAAAAAAAGAAGGAGACTTTTCAAAGAAATTATACGGCGATGGAAATGCAGGCCAGGTCATTGTTGACACGCTGATAAAATCCTGAATACACAATGATGAATAAGACATTCAGGGCTTCACAGGACATTATTCTATATTCACTCATAACATTTCTTTTTTTTATTGGTATTGTTCCTTTGGTTGCTACGATTGCACTGGT
>JAPLDB010000181.1:0-3928 GCA_026391975.1 Bacteroidota bacterium | reverse complement strand
TCATCGCATTCTATGCCTATCATGTATTGAGTTTATTTTGGTCGGAGAATTTGAAGTATGCATTCTTTGACCTGCAGATCAAACTTTCATACCTCCTTTGTCCTGTGGTATTCGCCGGGTTAGCATTCAGTGATAATGACTGGAAAAAGCTAAGGGCAGCATTTATTGCAGGGACCTTGCTGGCTTCCCTGATTTGCATGGGCAATGCAATGTTTCAGTTCTTTTCAAACGGAACAACTGAGTACTTTTTCTACAATAAATTTTCAGTGCTAATGCATCCGACCTATTTCATGGTCTACCTGAATCTTTCCGTTCTGTTTATTTTTTATGATTTGTTCTGGGTCAGAGAAGAAGGAAAAGGATTGAGAAATATTTACATGTTGGCCATGTTTCTTCAACTGCTGACTTTATTTCTTTTATCTGCTCGTACGGCCTTAGCAACATGCCTTATTACATTTATTATTTATGCGATTGTAATGTTCAGGCAGAAAAAGTTTGTGAAAATGGATGCAATACCCGTTACACTGTTCTTCCTTTGTGCTGTGGTGTTTCAGTTGGGAATTCTAAAATTTTTCAACCGTTATGATCAGGTAACAGAAGTGATCAAACATCCTGATACCAAGGAAGAAAACAGTACATCCATTCGTTACAATCTCTGGAAAATTGCCGGCGACCTTATCTCAGAGCATCCTGTAGCAGGTGTTGGAATCGGCGACATTAAAGAAGAGCTGCAAAAAAAATACGAAGCATACCATTATGAATATGGCATCATAAACAAGATCAGTCCGCACAACCAGTACCTTCATACAGCCGTAATTCTCGGACTTACAGGTGTGTTTCTTCTTCTTGCAATGCTTGGAAGTGCTTTTTTGCTGGCCCGGAGAAACGGAGACTGGATCTACATGTTGTTTGTTGTTATCATTGCAATGAATTGTATAACGGAAAGTATTCTTGAAAGACAGGCCGGTATCCTGTTTTTCGCTTTCTTTAATTCAATGTTTGCAACCCGTTTGATCGGGACCGGAAAGGATAAAAGATAATGCTGCCTGCGCAACGACTCTTACAAAATTTGAAATTCCTGCTCAGGGTTTACATCCTTGGACTTGTAATATTCTTTATATACAGGGTTGCCTATATGTTCCGTGTGCTGTCAGGAGAGGAAATAGGAACATGGGCAGGTGACATCGGCAGGGCTTTCATTACTGCTTTGCGGTTTGACACAGCAACCATCTGTTACGGATTGCTATTGCCGGTTGTACTATCTTTTATTTGTCTGGCAGGGGAGAGGTCATCAATTGTAACAGCAAAGATCCAGAAGTTTTATATTACACTATTGCTTTTGATCTTCACGTTGGTATTGATCGTAGACTACTATTACTACACCTATTTTCAGTCACACATCACCGTTCAGATTTTCGGTTTTATGGAAGATGACACCGCTGCTGTGATGAAATCATTGTGGACTGATTATCCTTTGCTGAAAGTTATTCTTGGAATTATACTATGCGGTTTTATTTTTTCCTGGATGTTGTCCAAGATTCAGAAAAGTATAAATCGTTCTGCTGTAACTGTTTCAACCGGGAGGGCAATTTTGTTTTCGGTCTCAATCATCATTCTTTTTGCTCTTGGCCTTCGGTCTTCCTTTGGAACATTTCCTGTTCAGATGGACGATGCATCCGTTTCCGGCAATGCAAAGGTCAATCTGCTTCCCATTAATGGTGTGTTTGCGCTAAAGGATGCCATCGTTTATCATAAGAATGAATTTCAAATGGATCATGTGCTCCATCATTTGGGAGAACTGGGATACAAGGATCGTCCGTCAGCACTGAAAGATTACCTGGAAACAAACTTTATTACTCCGGTGAAGGGTTTGGATTCGCTGTATACAATGACCGATTCCAACGTAGTAGTGAAGCGGTCTCCGCCGAATGTGATCTTCTTCCTGCTGGAGAGCTGGAGCAATAACAATCTCTATCTGCATTCGAAAGACATAAACTTGTTGGGTTCACTTGAGAAATACTGGAACAGTGACATCCTGTTCAGGAATTTTCTTTCAGGACATAACGGGACCATAAACAGCATTGAAGGGATGATGATCAACACGCCGGTTACGCCTGTAGCCCAGTCTGAATATTCAGATGTTACGTTTGAATCTTCCTGTGCAAAACCCTTTTATGAGAAGGGATATGCAACCACTTTTATCTCAGGAGGAAAAATAAACTGGCGCAACATCAACAATTTTATTCCGCGTCAGTATTTCGAATATGTTGAAGGGAATGCCGACATTAAAAAAGCGAATCAGGAAGCGCATGAGTGCGAATGGGGTGTGTATGACGAATATGTTTTTACCGACGTGTTCAGGAAATTGTCTGAGTCGAAAGGCAACCCGCAATTTATTTTCGCACTGACCACTACCAACCACACGCCTTTCCATTTGCCGGATCATTACAAGCCATATCCTGTGAAGTTGTCGCCTGAAATTAAAGGCAAGCTGAAGGTGGATGAGGAACTGTCTGTCAATAACCTTATCAACCTGCAGTACACCAATGATTGTCTTGGAAAGTTTCTCGAAGCATTGGACAACTCTCCGTATGCAGAGAACACCATTGTTGTTGCTACCGGCGACCACAACAACCTGATGCTTTTTGATTTTGATGAATCAAAAATGTTTTACCGCTACAGTGTTCCATTACTTGTTCATGTGCCTGAAAAATATTTATATAAATCTGAGATCGATACCTCACGCTGGGGCTCGCATAAAGATATTTTTCCGACCATTTATAATTTAGCACTCGACAGTGCTCCTTACTTTAACAATGGCAACAACCTTTTCGAAAAGTCCGCTAACCCTCAAAAATTCTTCGCCCTCAACATCATGGGCGATGCAGCCATGAATAATGCCGGTGCGGTTCGTTTCAATTATGAGGAGAAATTCCTGCAGAGAAACGGAGACCTTTTTCAGAGTACCGAGCATCCTGACAGCGCACTGAAGTTGCTGATGAAAAGATCGAGAGCATACTTCAGCATGATGACCTGGAATTTAAAGGAAGAAGTAGAGCGACATCACAGCAAGTCGTTTTTGAAGAAGTAGAATGCCGTAGGCAAGTCTTAATCAATCTCCCCAAATAAAGTAGTCATTGACAAGAAGGAACGATTGAAGCCTGCCCGTCCCGATAGCTATCGGGAGAATCGTTCAGGCGGGCAAGCTCCCCAAATAAAGTAGTCATTCCGATGGAGGCACAACTAAAACAATTTCTGCTTTTATGAAGTCATTGCGTAGGAGGAACGACTGAAGCCTGCCCGTCCCGATAGCTATCGGGAGACTCGTTGAGGCGGGCAATCTCCCCAAATAAAGTAGTCCGTGCGAAGGAGGCACCATTGAAGCAATCTCCACTTTTATGTAGTTATTGCCAAGAAGGAACGACTGAAGCCTGCCCGTCCCGATAGCTATCGGGAGAAACGTTCAGGCGGGCAATCTCCTCCAACTCATGTAGTCATTGCGACCGCGAGGAACGAAGCGGGAAGCAATCCGTTTAGTCAAATGTACTTAACCCAGCCTAATATTATTCAATCCCTACCTCATAACCGAAATCATCTCAGTGATTTTGTTCCCTTTAGCATCTACCGCAACCACAAAATAGATCCCTTCCGGCCATAGGTCACAATTCACGCTGAAAGTTTCATGGCTCGCTTCATCAGAATAAATTTTCGCGCCCACCAAGTTAAAGATTTCGATCTCTTTGATTGCGTACTGCATACTGCCTATTACAAACTGGCTGCTCGCTGGATTGGGATAGATGGTGAAAACTAATTGAAATTCAGGGTTTTCTACAGCGGTGATTGAGTAGCAAAGCGTATCCAAGTAAGTATATGAAACAGAGGAAGATACTTCTAAAGTTAATGAATTTAAAATTACAGGTTCAGTGTT
>JAPLDB010000018.1 GCA_026391975.1 Bacteroidota bacterium | reverse complement strand
TTAATTCAGCAATGCACGTTCCTGAATGAACAAGTCTTAAACATCCGGACAGAAACTCAATCAATGGCAACCATTCTTTTTTGAGGGCAATGATCATTTCATCCCTCTGAACGAGCGCAAATTTGTGATCAGTGTCTTCAATCCATCGTTCGAGTGTTCCGAATTTTTTTATGATCGGAGCGAATTGTGCAGACCTGACTTTCATTTTTAAAGATGGGTGAGCGGCTTCTGTCTTCTTTAGCACAGAAATAAAAAGCCCTTCGCCTTTCACATGATGTGGATGAAAAGCGTAACCGCTGCAATTTTTATCTTTTACTTTTTTAATTCCCCAGTCATCATTGATAGCAAGTTCAATGCACTCCATACCTGAATTCTCACAAAGCCATTTGACATTTTCCTCATTTTCTTTAGGATTAAAAGTGCAGGTGGAATATATCAACAAGCCTCCGGGTTTGAGGGCAGGGAGGAGGGCAGTCAGAATCCTCTGTTGTCGTGAAGCACTGATCTCACAATTCGATTCACTCCATTGTTCCATGGCATTATGGTCTTTCCTGAAAAGGCCTTCACCGCTGCAAGGGGCGTCAACGAGTATTACATCAAACAGGTTTTCAAGGGAAGAAAATGCGGAAGGGTCATTGTTAGTGATCAATACATTTGGGTATCCCCATTTGATCGTGTTTTCTTTAAGGACAGTTATTCTGGATCCAATCACTTCATTGGAGACAAGCAGGCTGTCTTCGCTCATCAGTGAAGCAAGGTGAGTTGATTTTCCTCCGGGTGCTGCGCAGGCATCGAGTATCAGCAGTTTTCGATCTGACAATCCGAGCTGCAGAAATACCTGTTCAAGAAACATGGAACTGGAATCCTGAACATAATAGCAACCGGCATGAAATAATGGATCAAGCGTAAAGGACGGACGTTTGTCGAGATAAAATCCCGTTGAGCACCAGGGGATTTTTTCTTCGCCGAATTCAATTTTCTTTTTCGGATTGATGCGAATCGAAACCGGAGGATCTTCCTGCAGCGAGTCGAAAAATAATTTGCTTTCACCCTGAAGTTGAGATTCTATTCTTGAAACAAAAGGGGATGGAAATTTCAAATGCTGAATATTTATAGCTGCGCCAGCATCTCCTTGATGATGGTGGTGAGCTTTTTCTCTGCTGCTGTTGCAACTTCAAGTACTTCTTCATGTGATACTTTCTGTGCAGTTTCAAATCCTCCCAGGTCTGTAACGATGCTGACCGCAAAACAAGGTGTGCCGCCATGACGCGCAGCAATGACTTCCGGAACAGTACTCATTCCGACCAGGTCTGAACCTATGGTTCTGATGTACCTGTATTCAGCCGGGGTTTCAAAGCAAGGTCCGGAAACAGCGGCATACACACCAATGTGTGAGCGGAACTGGTGTTTGTCAGCGATTTGTTTTGCGACTGCTATCATTTGCGGGTCATAAGGCTCACTCATATCAGGAAAACGCGGGCCCAGTTCATCATGATTTTTTCCAATCAACGGATTGGATGGCATCAGGTTGATGTGGTCGTTGATAAAGACAATGTCGCCAACATGGAATTTCGGGTTCATCCCGCCTGCAGCATTGGAGAGTAATAGTTTTTTTATTCCAAGCGCCTGAAAAACGCGGATCGGAAAAGTTACCTCTTGCATTGAATATCCTTCATAAAAATGAAAACGTCCCTGCAGGGCAATTACTTTTTTTCCTCCCAGCATTCCAAGGATTAGTTTGCCGCCATGCCCTTTTACTGTGGAAACGGGAAAATTCGGAATGGACGTATATGGCAAAGCGTGAAGTATTTCTATTTCATTCACGAGTCCGCCGAGTCCGGAACCCAGTACGATGCCGAATTCCGGAGTGAAATCAGTTTTCTCTGTGATGTACGAAGCGGTTTGTTTGATTTTGTCTAGCATAATTCAATACGATATTTTCAAATTGTTCTTTATCTGATTGATGAAATTGTACCTGAACAGGAATATAAAAAATAGGCAATGCGCGCGTGGCTTCTTCCAGTTCCGCATTGCGGAGCCTCATGGCATCTTTTTCAGTTGTTAAAATTATTTTGTTTGCGTTTGCAATGTTATTAAAAGTTTCAGTGATCGTGCGAAGGTCTTCGGGTGTAAATTCATGGTGGTCATTGAAAACAATAGTCTCCAGTTTATCCGTTTTTCGTTTGAGGAATTCTGCCAGGCCGGATGGGTTTGCAATTCCTGTTACAAGAAGGATCGTAAAACGTTTTTCAAAATAGTAGTTGGTGCCCATGAGCATGTTTCCCTGCTTGCTGTTGAGGCGCACGATGTCGCCGTACCTGAAGAAACTGAAAAATAAATTTTGGTGGGGCAGTAGTTCAATGTTTTCAGCCAGGCGCTTCCGTTCTATCGGAACAAGAATTTCCGGACACTTACTCACGATGATGATGTCGGCGCGTTTCATTCCCTTTTTCCATTCCCTGAGTGTTCCCGAAGGCAACAGGTAATTTTTTTTCATTACCCCATCGTGTTCAATGAGCAGAATATTTAAACCGGGCTTCACCGCGCGGTGCTGATAAGCGTCATCCATCAGAATCACTTCGGGTTTGGGCATCAGCTTTATCAGGTTTTCGATTGAAGCTACCCTGTCTTCGCCAACAGAAACAGTAATTTCAGGGAACTTGGTGTGATACTGCATTGGTTCATCACCCACCATTGATGTGCTTGATGGATTAGATACAAGCATATATCCCTGTGTTTTCCTGCCATAACCCCGGCTTAAGGTTGCGATTCTGTATTTATCTCTGAGTAATCGTATAAGGTACTCAATATGAGGTGTTTTACCTGTACCGCCCATGGTCAGGTTTCCAACATTGATTACCGGAAGATGAAAGGAAGTACTCTTAAAGATACCCTTGTCGTAGAAAAAATTCCGGATTGAGATGATCAATCCGTACAACCATGAAACAGGAAGAAGCAAAAGTTTCAGAAACTGCATCGCGGCAAATTACAACCTGTTGAGGAGAATCAAAAATGTAAAATCCTGCCTTTCTTTTTAAAATGGCTAATTATGAATGTGCAGGGAACTTACGCCATCATATTCGCAATAGTATTGCCGGAGCGGGTAAGAGGTAGGTCCATTCACGATCGAGCCGTCCAGAATATTGTATTTACTTCCGCAGTTGTAATCGACCAGTCCATGCCCTGATGAATCAACGCTGACGATGGCGGAATTCACATTGGGATCATAAGGACAACTTCTTTCGTAAGCAGTAAACTCATCAATGGTTTTGTGATAAACGATAATGCCCTTTACGCCTCCGGTCACATAAACAAAGTTGCCAACTGTATTAAGCGTCTGAAAATCCGGTTGGGTGAGGTATATATAAAAGTCTACAGAGGCAGGTGAAATCTGGTCTGTGCTTTTTTTACAGGCAAAGGTGAGCGTCAGCAAAACGAGAAAGACTTTTTTTTTCAAGATGTAAAACCCTTTTATGAATTTTTCGATTAACAGTTATTGTTTTTAACCCAATACCTTCACAACCTAAAATCTAATTTATGAATAGTCTCATTAAAACAGCAGCCACTTTTGTACTGGTTGTTTTTTTATCCTGCAAAGGAAACCAAAATTCGTCGGAAACCAGTGCTACAGATTCAACAACAGTTGTTGCTGATACGGCTGCGCACGCTGCAACAGTTTATACATGTCCGATGCACCCTGAGGTTGTAAGCGACAAGCCAGGTAAATGCCCTACATGCGGAATGGATCTGGAGCCGAAAAGCTAATCGCAAATAAAATGAATGTCTTCCCGTTTATGCACCATGATAAAAGGGGTGAATATGCGTAAAGTAGCTTGTTTTTTTGCTTTCGTGTTATTCTTTATGCTCTCATTTGCAAGGGCTCAGGATACCAAAGATGTGAATGCCAGGTCCCCCAATCCTGCTGCTATGAGCAGGATGGAGAAAAAGGCTCAAAAGAAAAAGGTAAAGCAAAAGCAGCTTGCAGAGAAGTCAATCGAAAAAGGCAGAAAGCGGCATGAAAAAATTCAGACGCGGGACGTACGGAAGCGGATGAAAAAAAGCAAGCATACTGCCAGTGCAAACAATGCCCATAAGAGGGAGTTTTTCCTTAAACGGTGGTTTCAACCGAAACAACGCACAAAAAGGCGATGAAATTAAGTACCGGAAGGCTGATTTAATGGTAAATTCGATTCTTACTGAAACAAGTTGTACGTATTTGAGTAAACTAATTGATAAAAATCTAACGCTGTTGAATTTGCTCACCTTCAAGAAACAACATTATTTTTGGTATTTCCTGATACCCATTTTTCTATTCTCCTGTACGCCCCAGAAGAGGTTATCTTATTTTCAGGACAAGGGTGAAAACCTGAATTCGATTCCGATCGATACTAGTTACAATGCCTTGATCTGCCCCAATGATATCCTGTCTATTTATGTTGCCAGCGTTAGTGAAGAGGCTTCGAAGTTTTTCAACTTTGCTTCTGAGCCGGGTAGTGAAAATTCATTGGCTAACGGATTTGTTGTAGACCATTTTGGAAATATTCAAATGCCATTGGTAGGGAATGTTCATGTTGGTGGAATGACAACTACTGCCGCCAGAGATCAGGTTATTCAGAAGCTGAGCAAATATCTGGTTAATCCGACTGTAAAGCTGAACATCAGAAATTTCAGGGTAACTATATTGGGAGAGGTTATGCGTCCCGGTGTTTATCCTGTACTGAATGAAAAGATCACACTTACGGAAGCCCTTGCGCTGGCGGGTGATATTACCACTTACGGATTACGTGCAAATATTATGATCATCAGGGAAGAGAATGATAAAAAGGAATTTGGTTTTGTTGACATCACTTCGCGTCAGTTCTTCTCATCTTCTTATTATAATCTAAGAACCAATGATATTATTTATGTAGAAACCGCAAAGCGAAAGAGGATTTTTACAGAAAACTTTACCCGAGTATTTTCCTGGATCACAGTACCGGTATC
>JAPLDB010000162.1:21447-22200 GCA_026391975.1 Bacteroidota bacterium | reverse complement strand
CTTCAATAGGAAGTGCCAGTCTGAAGAAATGTTCAGCAGTTGGCTTGGGAAGAGCTGACCTCCTTGAAATTTACAGCGCGGTTTCTGCGAGCCTGAGCATTCCTGTTGCGCCCAATGGAATTCCCGTTATGGCTGGATTTTTCACGACAGAGAGCGAGGGAAGTCAGCTAAATATTGTCAAAGAAAAAACACAAGGGTTGTGTTTTGCATTTCATGACGAATCGGATCTGAACTTGTATTACTTTGAAGCCAACGGAAATGGAAAATATGAGTGGGTAGAAAATCTTACCACAAAGATATTTTCAATTTCAGATGATTTGTTTATTTCATTGCAATACTGTCGGTTCACTCCTGGTACTTTCCCTGATAAATCAACTGTATATAGTTTTGTTTGTGACTCCGTCGGTATCATTGGTGATCCTGACAATTCTGATCTATCTGTAGAACTGAGTAAAGATTATAAAAGGCAAGCTGGGTTGTTTTCATTGGGTATGGCTGATTCAGCAATATTGACATCTTGCGAAAGGCCTAATGCTGAATTCAACAACTGTGGTGGAGCATGCTTAACGTTTGTTACAAATTCAAGTTGTGCATTGGTTGCGAATCTTGATGGATTTATAGTATATACATGTCAAACGGATGGCGGCCATTGTGCGGCAGGAGCGGTAGAAAGAAGGAGGAGAGATGAAGGTTTAGATTTTGGTGTTCCGGTCGAATTTAAAATGATGCGGGATTTCCGAGATCACTTTATGA
>JAPLDB010000162.1:19653-21420 GCA_026391975.1 Bacteroidota bacterium | reverse complement strand
ACTTGTATTCTGCTATGAAAAATTTGACTGATGAGTCAATTGACAATGTTGTAATTACTCCTTCTTTAAAGGAAAAAGCAATGGAGATTCTTCATGGGCATGAAGATATTGATGATCCGTACTTTCAATCTATACTAGTCGAAGTGGAAAGAGATCTGGAAATTTTCACAGGACTAAAAAGGAGTGAAATTATCGCCATGCTTACTCCGGGTGAAGATTGCAATGCCGGCCGTAAGTCAAAGCCAGGAGAGTTAAACAGCAACCAATATTATGCGACTGTATATACTAATTCCAATATGGAGGAGATTATTGTGAGCTATGCTGTATCAGGAGGCAAGATTAGTTTTGAGTTATTCAATTCGGCTGCAGTTCTGGTTTCTTCAATAAAAAATGAAAAGTCAAGTGATAAGCTCAGCATTCCATCATCAGGTTTATTACCTGGTATATACTATTACCGGATCAACTCAGATGCCGGGTATGAAAAGATTGGAAAGATTGCTGTAGTGAGATGATTTAGCAGCTGTTTGTGTTAAAGGGTTGCATTCTGAATGCAACTCTTTTTTTATTTTTAATAATGGGGGCTAAATTGAATTGTGTTTTTTTTCTCAAACATTTCCAATTGCAAAATACATCGGGTGCCTTCTAATATTTCATACAGTTTTTTTTCAGTACATGAAATGATACAGGGTTTATTGGTTTTGGGATTGAATGCAGCATCTCACTTTTGCATCGGCATTCGATTGTGAAAATGCCTTGATGAATTTAATAATATTAACCTTAAAACAAAATCAAATGAAAAATCCAACAAAAAAAATTCTGATCCTGATCTTTTTAATGTCATCAGTTATCTATGCTGTATTTGGACAAAGCAATATCACAGTATTTAATAAACCCGTCGTTCTCCAGGTTCCTGTGATTGCTAGAGAATTCGCAACAGGTTATCCGCTTTCACTAGGGGCACAACACCTGAGAGAGTGTGCTGCAAGAAAAGTCAGCACAGCCGACCTGAATAAAATATTTGATGCTGTCAGAAATGAGATGGATCAGCAAAACCTGCCAATAGGTACTCCTGTACTTGGAGCATTCTTCACTACTCAAACAGGAAATGATCCTTCGGGAATCGTTAGAAACAAAACGCATGGTTTTTGTTTTGTTATTATGAAAAAAATGAAAATGACGCATTTGTTCGCGTTGAGAATTTGACTACAAGAATTAATTCTTACTCGGAAAATTTATTTATCGCATTACATTATTCTTATTTTTCACCGGGAACATACCCTGAGGAGTCAACGATATTCAGTTTCACTTGTGATACCCTTGGAAAGGTAGCGGAGGTTGATTCTTCTGATTTGTTTGTTAACCTAAGCCGTGATTACAAAAGGCAAACCGGGTTGTTTGCTCTGGGAATGGCAGACTCTTCGATACTCACCGGTCTTGAAACTCCCAATGGAGGGACTTCGAATTGTGGGAATGATTGCGGTAGAAATGTTCCGAATACTCACTGCCTTGTAACAACTGATAACTGGGGAACAACTACCTATGATTGTGTTGCCAGTATCGGACATTGTGCTGCAGGGGCCCTTGACAGGATTGCCAGAGATGGAAATGTTGAGCTCGGCGTACCAATTAAATTTAAAATGATGCGTGATTTCAGAGACAAGTTTATGATACAGTATTGTGAAGGCAGAAAATACACTGGATTCTATTATACATTCAGCAAATATGCCAGAATGGGTATTTCGATGCTTTGGAAATACGCTTCTGTAC
>JAPLDB010000162.1:0-19607 GCA_026391975.1 Bacteroidota bacterium | reverse complement strand
ATCCACGGATAACATAATCATCACCCCTGAATTGAAGGAAAAGGTTCTTGAGATATTGCAAGATCATAAAGATGAAGGCGACGCTTATTTCAAATCTGTTTTGAATGAAGTTGCATCAGATATGGAAACATATGAAGGATTAAAAAGGAGTGAGCTGATTACTTTGTTGACGCCGTATGGAAATTGCAATGGTGAAAGAAAAGCAGAAGCATGGAAGGAGCAAAGCAATTCATTTTTTGCTTCTGCGTATTACAATCCAGGTCGTGATGAAATCGTTGTTAACTATTCTGTTTCCGGCAGCAGGATAAAATTTGAATTGTTCAGTTCCTCCTCTGGATTGGTTTCTGAAGAGGTTAATCTGCTGTCGCGGCAGAAACGAAGCATTTCTACTTTTCAGTTTGGGCCGGGCATTTATTATTACAGAATAAGTTCTGATTCGGGATATGAGAAAATTGGGAAGGTTGTGGTTGTCAAATAAGAGGATGATATTTGACATTGATAAGACAAGCAACAATTTAATGAGGCAATTTTGGCAAGAGTAACCTGTCTTTTAAAAAATGACGTGTTCTATAAAAACGAGCCTAATAGAAAAAAAGAAGGGTTGCAATTATATTGCAACCCTTTCATTTTCAAGCGGTCCGGACGGGACTCGAACCCGCGACCCCATGCGTGACAGGCATGTATTCTAACCAGCTGAACTACCGAACCAAATATTTTAAATCAAAAGAACTATTTCAATAAACAACCTAATCTCCCTGGACTCGAACCCGTCTCGCCTGAGGCGAGATGACAGCCATGTTCCCGACGAATCGGGACTAACCATCCCGATACCTGCCCGACTTCGTCATTCAGGCGGGGCTATCGGGAGAACTACCGAACCGTTTTCCCATTTTGGGAGCGCAAAAGTAAGGAAATTTTGGTTCTGGCAAAGATTACTGGCATTTTCTTTTCGATTTTCCTGATTAATTCCCGTATTCCTTACTTATTGGGTAGAATCTCGTTGTGTGCCATGGCATTAGGAAAACAATGGCCCAATCAGACATCTTGTATAGAAATAGATTACTACATCTGAGTATTGATTCTTATCAGCGAAACCGCGAATTGAGAATGGCTTTTTGAATAGAACGTGCCAAAGAAGTGGAATCCGGAATTTCCTTACTTCCCGGCAACATGATTGATGAGGAAGTCATGTGCATTCAAGACTTCAATCTCTGAAAAGTAAAAATCCTTAATATCACTTGTAATGATGCAACGGCACTTGCTGTGAACGGCTGAATAGTATTCCAGGCCGTCTTCAAAGTCATGAATGGCTTTATTGGCAACCGTCTTTTTTACAGTTTGCTTATCAAATGAGGTAACCTGAATTTTACCTGCAAGTAAATTGATTTTCTTTCGTGCTTCAGACCTTCCATTCTTCTTTTCTGCAAAATAAAATGCAATGGCAAGACAAAGGGGAGAGGTGAAGACCTCAAACCTTTTGTTGTCGCACAAACTCAAAACCCGCGAGCAAAAAGTGAACTGCGGGTATTCATTGCACAATACAGAAACCAGGACGTTGGCGTCAAGAAAAATCCTCATGCTCCGGGCTACTTCAACATTTTTTTGCTGTAATATTCCTTGCGCATGGTTTTACGGGTATCTGAAGACCGGATATAATCCATCCTGCCCTCGCTTAACTCACTGATCCAATCAGAGACGGGAAGTTCATCAATAGATTTATAAGAGGAAGCAGTAACCTTCCCTAAAAGGAATTCAGTGAGGCGTGATAAGCTGATGTTGTTAGCATCAGCATATTTCTTAGCCTTGCGGATTACTGCTTCATCAAAGCTGAGAGTGATCTTGGCATCCATGGTTCTTGTTTTATACGACAAATATATAAAATGTATACGACCAAATGCAAAGGAAATAATATTTCAATAAAAATCTGTATAGCCAAAAAAAAAGCCCGCATAGGCGGACTGTTCAGATATCTAGTTCTAATCATCAATTTTTATACGTGCATCTTCTCCTTCTTCCCTGTCAATTCTTCTTTACTCTCACGGTAAGCAGGATCATCCACGCAGCAATCTACCGGACAAACGCTTGCGCATTGCGGTTCATCATGAAAACCTACACATTCTGTGCATTTATCAGGAACGATGTAATAAAGATCCATTGAAACAGGAGTTTGAACTGCATCAGCGTCAACCTGGCTGCCGTCCATTTTCGATACCATGCCTTTGAGCGATGTTCCGTCACCAAAACGCCATTCTGCGCCGCCTTCGTAAATTGCATTGTTAGGGCATTCAGGCTCACATGCTCCGCAGTTGATACATTCTTCAGTTATTATAATAGCCATAAGGAGTTCTTTTTAGTTTTGTGCCGCAAATATACATGATTCATTTAATTTTAAAAAAAAAATCAAGTATATTCCTTCTCACCTTTTCGAGGAACCGGATGAAGCCAAGAGGAAAAACTGGTAAAGAATAGATTTTACAAAATATTGTTAATGATGAACCTGCAACAGCGTATAATGGCATTTGATGCCCTTGGAAACGAGATGAGAATCAGGGCAGAGGCCGGAGATGAGGCCTTCGAAGTGCTTTGCAGACAGGCTTATCTGAAAAACAACTGGTTTACAAGGGGGAATATTGAACAGGCCTTATTGGCATGGGCCGGTCAGCTAACAGAAGAGAAGATAACAAACTGGTTAAGTGAATATTCCATCGAAAATGAAACCACTGAAAAGAGAGTAGGAGTGATCAATGCCGGCAATATCCCGTTGGTCGGGCTGCATGACATGGTTTCAGTTCTCCTTTGCGGGCATCGCTACACCGGTAAGAATTCTTCGGAAGATAATCTTCTGCTCCCATATTTTGCATCATTGCTACAGGAAATTGAACCAGGGTTTAAAAACAGGATTGAGTTTGTGGACAGGCTTACTGTATTTCATGCGGTTATAGCAACAGGAAGCAATAACTCAGCGCGTTATTTTGAGAGTTACTTTGCAAAAGTTCCGCACATCATCCGGAAAAACAGGAACGCAGTAGCTGTGTTAACCGGAAATGAACGGCCGGGGGATTTTGGTAAGCTCGGCATTGATATCTTTCAATACTTCGGAATGGGGTGCCGGAACGTGTCGAAAATGTTCGTTCCTAATGGATATGATTTTAAAAATTTCTTTGAGGGGATTTATGAATTCAATGATGTGATGCAGCATAGTAAATACATGAACAATTTCGACTACAACAATGCCATGCTGCTGATGAAATTGGTTCCTTTCCTTCAGAATGGATTCCTGATCATTCATGAAGATGATCGTGTCGCATCCCCAATCGCTGTGGTGCATTATGAAATGTATGCCGACAAGAATGAGTTGGTGAAAAAACTCGATGGTGCTGAAGAGCAGATTCAATGCCTTGTAACCAATGAAAAGCTTGATCTGAAAAGCGCATTGAAGACAAGACAGGTAGGATTCGGAAAGGCGCAATCGCCTGCATTGAATGATTATGCAGATGGAGTTGATACCATCAGGTTCCTGATTTCGATTTAATCTAAAGAATTCCTAGTCTCGCCTTAGGCGAGGCGGGCTGTAAAAAAAATTCAGCCACTAATTACACTAATTTACACGAAACATTATTGCAATGCATGCATCAATTTGTGATAATTCGTGTATCCCGATAGCTCCCGACACATCGGGACGGGACGTGGCAAGATACCTCGCAGCTTGCTTTGGAGTCGTTCAATTATTTCCGGAATTGCGCTGCAACTTTTGATTCCTTGCTGCCTGCAACGTATTCGTAAAATCCATTTCCTGATTTTACTCCCAAATGCCCTGCCATAACCATGTTTACCAGCAACGGACAAGGTGCATATTTCGGATTCTTAAATCCATCGTACATCACGTGTAATATTGACAGGCAAACATCCAATCCGATAAAGTCTGCAAGCTGCAATGGACCCATTGGATGCGCCATTCCCAGCTTCATTACTGTGTCAATTTCTTCAACACCTGCCACGCCTTCAAATAAGGTAATGATGGCTTCATTGATCATCGGCATTAGAATACGGTTGGCGACAAAACCCGGATAGTCATTCACTTCAGTGGGTATTTTACCAAGTTGCTTTGATAGTTCCAGGATGGCCTTTGTGGTTTCATCGCTGGTTGCATAGCCACGTATTACTTCAACAAGCTTCATCACCGGAACGGGATTCATAAAATGCATGCCGATCACTTTGTCAGCACGCTTTGTCTGTGCTGCAATTTTTGTAATTGAAATGGAAGATGTATTGCTTGCAAGTATGACTTCCGGTGCGCAAAGCTGATCCATCTCCCTGAAAATTTTAAACTTCAGGTCCATATTTTCAGTCGCGGCTTCAACCACTAGTATAGAATCTTTCACGCCTGCTGCAAGCGCCGTATTTGTTGAAATATTTTTTATCGTCTGCTCTTTTACATCTGCGGTAATGGTACCCTTGGCAACCATTCTGTCCAGGTTCTTAGAAACTGTTGCAACTGCTTTGTTCAGCGCATCCTGCGATACATCTACGAGGGCAACTGAAAATCCCGATTGCGCAAATACATGTGCAATTCCATTTCCCATCGTACCTGCACCTATTACCGTAACTTTTTTCATCGTAATGTTCTTCTAACTTTTGACTTCTAACTTATAACTTTAACATTTCTACTTCCCCCTGTGCTGCACAATAATCAACATCGTATAAATCATTATTTTAAAATCGAGTGCAAGCGACATATTTTCGATATAGATCAAATCATATTTAAGTCTTTCAACCATCTGGTCAACATTTTCTGCATAACCGAACTTCACCTGTCCCCAGGAAGTAATTCCCGGACGTACTTTATGCAGGTGGCGGTAGTGTGGTGCAACTTCCATAATCTGATCAATGAAGAACTGGCGCTCCGGGCGAGGTCCAACAATGCTCATATCTCCCCGAAGCACATTCCAGAATTGCGGAATTTCATCCAGCCTTATTTTGCGCATCCACCTTCCGAATGGTGTAAGTCTGTCATCTGATTTACTTGAAAGCTGTGGACCTGCTTTTTCTGCGCCAACAAACATTGAACGGAATTTTAAAATCTTGAATGGTTGTCCATGTAGTCCAATACGTTCCTGGCTGTAAAAAATCGGACCGCGTGAGGTTAGCTTCACTGCCAATGCAGTAAAGATGTACAGTGGCGAAAAGAAGAGGAGTGCAAAAAGAGAACAGGAAATATCGAACAGCCTCTTAATGGATTGCTGCCAGGTCGGCATTAATTCAGGTGATATCTGGATGAGCGGAGCGCCATAAATATTATTCATTTTTACTGAGCCGCTGAGAATGTCATACATATCAGGGATCACCTTTACCATCACAGTGGTGTCTTCGAGCTCATTCAGGATTTGACCGATGCGATCATGTTCAGATGATTCCAATGCAATAATCGCCTCTTCAATATTCAGGGAGGTAATGATTTCGCGCAGATTTTTTATGTCGCCAAGGTTGGGCAAACGCGCCATAAGCAAGTGGTCATTGTTTCCTTCTACATGCACAAATCCTTTGAACAGATTCCCTTGCGGTTCGAAATCTTTTTTCATTTCATCCATCAGCTTTACTGCTTTCTGGTTACTGCCAATGATGATGGTATTGAAACCTATTTCGCCTTTCCGCAGGCGGTTGATAATTCTTGTTGAAAGCGTGAGACGGATGATAACAGTGATAGAAAAATGAAGGGTAAATAAAGTCAGGAAGATAGAATAGTAGGCCTTGTAACTATTCACTTTATCGTCAAGTAGTAGCGCGAAAAAGATAATCAGGATGCCAATAACTGACAGCCACAGTGTTTGTCCCACTTCATGCAACCGTGATTTGCGATATACGTCTTTGTAATATCCAACCATTGCATAAAGTAAAATCCAGCAGACAGGAATAACCAAGACTCCGAAAAGGAATTTTTTGTCATTAAGAACTTCAATGAATCCATAACTTACAGCTTCAACCTTTAGCTTTCTGAAGATATAGAAAGCCGCCCAGGCCAGCAAGGCCGCAAACCAGTCACCCAGTATTGCTTTTATGGTTGATTTCCTTTTCATTTTCACGTGTGATCCTTCTTAATATACAAGCTTGATGTTGTCGAATCGTAAAGTATCTGATATTTTATTTTCTCCCAGGGCTGCATTCATGTATATCTTCCAGTCTCTTGCGCCTTGTGCCTGTGAGGTGATGGATGTCAGGTTCACATATATTTTTTTCCATACAGATGTTGCCCGTATGCCAAGCAGCGGAAAATCAAGCGGCCCGAGTGTAGTAGAGGCTTTTACCCCAACTAAAAAATCAGCGTCGCATTTATAGTCAATTTCAATGTATGTAGGTTTTGTACCACCCGGAAGGTCAAATGAATCAATCGTTGTACATGCAAATGAATTATGCGCCGCATCAAGAACTACCCGTCCGCAATTGCCGTCGTATGTATTTGACTCAACAATAATGGAAGCACTCGTTACAGGTGTTGAAAAAAGGAGGCTGTTGTTGTCGAAATTTTCATTCAGCAGGAATTGGGTTTCGCTGGCATATGTAACCCTGGGAACGATTTTATGAATCACTCCGGGTTGCAGGTCAACAAGCGTGTCAAATGATCTGAACACAGCATAAGGAACCCGTGTTCCTTCGATGCCGTTAAGTAAAATACCTGCACGCAAGGTAACTGTATGCTTACCGCTGTAGAGTACAGGCACCTTTGTCCCAAGCGGATATCCACATAGAAACTCACCATCTACAGTAACCCATGCATCAACAATATTTGATGTGGAGCTTCCCTGGGTCAGTACATCGGTGTAAACGCCTACAGAATCAACTTCAATATAGGCCGGAATTTCCTCGGTAGGGTTGATGATGTTGCACGAGCTGAAAATCAGCAAAGAGCAACACACCAAAATCAGGACTTTTGAGAAATTCATTTTCATTTATGGAAGTCTTTAAGCCAGGATATTCAATGAAGCATTTAATTTTTCCATGACACTGTGTGCTACTTCAAGTGCATTACAACCATCTTCTGCTGTGACGGGAGTTGGTTCATCTTTTATAATTGACTGGATAAATAATTCGAGTTCCATCCTGATCGCATTTCCTTCTTCTACCTTGAGATTGTCAAAGTAGATTTGTTTTGACCCTTTTCCATTGCCAAGATCGATGGTGATATCCAGTGGTCCGGGTTCGCCTACAACGTTTTTAAGGCGCACAACCTCTGTTTTCTTTTTAAGGAAATCAACAGAAATATATGCGTCTCTCTGGAAAAACCTGCTCTTGCGCATATTCTTCAATGAAATTCTGCTTGCCGTTAAATTTGCAACACAACCATTTTCGAATTCGATCCTGGCGTTTGCGATATCAGGAGTGTCGCTTACAACTGCAACACCACTTGCATTAATATTCTTTACTGCTGACTTAACTACACTGAGAACCACATCAATATCATGGATCATCAGATCATGTACGACGGATACATCAGTGCCTCTCGGATTAAATTCTGCCAGACGGTGCGTTTCAATAAACATTGGATTATCGAGGTATTCTTTAGCAGCCAGAAAAGCAGGGTTGAATCTTTCAACATGCCCTATTTGTGCTTTTGTTCCGCGTTCCTGAATCAGCCGAACCAGCGTTTTGGCCTGAGCAACGGTTGTTGTTATGGGCTTCTCGATAAAAACGTGCTTGTTTTTTGAAATGGCAATTGAAGCCAGATCAAAATGAGAAACAGTTGGAGTTACTACATCGATTGCATCGCAAGCTTCAATAAGTTCCTCAGGAGATTTAAAAAATTTAACACCGTATTCCAGGGCAACTTTTTCAGCAGTTTCAGTATGCTGGTCATGAAAGCCAACAAGCTCAGCCGTAGCGATTTCCTTAAGTAAACGGATATGAATTTTACCCAAATGGCCTGCTCCTATGACCCCTATTTTCAACATTGCGCGAAGGTAGTAAATTGCCGGATAGTTCAAATAGATGCTTTGCAGGTATAAGGCTGATTATTGTAGATTTGAGCCCTTTAAATAAGGGTTCATGCTATTATTCAATAGCCTTCCTGATGCCTTTTATTGTGTCGGTTGTTGTGAAAATTGTTTTAATTTAAGTGATAAATAATGCAGCAGTTCATTGTAAAAATATTGGAGGCCGGATTTATCACGCATGATGTAAAACGGTTTGTAACTGAACGTCCACCGGGTTATGATTTTATTCCAGGTCAGGGTACCGATGTATCAGTAAACACTCCTGAATGGAAAGATATAAAGCGACCATTCACTTTTACAGGACTGAAAGAATGGAATTACCTTGAGTTCATGATCAAGATTTACCCGGAACACAATGGAGTTACAAAGCAGCTGGCAATGGCCAATTCGGATTCAGAACTTATAATAAGGGATGTTTTCGGCGCCATTCAGTATAAAGAACCGGGGGTTTTTCTGGCAGCAGGTACGGGTATCACACCTTTTATTGCGATTTTCAGAGACTTGAAAAAAAGGAAAAAACTCTCAGGTAATAAGCTGATATATTCAAACAAGACTTCTGCAGATGTTATACTTAAAAAGGAGCTGATTAAAATGTTCGAGAATGATTTCATCAATGTGATTACCCGCGAACATGTTATTGGATTTGTAGGAAAGCGCATCGACCGCGAATTTCTCATTGAGAAGATCCAGAACTTCAGTCAGGATTTCTATGTATGTGGTCCCGAAGATTTTGTATCTGTTATAACTACCCACCTGAAAGACCTGGGTGCAACACCTGAATCGATCATTATAGAACAGTAATTTTAAAGCGGATAGTAACTGTTATGTATTTCAGGTCAACTATTCAAATACCGGATCATTACAATATAACAATTAACTAAGCTATATTTGTCCACATCAACATCGCCTATGGAAAAATTGCTTTCGGGAAAAACAGCGCTGATCACAGGGGCATCAAAGGGAATTGGTAAGGGTATTGCTGAAAAACTTGCCATGTATGGTGCCCACGTTGCATTTACCTATTTATCCAGTGTAGAGAAAGGTCTGGCACTTGAGCAGGAGCTTCAGAAGTACGGAACAAAAGTGAAAGGATATAAAAGTGATGCATCGGATTTAAAGGCAGCTGAAGCTCTGATCAATG
The DNA here is from genome assembly GCA_026391975.1 of Bacteroidota bacterium. Classification (GTDB taxonomy): domain Bacteria; phylum Bacteroidota; class Bacteroidia; order AKYH767-A; family 2013-40CM-41-45; genus JAPLDB01. The sequence continues at coordinate 10,481 of JAPLDB010000162.1, read as the reverse complement.
ATGTTGTTGCCGACTTCGGCGGACTTGACATCGTTGTAAATAATGCAGGCATTACCAGGGATGGTTTGCTGATGCGGATGAGCGAAGAGAATTTCAATGATGTGATTAGAACCAACCTGAACTCTGTTTTTAATATTACCAAATCATGTCAGCGGCAAATGCTAAAGCAACGCAGCGGCAGTATTATTAATATGAGCAGCGTTGTAGGGTTAAAAGGAAATGCGGGGCAGGCCAATTATGCAGCCTCCAAAGCTGGTATTATCGGCTTTACAAAATCCATTGCGCTTGAGCTGGGTTCCAGAAATATTCGCTGCAATGCCATTGCTCCGGGATTTATTGAGACGGAAATGACGGCTGTGCTCAACGAAGAAACTGTTAAGCAATGGAGAGAATCTATTCCCTTAAAGCGTGGCGGCACTCCCGATGATATTGCCAATTGCGTGGTTTTTCTTGCATCAGACCTTTCTTCCTACATCACAGGGCAGGTAATCCAGGTGGATGGAGGAATGCTTACTTAGAAATTTCGAATTATTAAGATCGAATTTCGAAAACTATCCAATCCTTTTAAAGTTATTTTGAAGGATGTTGCTGCAATTTCTAAATTCAATATTCTAGATTTTATTTTGAAATAAATAATTAGAGGAGACATAGAATGAAAATTGGTATACTTTGTTACCCTACCTTTGGTGGCAGTGGTGTTGTAGCTACTGAGTTGGGTAAAGCCCTTGCTGAGAAGGGGCATCAGATTCATTTTATTACTTATAGTCAGCCGGTACGACTTGAACATTTTTCTGAAAATGTTTCTTACCACGAAGTTTCAGTGGCTGATTATCCTCTTTTTGAATACGCACCTTACGAAACGGCATTGACAAGCAAACTTGTAGACGTTGCTTTGTTTGAAAAGCTTGATCTTGTCCATGTGCATTATGCCATTCCGCATGCAAGCGTGGCATACATGGCCAAGCAGATATTGAAAGAGCAGGGCATGCATGCTCCGTTCGTAACAACGCTTCATGGAACCGACATTACACTCGTAGGAAAGAATCCAAGTTATTCACCGGTCGTCACCTTTGCAATCAATCAGAGCGATGCCGTTACGTCTGTTTCAAAAAGCCTGAGTGATGAGACCTACTCATTCTTCAAGATCAACAGAAAGATCGAGGTGATCCCGAATTTCATTGACCTCACCCGATTCAGCAAACAGCGTAAAGAACATTTCAGGAAGGCGATTGCACCGGAAAATGAAAAGCTGATCGTGCATGCATCAAATTTTCGTGCTGTTAAAAGGGTTGGGGATGTTGTTAAGGTTTTCAGCAAGATTGTGGAAAAGATCCCTAGTAAATTAATTCTGATCGGTGACGGACCTGAACGCGTGAATATTGAACGGGAGTGCAGAGAGTCGAAATTCTGTGATCAGATCCGCTTCCTTGGAAAGCAGGAAGCCGTTGAAGAAATTCTTTCTGTCTGCGATCTGTTTGTGCTTCCATCAGAAACAGAAAGTTTTGGTCTTGCTGCGCTCGAGGCCATGGCTTGCCAGGTTCCTGTCATAACTACGAACACAGGAGGTTCACCTGAACTAAATGTCCAGGGGATTACGGGATTCATGAGCAATGTTGGTGATGTGGATGACATGGCTAAAAATGCAATCTTTATTCTCGAAGACGAGGATCGTCTGAAGAAATTTAAAAAGCATGCACTTGAACATGCGCGGACTTATGACATCAAGTTTATTATGCCGAGGTATGAGAAAGTGTATGAAGAAGTACTAAAGATAAAATAAATTCGAATATCGAAATCCGAATGACGAAAGCGTTCCGATGTTTAACGATCACTAGGGGTCGGAATTGAGCACTCGAAAATTTCGTATCAAGATCTAACCAGATGAATGTCCTTTACCTTAAAGCACTCCATATAATTTTCGTTGTTACATGGTTTGCGGGTTTGTTTTACATCGTGCGCCTTTTTATTTACCATGTAGAAGCCAATCAAAAGGAAGAGCCTGAAAAAAGTATTTTGATCAAGCACTTCAAGGGCGCTGAAAAAAGATTGTGGTATGGGATTACATGGCCCTCAATGATACTTACATACATCTTCGGCTTCTGGACGGCTTACGAAATGTTCGGATTTAGTTTTCCCGGCTGGCTATTGCTCAAACTGGCATTCGTTTTCGGACTTACACTCTATCATTTTGAATGCCACCGCATGTTCAGTAACCTTCAAAAGGATAATGTAAAATATTCTTCTTTTCGCCTTAGGATGTGGAATGAAGTGACAACCCTTTTTCTTTTTGCCATCGTTTTTATTGTAGTGCTTAAAGATTCGGGTAACTGGTTATGGGGAATTGTCGGCCTGTTGATTTTTGCTTTGCTGCTGTTAATCGCAATTTATATTTATCGCAAACGCAGAAAGGCCTTTGAAAATCATTGAATACACTTTTCAACTACTAATGTTAAACAGGCTCCCTTCTCGATCAAATGACCTGATGACTTAATTACGGCTGTTATAAAATGTCTAATGACTAATGACTTAATGACGGCTGCTTTAGGCTGTTCCTAACCTCCCGCCTTCTTGGCCTTATAACCTTTCTCAGTAAGTATCTTCATTATTTTTTCCCTCTGGTCACCCTGAATGAGAATATAACCATCCTTCACCGTTCCTCCCACACCGCATTTTGTTTTCAACTCCTTCCCAAGCGCTTCAAGTTCAGCAGTGGTTCCGACAAAATTACGCACGATGGTTGTGGGCTTTCCGTTGTTAAACTCTTTCCATACTCTTAGATCCTGCACATTTTGTTTTGCATTGGTAGAGTATACAATACCGCCTGATTTTTTTTGAGTCATAAAGAACTGATTTGAAGATGAGATAATTTGAAGATGAGATGATGAGAAGATGAGATGTCCCGATAGCTCCGGACACATCGGGACGGGATGAAGATTTGAGAATATGAGAATTTGAGGATGAGATGTACTGAAATTGGGACGTGATGAAGAGAAAAAATCAATGAACTGGTGATTTGGCATTTTCAAACTACTATATCAGCCAATCATTTTCGGAATAAATATGATCAATCCAATAACAGCAGATGCAATGGCTGCCACGAGTGCCGCTGAGGCAGCGATGTCTTTCACTTTTCCTGCAATATCATTGTACTCCGGTGAAACAAAATCGGTGATGTATTCAAGCGCTGTATTCAGCAATTCCGCGATCCATACGATTGCGATGGCAAAAATGATGAAACACCACTCCGTCACAGAGATTGAAAAATAGAATCCCATGCCGATAGCGACCAATGTTGCAACAAAATGAAAGCGGATATTAAACTGGGTGCGGATTGCCTCGGCCAGACCTTTTGCTGCAAATCCGAATGCTGCAATAAATGAAGTTAGGTTCCTGCGCGGTATCATTAAAGACAAAAATATTTGATTCCTGTAAAGTTGATGGTCGGTAATTTATTATTTATGAACTTCACGGAACAATAACTGATAGTGAGGCGGGAACAACCCTTATCCTCAGGTCCTCTTTAAATATTACCGGTTCCCCGTCAATATGACCCTGTAGGGAACTATCATTTTTCACAGTGACAAATTTGCCTTTGTCCATTTCGAAGTAACGCGATTGATGAATAATGTTATTCATCAGTCTGTAAATAAGATGTGGTGCTGCATATGCTGGAAATTTTTGCATCATACTGACTTCCAGAATACCGTCCTGTACATTTGCAAAAGGGGCAATGACAGCATTGTTTCCGAATTGCGAAGAGTTGGCAAATGTGAGTAGGAAACAGGCTCTGGAATATTCATTTCCGTCTACGTTTAAATCAAAAAGCTTTGGCTTGTATTTGTAAAATTCAGAAAGTACAAGTTTAACATAGGTGGCGTAACCCCTGACTTTTGATTCAGCAAATAAGTGAGCGATGTGTGCGTCAAATCCGATACCAATGGTTCCGAGACAAAACTCGCCATTGACCGTAACCGTATCAATGATCATTCTGTTTGCACGGTTGATGACATGAATGGCATCGACAGTATCCATCGGTATTTTCAGGTGTCTTGCCATGCCATTACCCGAGCCAGTCGGAATGATGCCCAGCGCCGTGCCGGAACCAGTCAAACCCTTTGCGGTTTCATTAGCGGACCCATCACCACCAACGGCTACAACGATGTCATACTTTTTTTCTGCAGCCTCTTTGGCCAATTCAGTCGCATGTTTTGGCCCCTGCGTAAGGCAGATATCAATATCAACCGTATGAGCGTCGGTCAATTCATTGAGCAACGTTTTGACATCAACTTTCCTTTTTGTTCCTGATTTAGGATTGATGATGTATCGTATTTTCTTCTTCATTCAGCAGACATTTTGTTATTCATCAATGCTGTGTTGTATTGCTGGATCATTGCCTTTAGCTTACGAACCATGATGGATTGCAGTTCAGGCAATGAATCTTTCAGGTTATGGTTCAGAAGTGAATCAGTGCTGAACTGATATAAACTATGCACGTTTGCCGTGTCCATTACAAGGGCGCAATCACCTGAGATTAGCTGATATGTACTGTTGAGATAACTGACAGATGTATGCTCACCAAGTGAATCAAACATGCTTGTTCCAAAAGAGAAAAACGGTTCATCATAGTGCAGGTAATCCAGCACTCCAGGGGTAATATCTATCTGAGAGGTAGTTTCATTTTTTATAACGGAAATTGCATCTGTTGGTTGAAAGAATATGACTGGCAGGGCATACATACCTACACGGGTCTGATAAAATGGAGTTTCTGATATTGCAGTATGATCACCTGTGATCACAAACAAAGTGCTGTCGTACCATGATGTCTTAGATGCAGACTCAAAAAACTTCATCAGTGAATAATCAGTATAGGCAATGCTCTCATGTATAGGCAAAGATCCTTTTCTGAATTTATCTTTATATTTTTCAGGAACCTGGTATGGATGGTGGGAACTTAGCGTGAACACCGTTGCCTCGAAAGGTTCTTTTGTTTCATTCAGCTTTTGAACTGTGTATTGTAAAAATGGCTCGTCAAAGATGCCCCAGTTGCCATCAAAATCCTCATCATTATTGTATTCCTTTCTTCCAAAATATGAATCATATCCTGCAAGCTTAGAAAAATTATCGAAGCCCATGGTTCCGTTGCTCCCGCCATGGAAGAAAAGATTTTGGTATCCTTTTTTCTTCAGCGCATTTGCAATACTGCTGATCTTATTGCCGTTGTAGGCAGATGTAATAAAGGGTTCGTCCATTAATGCAGGAATCCCGGCAATGATACATGGAATACCTTCTATGGAACGCTTGCCATTTGCAAAGGCATTTGGAAAGACAATACTTTTAGTGATCAGTGAATCAAGAAATGGGGTAAATCCTTCCTTATGGTTCAGCAATCCCATGTATTCTTTTCCCAAACTTTCGACGATGATGATGATAACATTCAGCGGCCTGAAAACTTTATTGGAATCAGGATAATGAATGACCGGAGAAATTCTGGCCGCTTCTTCATCTGAAAAATACCGGATTGGTTCAAGTGCATTTTTACCCAGGGTTTTTATGATGGTAAATGGGGTATTCAGTAATAGCGATGTCTCTTTTCCGCTTGCATACCTGGAAGCAGTCATGATGTTGATAGGTCTGTATTGGATGCCACCACGGAATCCAATAAAAGTCAATCCGAATGCAATACATGCAAGTATGATCTGTCCCTGAACTGACGATAAAAGCAACCCGGTTCCTGGGGCAGTAGTTGTTATTTTTATCTTACTGTATAGTTTATTGAGTACATAAACCAGTACAATAAGTAGAGCCAGCAAATACCAGTAGTCAAGGATCATCCGTGGTACCGTGTTCACAAAGTCATCGCCGAAACCCATGACCCTGATAGCATCAGATGTGGCACGTTTTCCCTCGAAGCGGACGAATGCAATATCAATCAGGTTTAGTATTACAGCAATTGTATTGACAAAAAGAAACAATACCCTTAAAATGTTCTGATAAATTTTATGGTAAAAAAGGCTGAAAGGGTAGAAGTGAAGAGCAATGAAGAGGAGGTTGGATATTACGATGGCTACAGCGTCAAATCGCAGCCCAAAGAAAAAAAGTTTCAATACGGCTGTAAAGCTTAGATCGCTGAAATATGAAAAATTGAAAATATAAAAAAGGATTCTGCAAAACGTATAAAGTGCGAAAAGCATCAATACGCGCTGTAGCAGCAAAATAAACCTGTTCTTCATTTGTATGGCAGGCGAATGTATGAAATGGAAGAGTTTAGAAAACAAAAACGGCCGCCCTAAAGCGACCGTTTTATTTTGGAAGAATTCCTGTTTTATTGTTGAACAAATACGTCTTCAAAAGGAACAGGTGAAGTTGCCGGGCAAGACCCACCACCTAATAGTTCTTCATCTGTGAATTTTATTGAGAAAGTATATTTTCCAAGTACCTGAGTAAGGCTATTTCCGCTACCATTTTGGGTAAATCTGTGTGTGCATCCAGAAGCTCCAATTCCAACGCCATTCTGTGTTGGAAGGTCAATAGTAGTTCCAACAATATTCACGTAAATCTGATTATTGCTTGAGTAATTAGCAAATTTTGAAAAAATTACACGTTTGTTAATTGCTTTAGAAGCTGTAATAGTCTGTATGAAAGTGTCAATTCCATTCTCTACCACAGTATATTGACCTTCAAGAATAGCCATATCGTTTGCAACGATAACAGTACGAGAAGCAGTAGAGGTGTTTCCTGCAGCGTCAGAAGCAGAATAAGTCACAGTATATGTTGCCGCCGAATCCACATTAACGGGGTTACTTGTAGTAACAGTAACAGAACCATCTTTATCATCAGAGGCAGTCGCACCTGCATCCGTATAAGATCCGTTAAGAACAACATTCACAGAACTTTCGCCAGTAAGGGATATAACGGGTCCTGTAGTGTCACTTTCATCTTTCGAGCATCCATTAATTAAAATAATTGCACCCGTTGTGTAATTAAGGTTTATTTTATTTAATGGGCGCAAATGTATGGCTATTTTTGAATCCACAAGCGTGATTTCAAAAAATAGTTAACAAATAAAAGTTGATAATTTACTAGAAAAAAAAATCAATTACAATGAAACGTATTACATCAATGATTCTCGCAGCCGGAATGTTTGCATTCGTAGCTTGCGGGCCAAGTGCAGAAGAAAAAGCTGCTACTGAAAAAGCAAAACAGGATTCTGTTGCTGCAGCTCAAAAAATGATCGATGATTCAATTGCCGCTGTTAATGCTGCTGCAGCTCAACAGGCAATGCAGGATTCTATCAATATGGCTATGGAAAAAGCAAAAGCTGATTCTATCGCTGCTGCAGAATCAAAAAAACACGCTTCAAAGCCAAAACCTAAGACTAACGAGCAAAAGGTGAAGGAAGATATGAAGGTACTTAAAAAACAAAAAGGGTAATACTGACGGTTAATGGCGTCTAATTGATTTTTTTCTCAAGAAAATTATCAACTTTTATTTGTTAACTATTTTTTGAAATCACGCTTGTGGATTCAAAAATAGCCATACATTTGCGCCCATTAAATAAAATAAACCTTAATTACACAATGAAAAAAGTACTCTCTATCGCACTCGTAGCCGGAATGTTCTCATTCATCGCTTGCGGTCCATCAAAGCAGGATTCTGAAGCTGCTGAAAAAGCAAAACAAGATTCTATCGCTGCTGCAATGGCACAAGATTCTATCGCTGCTGCAATGGCACAAGACTCTATGGCTGCTGCTGCTTCTGCAATGGTTGATACCACTGCTAAAATGCAGGCGAAGTAATCCAGACCAGTCAGGATTAAACAAAATTAAGGAGTTTGCTACGGCAAATTCCTTTTTTTTATGCCTTTTTTTTGAGAATTTAAGCCATTCAACTGGGAATCTCGGTCTTGTCAGGCTCGCATTTTGAACAATTGCCATGCTTCTTTCCGGTAAAAGAGCGGTAAAACTTCCTTCCAATCAGAAAAACTGCTACAGAAAATGCTATCAAAACAAATATCAGCTGGATGTTCATTACAGGTGGCTTGGGTATGCAAAGATAGACAGGTTTTAGATACTTTTGTCACCTAATTCATCAGTCAGAAACCATGGCGCAGGCAGCAGAAACAGCATCGGCAATCAACATCAAATACAACAGGAAACACTTCTCTGATGAACAATTAATCAGTATTTACAGGGAAATACTAAAGCCCAGACTTATAGAAGAAAAGATGCTTGTTCTCCTGCGACAGGGGAAAATAGCCAAGTGGTTTTCCGGTATTGGTCAGGAGGCTATTTCTGTAGGATGTGGATTGGCTTTGAATCCTGATGAATACATCCTTCCCATGCACAGAAATCTGGGCGTATTTACCACGAGGAAGATTCCCCTGAACCGCTTATTTTCGCAGTGGCAAGGCAAGCCCGGGGGGTTCACGAAGGGCCGTGACCGCTCTTTTCATTTCGGAACACAGGAATACCATATCATTGGAATGATCTCTCACCTGGGGCCGCAATTGGGTGTTGCCGACGGTATCGCTCTGGCCAACAAGCTAAAAGACAATAAGAAAGTTACAGCAGTATTTTCAGGCGACGGTGGGGCAAGTGAAGGCGACTTTCACGAATCGCTGAATGTGGCTACAGTCTGGGATCTTCCGGTAATATTTATCGTGGAAAACAATGGCTATGGCTTGTCAACACCCAGCAGTGAGCAGTTCCGGATGAAACAGTTTGTTGATAAGGGAATAGGCTATGGTATGGAAGCAGTCCAGGTAGATGGGAATAACATACTGGAAACCTACAGTACCATTAAATCTCTTGCTGAATCAATCCGCGAGAAGCCACGGCCTGTTTTACTCGAGTGCATGACCTTTCGCATGCGCGGACATGAGGAGGCCTCAGGAACAAAATATGTCCCTCCGCATTTGTTTGAAGAATGGGGAAAAAAGGACCCGGTTTCTAACTATGAGAACTTCCTGCTTTCAGAGAAGATTATCGATGAAAACCTGATCGCTGCAACACGAAGGGAATTTAAGCTGGAGATTGAAAAAAATCTTGAAATCACTTTTGCAGAAAGCAACCCTGAGTCGACAACAGAAATGGAAGTTCAGGATGTTTATGATACCACATCGCTTAATATAACCTTTCCATCTTCAGATAAAAAAGCGGAGATGCGTTACCTTGATGCCATCACCGATGCCATGAGACTTGCCATGAGAAAACATGAGAATCTCGTGATCATGGGACAAGACATTGCTGAGTATGGCGGCGTATTCAAGGCAACATTGGGTTTTGTAGAAGAGTTCGGAAAGGGAAGGGTGAGAAATACACCAATCTGCGAATCTGCGATTGTGGGTGCCGGACTGGGTTTATCCATCAGTGGCATGAAGTCAATTGTAGAGATGCAGTTTGCTGATTTCATCACATGCGGTTTCAATCAGGTAGTGAACAACCTTGCCAAAACACACTATCGTTGGGGGCAAAATGCAGACGTAGTTGTGCGCATGCCAACCGGAGCGCAGGTGAATGCCGGACCATTTCATTCACAAAGCAATGAAGCATGGTTTATTCATACGCCCGGATTGAAAGTCGTTTATCCGGCTTTTCCTTCAGATGCAAAAGGATTGTTGCTGGCAAGTATTGAAGATCCAAACCCGGTAATGTACTTTGAACATAAAGCCCTTTACAGAAGTATTACTGAACAGGTACATGAGGATTATTACACCACAGAAATAGGGAAGGCCCGTCTTGTAAGGGAAGGAAACGACGTAACCATTGTCACTTATGGACTTGGCGTTCATTGGGCAATGGAAATCCTAGATAAAAATCAGAACATCGCTGCAGACCTGATTGACCTGAGAACTTTGTTGCCCTGGGATAAAGAGACGGTAGAAAACTCTGTTCGCAAAACAGGCCGGGTAGTCATCCTTCATGAGGATACGCTCATTGGTGGAATTGGTGGGGAGATCTCAGCCCATCTTAGTGAGCATTGTTTCGATTCTCTTGACGCACCTGTGATCCGCATTGCATCCCTTGATACGCCTGTCCCCATGAACCTTGAACTTGAAAATAATTTTTTAGCTAAGGCAAGGTTTGAGGATGGTTTAAAGAAAGTGCTGGGTTATTGATTGAGTTTTTCATCGCATAGCGTTACTCACAACTATTCATTGAGGACTTCGAGCGTAAGAACATTGATGCAAACATCGCAAGAAAATTCCCTCCGCGCACCCCTGCCTTAAAGGGAGTCTTCGCACTTTTTTCTGTTTCTACCGTAGAAAATTAGTTTCAAAATAGCAATCGACCGAATTGATTATTGCATTTAGCGACGCAATTCGGAAATTTTGTGGTATATGTGTAGCCACCTCATTAAACAAAAGTTGACAATTTTCTCTTTGTCGGCACGACATGAAAAATAAGCCTTAATCCTTTTTTCTTGCTTGTGCGGTCACCGGAACTGACGAATCAACTATTTCAAAGTTGATATTCTTAAAA
>JAPLDB010000090.1 GCA_026391975.1 Bacteroidota bacterium | reverse complement strand
GTCTTTATAGCTTGCAAAACAGCAGAGCCTTCTTTAATTTAGACGGGTCAATTTGCCGCGGAATAGGCGGGTCACTTTGCCGCGGAATGGGTGGACCTCTTTAGCGCGGAATCAGTGGATCACTTTGCGCGGAAACTCCAATAACTGCGGGAAGCAGAAAGAGGTTCGGAAGATGGTACGGCTTAAGATCATCGAGACCGGCAAGTAGGTGTGGAAGTGCCGGGCCTACTGCACGCCAACCCTGATGCGCGTGATCCGATAATGATAGCCCAATAAAAAGCCCAGTGAAGCGCTTCACCGGTCGCATAAGATTTTCAAATTGTCTTAAATAACTTTCAGGACGCTACTGACGGATGAGATACATTGTTAGCAGTAGGATAATTACGTGGAGGAGGAGTTTCCACCATTCATGATCGAGGATTGTTACAACGATCCTCTCCAAGTGTACGATAAGCCGGGGGCGAATTAACAATAAAAGAAATAGTAGGAAAGAGATAAAACTTGTTTCCATTGCTTATCTTCATTTATGGGTTGGTTGTTTATTACTTTTTTTTATCCATGCAATAGGGTTTAGGGGTTTGACATTTTTACAAGTCAGAATATTACGCGATAATAAATTATACTTCAACACCTTTGCGAGGCATTTGAGAATTACTTTGCAAGCGTACTAAAATCGTTGGTGAATGATTAAGTAGCACTAATCCCTTGGATTTGCGCGGGTCGGGATCTTGTGCTATTATTGTGAGATGCCTTTAAGAAAACACCTCTTGATATTTTTTCTTGTATCGATCTTTTGGGCGTGCAAAAAATCAGAAACATCCTCTGAGAGACAACAGCAGCAGGATACTACCAGCACAACGAGCACCACCCCTTACCTGTGTTGGCTGCTTCCGATTGAAGGAACAAATCCGCAGCAGTACTTTCTTGACACGTGTGGGATCTTCACCAATCAGCAAAAGGCCGAGTATGGCAGTGCTAACGAAGGAGCAGTCGGATGGAATTCCGAAGCATGCAATAAGTGTGACTCAATTTTGTATTGGCAGAATCACCACTAAATTTTATTGCTGTCGGGTCTTAGCGCAAAAGCATGAGGGCGGATTGACCTGACATTTCTACATAGCCCATCAAGTGAGCCTCGCCAAAAAGCCAATGCACAACACCTCATGGCATTCAACTTAAAATAATACTTATGAAAGACCTCCCCATAATTAGAACACCCCTTGCCCTCGCAGTTCGTCTACAGGAATTACGTTCCAAAAGAAGATCAAAGAAGATGAAAGCAGCAAGAAAGTACCGTTTATCAAAGGCAGATAAAAAAGCGGTTCTCGCAAAAACAAACTCTACCTGCCATATCTGCGGAGAAACAGTAACGGTTGATAATTTCCAGGCTGATCATGTACAGGTTCATTCATCCTCGGCAAATAACAGGATAGATAATTTTCTTCCTTCCTGCGGTATAGAAATTAGGTGTCTGGCTAAAGACGAAGATAGAAAAGGATTCACCCATTGGTAAAGCAGCAGCAATGCAGTTTGTTAAACATGAAAAGATTAGAAGAGCCAGAAGAAAGGAGGCTTGAAACAAACTGTATGTTCCGGAGTTAGGTGAGCCACTAATTCCGGCAAACCAAAGAGACGGCATTGAAACAATACATACCTTGTTCAAGACGAAAATAATTGGCCATAGAAGAGATCTACCTTGCAAGCACCCCCGATAGATGCTACCCTTGCACAGGTTTGAAACTGGCAATTAAATATTAGGAATTGTCGTTAATTTTTCGTTTAATTTGTTGAATATATCAGGTTGTTTTATTCTCTACTGATACTTTTCCCCTCTGATGTCTCGATGTTTATTTATTTCTGTTTTACTATGGTCTCTCTGTGCAAATTTGT
>JAPLDB010000020.1 GCA_026391975.1 Bacteroidota bacterium | reverse complement strand
TTTCTTCTTTGGAACAAATCCATTGTCAACGTCAATGTCCTCAATAAACTCCCAATGGTCTTTCACATATTTAAAAGCGTCATATGTCCCATCAGGGCCTGTGATACCTGTTTGTGACGATTTGCTGATATGATCGAATACGATTGTTTTTTTATCCTGCATGTATTTTAAGCTCATCACTGCCTGAGAGGTGAATTCAAATATCACCCTGTTATTGTAGATGTTGTTTGCTTTGAATACAGGTAAGCCAAAAGCAGGTTTACCGCCGTCAAAATTGATAACATCAATTACTTTTTGGGTGAGCATTTCATTTTTTCCTTTCCAGCCGAGCAGTGTGTAATATTTTTTGCCTTTTCTTTCGTTCGGAATGATGCTATAGTAAATAGCTCCATACCAGTGATCGGCTTTCAGTTTTTTGCTCAAAGGTTTTTCAATCACATCGGTAGAATCGTGCAAGGGAAATAAATTCACTTTTTTATTTTTATGTGTTTGCGCGAAGCCAAAGTACCTGTAAACAGATCCAGAATAGTCAGAGGTGACCCAGGAGTACAGCCTGAATGCAAGGTCAGGGGAAGTTTTAACTGATAGGTTCGGAATGGAATCAAAGGAAGCATTGAAGCTGGAAGAGTCGGAAAGGATAAAACTGATGATGGAATAATAAACCGATGCAGATGCAAACCTCGCCGAATCATTTTCTCCACGTTGCATGCTATGGGCGAGGTGGTTCAGGGAATCCTTGTACTGGAAAACCAAAGTTTGCGCACTTCCCTGTGAGAAAGCAGGGGAGAGGTGAAGGGCAAAAAGAAATACAAGGATAATTCCAGACAGTTTCACTTAATGTATTTATTTTTCAAAGAACGAAATTTTAAGTGTACGAATAACGAAGGTTCGAATAACGAAACGATGCGAATTTGCGAATAACGAAGGTGCGAAACGCGAAAGCCTGCGAATCTGCGAAGGGTTAATCATGTTAAAAATGAATATAACTCACTTTGAATTTAGAGCGTCCATTGGATGATTCGTGATTCGAAAATTCGAAGTCTTTCGCGTTTCGTACCGCCCTTTAGTATATTTGTACCCAATGCATCTAAGGAAACTTTCCCTTATCAATTTTAAAAATTACCCTGAAGCAGGCCTTGAATTCAGCATTGAGGCCAATGCTTTTGTTGGTGACAATGGATCGGGTAAGACTAACCTGCTGGATGCCATACATTACCTGTCACTTTGTAAAAGTTATTTCAATCCTGCCGACAACCAGAACATCATGCATGGGGCGGAGTTTATGCTTATACAGGGAACTTATGACCTCAATGGAGTGGAGGAGTTGATCCACTGCGGACTCAAACGCGGCCAGCGAAAAGTTTTTAAGCGCAACAACAAAGAGTATGAGCGACTTGCAGACCACATTGGTTTGTTGCCGGTGGTGATGATCTCGCCGGTTGATTCCATGCTAATCACCGAAGGAAGTGAGGAGCGGAGGAAATTCATTGATAGCATCATTTCACAATATGATAAGTCATACCTCAATGATCTTATCAGCTACAACAAGATAGTAGCCCACAGGAATGCATTGCTGAAGCAGTTCGCCCTCAGTCGCAGTTTTGACGGGGCATCCCTGGAGATATGGGATGACCAGCTGGTTCCGCTGGCAGATCATTTATTTGTAAAGCGGCATGAATTCATTTCCCGTTTCAGTCCTATTTTTCAGCAGCACTACAATTACATCACTGAAGCCAAAGAGGAAGTATCGATCGTTTATGAATCTCACCTCGAAGCAGGGAATTTTGCTGCAACCCTGTCATCTTCTCTCGAGAAAGACAGATACATGCAATATACCACTAAGGGGATTCACAAGGATGACCTGGTATTCACTTCCGGAGCTTATCCGGTCAAGAGGTTCGCCTCGCAAGGGCAGCAAAAATCTTTTTTGATTGCTCTGAAGCTTGCCCAATTTCAATTTATCAGGGAAGTGACCGGAGTGAAACCCATTCTTTTGCTGGATGATATTTTCGACAAGCTTGACGATTCACGAGTGAAACGGCTGATGGAGTTGGTGAGCCGCGATAATTTTGGTCAGTTATTTATCAGCGATACGCATCCTGAACGTGTTCAAAAAATATTTCATGATATAGGCATTCCCATCAGGGTGTTTGAAGTAACAAATGGTTTCGTAAAAAGCAATCCTCTCCCAGCCGCCCATGAGCCCGCGTAAACACAACGACCAGTCAATGAAGGATGCGCTTGATGAAATGCTTCAATCTTTTCATCTCGACCAGAAATTCCGCCAGAAGAAAATGATCACTTCCTGGGAAAAAATAATGGGTGTAGCCGTAGCACACAGAACCACGGAGCTCATTTTCCGGAACAAAAAGCTTTTCGTTTACCTCAACTCTGCATCTTTGCGTGAAGAGCTATTCAACTCCCGAGACAAGATCAAAGACCTGTTGAATGAAGAAGCAGGGGCGGAGATTGTGGAAGAGATTGTGTTTTCGTGAAGTGAAATATTTTTTGGAGCGGACTTGTGCCGTTTCATCGTTACCACCCGACCTGCTTTCCCCAGCCCGCACACAATTCCACCCTATGGCTCAATCAGGGCTATTGCAGTCAGGTCTTAGTTTCATAGGAACCGATCAGAATAGCCAGGTGTAAAAAGATAAATAATTTCCTTAATCAGGACTTCCGATGCATGGCAGATGAAACACAAATTGCTGAAAGAAAATTAAAGGCGAATAGTATTTCAACCAATCAACTATTTAACTTATTCAACCAATCAACTATTAAACAACCAGCCAACTCAAAACCTCTCAAATCCCGAGAAGAAAAAATTCGCTTCAATATCTGCATTCGCATCACTGTCGCTGCCATGAACGGCATTTGCATCAATACTCTTTGCAAATAAATTGCGGATGGTACCGGGCGCAGCCTTTGTAGGATCTGTAGCTCCGATGAGTGTGCGGTAATCTTCAACAGCATTTGATTTTTCCAATACAGCAGCAATGATCGGCCCTGAACTCATGTACTTTATAAGATCGTTATAAAAAGGACGTTCCTTATGGATGGAATAAAACTGTCCTGCGCGCTCAGGCGTAAGTTGTAGGTATTTCATAGCAGTTATTTTGAATCCTGCTTTGATGATCTTGTCAAGAATTGCTCCTGCATGTCCGTTGGCAATGCCATCGGGCTTAATCATTGTGAATGTTTTGTCTGACATAAATTTTATTTCGGGCAGCGAAAGTAAGAATTTTGTTGATTCCGTGAATTGGAAAATAAATCTTGTGCAGGTGATTCACGATTCACCCTCTCACCCTCTCACCCTCTCACCCTTTAACCCTCTCTCCAACTCTCCCCATCTCTCTCACCAAAAGTTGGATTCTTTACAAATAAATGGTTCAACTAATCAACCAATTAACCTAATTTCGCCCCCAATGGAACAACGCTTTCAGGTTAAGCTTATTGCACCGATTAAGATCCTTCTCAGGGAGGAAAAGAAGATCGTTATCACCACACACCACCGGCCTGACGGAGATGCCATCGGTTCATCACTGGGATTATACAATTACCTCATTCAGAAGAATCACAATGTGCATGTTATTGTGCCAAGTGATTATCCTTCGTTTCTAAAATGGATGCCCGGTAATGCTGCTGTTATCAACTACGAAAAGGATGCGGAGAAAAGCAATCAGTTGATAGCTGAAGCAGACCTGGTCTTTTGCCTGGATTTCAACTGGATCAAACGCATTGACAAAATGGAAGCACCGGTAAGGGATTCAAAAGCCATTAAGATCCTGATTGATCATCATCTTGAACCCGAAAATGCATTTGACCATTCATATTCATTTCCGGATGCATGTTCGACTTCAGAGTTGATCTACGAATTCATCATTGCGATGGAAGATAAATCACTCATCAATAAAAGCGTAGCCGAATGCCTTTATGCGGGTATCATGACAGATACTGCATCGTTTCGTTTTGCGAGTATGAAAGCTGAAACGCACAGGACGGTTGCGAAGTTGATGGAGGCCGGGGCTGTCAATTACAAAATACATGAACTGGTATATGATACCAATACTGAGAGCAGACTGAGGATGCTTGGTCATTGTCTGAAGGATAAATTGGTTGTGCTCCCCGATTATAATACTGCCTACATATCGCTCAGCGCGCAAGAGCTGGACTATTATCATTTTGAGAGCGGGGATACAGAAGGAATAGTGAATTATGCCCTCAGCATAAACAAGATCATGCTGGCAGCATTTTTCTCACAGAAGGATGGTGAAGTGAGGATTTCCTTTCGTTCAAAAGATGATTTTCCGGCCAATGAACTGGCAAAGAAATATTTTGAAGGCGGCGGACATAAAAATGCTGCCGGTGGGCGATCGTTACTTTCCCTTGATGATACATTGAAAAAATTCCTGGAGATATTACCTGAGTATAAAACCCTCCTTGTATAACACATGAAAATTATTTATCGGATACTACCTCTGATTTTACTTTTCGGATTCATCAGCTGCAGCCGCAATTATCCCGAAGAACAAAAAGGGCCGCTAATAAATAAGGAGCAGTTGCTGAATGCAAATAAGGCAGTGGTTCATGACGAGGCGAAACTGATCGAGGAGTTTATTTTAAGGCATGGATGGAAGATGCAGGTGACGGGAACAGGATTGCGTTATGAGATCTATAAAAAAGGTAGCGGAGCGTTTGCAAATAGCAGCACTTTGCTTACAATTTCCTACAAGGCCTATCTTCTCGACGGTACATTGTGTTATGAAGCTGATACAAGCCATCCGCTAAAATTGATAATCGGAAAAGGCCAGCAAATCAACGGACTGGAGGAAGGATTGATGATGATGAATGAAGGCACTCATGCGCGTTTTGTTATACCCAATCATCTGGCATATGGAATAACCGGTGATCAGGACAAGATCCCGCCGGCAAGCGCATTGTATTATGATGTTCAACTTTTAAAAACTGAAACACCTCAGGTATCCAAATGAAAATATTCAATTTATTCATTGTTATTGCCATTGTATTCTTTTCATGCCGTGAAGGCAGTGAGAAGCAAACAAGATCAGGAATGAAGTATAAAGTCTACCGGGAAATGAATGGAAAGAAGCCACATGCGGGAGACTGGGTTACAGTTGACATGGTTTATTCAGATGAAAAAGACAGCGTACTTTTCGATTCCCGTGGCTATGGCAAGCCCTTGCGGTTTGCCTTGCCGGAGCCCAAATTCATCGGGAGCTTTGAGGAAGGTTTGATGAACATTGGAGAAGGCGACAGCGCATCATTTTTTATCAGTGCTGACAGTATGTTTGAGAAAGTTATTTTGAAAGAAGCAGGGGGGCTTGTTAGTCGAAGGCCGGCGCCGGGAAGCAAACTCCGGTTCGATGTATCCCTTGTGCGTGTGCAAGCATTCCAGGAGGCGGAAATGGAAATTGCAATGGATGAAAGCAGGCAGGAGAAAGCGGAGCAGAATGCACTGGACGCTTACCTAAAGGAAAAAAATATCGGCACGGATAGGCAACCTGAGGGTTATTACCTGATGATTCAAAATCCAGGAAAGGGCAAGGAAATTAAATCAGGAGAAATGGTTGCAGTGAAATTTACCGGCCGGTTTTTGAACGGAGCGATTTTCGACACCAACGCGGAAAGCGCGAAACCTTACATCTTTAAAGTAGGCAACGGAGAAGTATTACGTGGATGGGATCTTGCATTTCAAAAATTGCATGAAGGCGATAAGGCCATGTTGATTGTCCCTTCCTCGCTTGGCTATGCCAGTGAAGGATTAAGGCGGTCTGGCAGACTAACATACATTGTACCGCCATTTTCCACCTTGATTTTTGATCTTGAGATATTGAAAATGGAAGAATTGTCGGCCCGGTAACGAGCATTTTTCGGCTATTCCAGGCTTAATAAGCAGTTGTTAAATTTTATTTGTTGGCAAAAAACATCTTTTGCAAAGCCGAATACTTCCTTAGCTTTGGGAGCTAAAATCTATTTACCAATGAAAAAACAATTTTTACTTTTTGCCGTGGCATTGCTGCTTGGTAATTGCCTTTCTGCCCAGGTAGTTTGTGTTCTTTGTTTCAATACAAATGACTCCATTAGCCAAAATGTAACAAACTATATCGTAAACGGTGGTATGGAAAATTCGACCTGCGCACCATGGCCTGCAGGGGACAGGTATTGTCCGAACTCATCTGCATATAATTGCGACATCACAAACTGGACATGTACCGGAGGCGGAACAGGAACTTATGCATGCATGATGGATGGTGCATACATTTATGTGGTAGAAGGCGTAAGGGCAGCATACTTCGGAAATTCTTTCTCTCAAAACTGTAATTCGACCGTG
This sequence comes from Bacteroidota bacterium, assembly GCA_026391975.1. Classification (GTDB taxonomy): domain Bacteria; phylum Bacteroidota; class Bacteroidia; order AKYH767-A; family 2013-40CM-41-45; genus JAPLDB01. The sequence continues at coordinate 6,087 of JAPLDB010000020.1, read as the reverse complement.
GGGGATACTTCATGTTTAACAATGAATGATTGCGAAGTAGGAGGCATTCCGGCAGGATTTCCTACAAATGATCCGACTTATGGAGGTACCAATGGAGTAAGTCTTGAACAGACAGTAACCGGACTCACACCGGGAGCTTCTTATGTGCTGGAGTTTTGGGCCGGAGGAGAGTGGAGTTTTACCGATCCGGGTATTTTCGGAGTTGATGTTGGTTATGGCTACACGATGTTAAGGAACAAGCCTTCAACCACTTTTTCTACTGATACCTGCAATTATTACATCATTGAATTCATCGCCAATTCCACCACGCACAATATTAAGTTTACAAACTGGGGTCATATATGCTACAGTTGCACAGAGTTGATCCTTGATAATGTCAGATTGTATCCGGCATCACAGGTCAACCCCAATGTTTCTTTGTGTGTTCCGCCATTACCTGTTGCTATTTTCAATGCACCCAATCACATCTGTCCGGGAACCTGCACCGATTTTCAAAATCTTTCTGTGAATGCTACGAGTTACGTGTGGTCATTTCAGGGCGCGACTCCGAATGTCAGCTTTGATCAGAATCCTGTCAACATCTGTTACAATACGCCGGGAACCTATTCGGTATCTTTGATTGTAAGCAATGTAACCGGCTCGGATACATTAACACTGAATAACTACGTCACTGTTTATCCTTATCCAGCACCGCAGGGAATTTCGCAGAGTGGGGATACGTTGTTTGCGAATACAGGAGCAGTAAGTTACCAGTGGTACCACTTTGGAGTAGCCATTCCCGGGGCAACAGACTATTTCTACGTAGCTCAGGGTGTTGGAGATTATAACGTTGTTGCTACAGATATCCATAACTGCGAAGTAGAAGCCGCGATCTTCGATGTGATTGCTTCGATTCAGTATTCAGATGACTTATCTCAGATGGCTGTATATCCAAACCCTGTTCTTAATAAACTTTCTGTCCGGAACCTTAATTCACAAAGCAACGAAGTTTCAGTATGCAACCTGCTTGGGGAAAAGATCATGAATATAGTGGCGGAAAATTCCGTGAATCACGACGCAATTGTTTATGACGTTTCAGCACTTGCGCCCGGTATTTATTACCTCGAAATCAGGTCGGCTGAAAATACATTCCGTGCAAAGTTTGTGAAGTCCGTCGGAAGATAGCCGGCAACGATTGTGAAGTATTTCTGCAGAATCCTGTTAAGTCACCATGCTTCATTCTGAGATATTTTTAATCTTTCTTTAGAAAGAATGGAATATTGGACCAGTTAGTTGATTCGAATAGTGATCAGCATCATTATTCTTAACGTTTGGCTGGTTTTGCTTCTGATAAAATAAATGATCATTTGGATATTGCAGCATATACAAAGTCGTTCACAATTGATGCGATTCGGCATAATGTGTTGCTAAATTGAAAGTCATGAATAAAAAATTACTTGTACTAGGATTAATTTTTATTTCTCAGTTTTCTTTTTCGCAAAACAAACGTGCGAATGTCTGGTATTTCGGTAGCCAGGCTGGGATTGATTTTAATTCAGGCAGTGCTGTCGCTCTTAATAACAGTGCCATGTCAGCAATTGAAGGTTGCGCAACAATGTGTGATACAAGCGGTACCTTGATGTTCTATACCAATGGATTTATGGTATGGGATCGCAATCATATGCAAATGCCGAACGGTACAGGTTTATTGGGAGGAAGTTCTTCAAGTCAGTCATCTCTCATCGTTCCTGATCCCGGAAACATGAATCAGTATTACATTTTTACAACTGCAAGTGATGCTTCAGGCGGTCTTACTTATTCAATGGTAGATATGACATTGAACAGCGGGAACGGTGATGTGACCACAATCAATACACCACTTGTTAATTCTGTGTCTGAAAAGCTAACCGGATTCCAAAAGCCCGGTACCAATGACATTTGGGTGCTGACACATGAATGGGGCACTGCGGATTTTTATGCATACCTCGTAACAGCGACAGGTTTGAATGCGCCGGTAATTTCTACCGTTGGTCAGGTGCATACCGGTCCGAACAATGCCATTGGATACATGAAAATGTCTCCGAATGGTGATAAGTTATGTCTGGCTCAATCAAGGAACAATGATTTTGAATTGTTTGATTTCGATGCTGCAACCGGAGTTGTTATAAATCCATTAATACTTCCGGTTAATTTTTATACTTATGGAATTGAATTTTCGCGCGATGGAAAAATACTTTATGCTGCAGAGTTCCAGAATGAAATTTTTCAATATGATTTAACGCTGGGTAGTTCGGCGGCAATATTAGCATCGAAGCTGCTCCTCCTGCCAACGCCGGTTGGATCTGAGATTGGGTCATTGCAAATGGCTCCGGATGGAAAAATATATGTTTGTAAGAACAGTTCCAATTTCGTGGGAGTGATCAACAATCCTGCTACCCTCGGACAAGGTTGCAATTACGTTGACAATGGTTTCGACATTTCACCTCACCAGGGAATTGAGGGATTGCCAAACTTTATTCAATCCATTTTTACGGAAGCTCCATTGAATCCTGTTGCGCTTTTCAATGCACCAAACCATATCTGTCCGGGCACCTGTACCAATTTTACCAACCTTTCAATAAATGGACAAACGTACTTATGGAGTTTTCCGGGAGCCAATCCATCTGTCAGCACTGATGTGAATCCAACAAATATTTGTTATAACACGCCGGGAACCTATACAATTCAGCTGATAGCTTCTAATGCTATTGGCAACGATACATTAACCCTGAACAATTTTATTACAGTATATCCAAATCCTGCACCTCAAGGGATTGCACAGAGCGGAGATACGTTGATCGCCAACCAAGGTGCAAATTCTTACCAATGGTATTATGGTGGGGTTCTCATTCCCGGCGCAACAGATTATTTTTACGTTGCAATGGCCAGTGGAGATTATAACGTAGTGGCGACTGATGTGAATGGTTGTGAAGTGGAAGCTGCGATCTTTGATGTAATTGCAGAAATACAGTCAACAATAAATTATGACCAATTGGCAATTTATCCGAATCCGTCGAAAGATTTCATTATGATTGATTCGGCCCCCGATTTCTTTAGAGGAGGAGTAGCAGCAGAAGTTAGGATTTCGATTTATAATGTTATTGGCATGGGGGTTATTCAACTTCAAGCTTCAAACTTGCAACCCAAAACTACTATTGATGTTCGGACATTGCCTGCTGGTATTTATCTTGTTGAAATTTCATTCGGAAATAAAACAGTGCGCAATAAATTTGTTAAAGAATAAACTTTTAATCATGAAAAAAATCTTTCTTCTGCTTCTGCTTTCGGGTTTCTCAGCTTTCATTTGCAACGCTCAGTATAATGAGTGGACATGGGTAAATAGTGACAATGCCACAATAAGTTCCGTGATGGGCACCCAGGGTGTTTATGATTCGTTGAATCATCCGGCTCCGGAATATGAGAGTAACGGATGGACGGATAATCAGGGAAATTTCTGGTACCTTACTACCAGCGGATATCTTTGGGAGTATGATCCTAATATCGAGCAATGGAGATTTGTATGGAACGGATTTTCATCCCAGCCAGTCTTTGGTACCAAGGGCGTTCCAGCTGCAACCAACGAACCCGGCCAAATCGGATTTGGTGCGCTCACATGGACAGATACTTCAGGAGATTTATGGTTATTCGGAGCCTACCGTGCAGGAAATACTTATGGAGACCTGTGGCGGTACAATATTGCTTCAAATATGTGGACCTGGGTGAGTGGTTCCAATGTTCCGAATGACCCGGGTGTGTATGGTACTATGGGTGTTCCTTCGGTAAATAATTACCCGATGGGGCGATGTGAAGTAAACACAAGCTGGGTTGACAGTGTGAACAATACGCTTTGGTTCTATGGTGGTGACAGGGCGGTGGCTTACACTTCCATTGGCGATGTCTGGAGGTATGATATTGCAACAAATGAATGGACATGGATGAATGGAGATACTTCTTCTGCTGCACTGCCGATATATGGAATACAAAATGTAGCTGATCCTGCAAACTTTCCGGGGGGCAGGCTGGTGTACAGTAAATGGAATGACTTATCAGGTAACTTTTATTTTTTTGGGGGTTCAAATGATGTTTTCTCATATAAGAATGACACATGGAAATATGACCCGATGATCAATCAATGGACATGGAAAAATGGTTCGATGGGAATAGGAGCACAGGGTATTGCAGGCAGCACATGTACGTTTGATCCTACCAATACTCCTGCAAGTGAATTTGAAAATAAAGTTTGCTGGACAGACTACTGCGGGAATGGTTGGGTTTTTTGTTCCGCTTACAACAATATCTGGACCTATAGATCATCTACAGGAGAATGGAGTCTGGTGAAAGGACAACTGAATGCGTCAGATCCTGTCAACTATGGAATCAAAGGAGTTTCCAGTCCGGCAAATGCTCCGGCTATTGTAAATGGCGCAATGAGTTGGAAAAGCAAAAATGGTAACATGTATTTCCTGAATCACTCAACAAATTCAGTGATGTGGAAATATGTGCCTGATCCGGCTTGCAGTGGTTGCGCCCTTGTTCCCACTGCGCTATTCTTTGCGCCGAATCACATTTGTCCGGGTACGTGTACGGGCTTTAATAATCTGTCGCAATATGCAACATCATACCTTTGGTCTTTTCCCGGAGCAAATCCATCAACCAGTACAGATGTTTCGCCAACAAATATCTGTTACAATTCGCCGGGAAATTACTCCGTTCAGTTGATTGCAACCAGTGCAACTGGCAGCGATACTTTGACATTGAATAACTACATTACTGTTTATCCATATCCTGCACCACAAGGAATTGCGCAGAGCGGAGACACGTTATTCGCAAATACGGGAGCGGTTTCATACCAATGGTATTATGGTGGAAATGCAATTCCCGGAGCAACAAATTATTTTTATGTAGCAACCCAGAGCGGTGATTTTAATGTGGTAGCTACTGATATGAATAACTGCGAAGTGGAGGCGGCGATTTTTGATGTGATAGCGCAAGTCCATTCCGGGGAAGTAGACAAAAGGCAATTGGAAATATATCCTAATCCTGCGGGAGAGTTTGTGGTTATTAGTTTGGAGTTGGGATTATCAGCCAATAAGATTTCAATATTCAACCTGCTTGGGGAAGAGGTTTCGGTTGTTCTTCTTAAAAAATCAAACCCCCAAAGTGAAACCATTGTAGATGTTCACAAGTTGCCATCCGGCATTTATTGGATTGAAGTATCAACAGCAGAAAAATCTTTGCGAGCGACTTTTGTAAAGCTTTGAAAGTTTTTTGTTCAGTAGGGTGGAGAAGTTGCCCTTTGAATTAGATGTTTGCTTTTAGCGCCCAGTCATTTTTAAAGTGATATTATTGCAGAGTGACCAAGATTTTTTCTGATTAATCATCCTGTTTTAAATCAGTATTTTATTTAAAACCCATTTTGCTGTAACTGGATTATTCAATCCGGGTATTTCCTTTGCATAAATATCATTTTACTTCCCACGGTTTAAACCGTGGGCCCGCAAAGCAAATTTCTGATGCCACATTCTTCAACTTCAATCTGGATCCATGCCGGCTGGACTACCTGGGAAAAATCACCAATGATAACCCCGGGAATCAAAGACAGAATTTATAAGTATATTTTTCAGGAATTCATTTCCTGCGGATGCATTGCGAAAATTATTAATGGGCCGGCAAATGAAGTTCATTGCCTGTTTCTCCTGAATCCGAAAAAATCAACTGATGAAATTGTGAAAATGGTGAAAGGGGCTACCTCTCATCGAATCAATCAGGAAGATCTTACGCCCGGAAAATTTGCCTGGCAAAAAGGATATAACGCCGTTTCTGTCAGTGAATCGCAACTGGAAAAAGTAATTAGCAAAATCAATAAAATGCAGTGACTTCCTATTAAGTGCGCTGCCTTGGCTGTTTCTTCTAACTTCTATCCCGATAACTATCGGGATCTAACTTCTAACTTGTAAGTGCCTGAAAAAAGTTGACAAAAAATCAACTTAATTATGGGTAAAAATAAGATAGAAATTCGACAACGACGAATTTTCAGTACAGATTTAAAAAAGCAGATTATCAAGGACA
>JAPLDB010000058.1 GCA_026391975.1 Bacteroidota bacterium | reverse complement strand
CTGAAGCTCTTTCCGCTCTCAAAAATTATATTGAAAGGGAAGAATACCGTGGCTATGATCCCTACGATACACTGAATTCATTTTTACCTTTCGGACTTTTTGGAAAGTGGGGAAGAGTGATAGCCATTCAGCTGCAGAAAAGAAATCCTGTAAACATCAGACCACTCATTGGAATAAAGAAGGAGATCAATCCGAAGGCAATGGGTTTGTTCCTTCATAGCTATTCTTTGATGCAGCGCGGCAACGAAGCAGACGTTTGCAGTAAGCAAATGAAATTCATCTTTGAATGGCTCCAGAACAATTACACAAGGGGTTATAGCGGACATTGCTGGGGCTATAACTTTGTGTGGGCAAGTACTCAGAAAACACTCAGGAGATACCACCCTTCCATTGTAGTGACCTCTTTTATCTGTAAAGGCATCTATGAATATTATCTCACCACCAAAGATGAAAAGGCAGTTGAGCTATTGAAAAGCGCATCAAATTATATCATCAAAGACCTCCCTGTAACAGAAACAAATGATGGAATTTGCTTTGCCTATACTGATGTCATGAAGGACTGCTGTTACAATGCCGGAATGCTTGGCGCAGAAGTGCTGGCAAAACTTTATTCCATTACCGGCGATGGGCAATTAAAAGACCTCGCTTTGCGTGCTGCTGATTTTCTGGTTGCTCACCAGCATGAGGATGGACATTGGAATTACGACATCGACCCGGCTACCGGCAAGGAGAAAGCGCAAATTGACTTTCACCAGGGTTACGTGATAGATTCATTGGCGGAAGTTGCCAAACATTGCGACCCGCACAATGAGAAGTACAAGGATGCAATCAGAAAAGGTCTGATGTATTACCGCAATGTGCAGTTTACATCTGAAGGCAAATCTTTATGGAGAATACCCAAAAAATACCCTGTTGAAATTCACAACCAGTCTCAGGGAATAATCACCTTTACAAGATACAGAAAAGATTTTCCGGAGTATTTCCCTTTTGCAAAAACAATTGCTGATTTTACAATTGAAAATATGCGTGATAAGAAGCGGGGCTATTTTTATTACCGGTTGCTGCCCTCCTACAAAAACAAGATCCCGTTCATGCGCTGGAGCGAAGCATGGATGATGCTTGCACTTACAGAATTAATTTCTGCAGAGAAACAGATTCATTGATAATATACAGGACATCACAGGGCAATTACATATAATCGATTTCTATATGTTCTATCTGTCGACAAAATCAGACATTCTGCTTCGTCATCTGAATAAATGGTTATGTCTCAATTTCATTCGCCGAGATTCTTCTCTCGCACCCATTGTTTTAGGACGCCCCGAAACTTTGGGGGGAATGACCTACTTAAGCGATCATAAAAGGGAGATTACAGAATGCTGCCTGAATTCGACAAGCTTCATCTCCCACTATTAACCATAATGGCTGTCATCCCGATCTCGCCCTGATCTTTATGGGCGTTCCGAAAAGTCGGAAGAGGGATCTTTCAAACTGTACCATTACCATTTCTTTTAAATTAAGCATCTGTCAATTTTTTTTTGTTGCCTGCGCAATGATCGAAATAGTACTTTCGCCCAACACCAAGCAACTGAATGCGATACCTATTTTACCTCGGACACCCTGCCCATTTTCACCTATTTAAAAATGTGATCCTGCAGTTGAAAAATGCAGGGCATGATACAAGGGTTCTCATCAAGAAAAAAGATATTCTTGAAAACCTTTTGAAAGACAGCGGATGGGAGTACACCAACATCATGCAGGGAGACAGGGGCGACAGCAAATGGCAGATTGCATATGGCCTGTTAAAAAGGGATTGGGCCATCATGAAGATCGCACGCTCCTATAAGCCTGACCTGATGATCGGGACCTCTACGGAATTGAATCAGGTCGGAAAGTTGCTCGGAATTCCAAGCATCAATGTCAATGAAGATGATGCTGCTGCTGTCCCCTTGTTTGCTAAATTGGGTTATCCGTTTGCCACAAGGATCCTTGCACCTGAGTGTTGCGACTGCGGCAAATGGAATTATAAAAAGATCGCTCACAAAAGCTACCATGAACTTGCCTACCTGCATCCCAATCATTTTAAACCAGACAGGTCAGTAGTTGAAAAGTACAACCTTGGCGAAAGATTTTATATTTTAAGATTTGCACAACTCACTGCACACCACGATGCGGGCAAAAAGGGGATCAGCGCTGATATTGCAGAAAAAATCATTTCGCTGCTTGCCCCTTCGGGAAATGTATTCATCACCAGCGAAAGAAAACTGGAGCCGCAATTTGAAAAATACAGGATAGCAATTCCACCACTTGAAATACACAATGCATTGTATTTCGCTACAATGTATATTGGAGATAGTCAAACCATGGCCGCAGAAGCAGCTGTGCTTGGAACACCATCCATCCGCTTCAATGACTTTGTCGGTGAACTTGGTTACCTGACGGAACTTGAACAAAAATTTGGATTAACATATGGTATCAGAGCGGATGATCCGGAAAAACTGTTTAGTAAAATAATTGAATTGCTCAAGATCGCTGATCTTAAAAATATGTGGCAGGAGAAACGTAAACTGATGCTAAATTAAAGAGGCGATCTTAGCAATGTCATGTTCGATCTCTTCGTGAACTTTCTACAGATTAAAACAAAACAATAATATTTTGTTTTTGCATAGACAACAATTGTTATTCATTGATTGGGGTATCAAGCATCTGTGCTTTATTTCAATATTGAGGAAGTAAGTCTGTTCATTTTATTTCATGTTTCAGGGTTCTTTCAACCAGTCTTTGGGTTTACAACAGCGCCAGGCAATTACGTAAATCGCCAAACCAGAACCCTTTTTATTGCGTTTTTGATATTTTTT
>JAPLDB010000236.1:26560-33214 GCA_026391975.1 Bacteroidota bacterium | reverse complement strand
GTAACATAGCAGCGTAGGCCCCTCTTGAAATTTCACTTATTACCGGCTGAAGAAATTTTATATCATTTCCTTTGTTTACAATGGGAACCAAGTAAGGCTGGTTATCAATAAAAACAATACAAGACTAATGCAACGAATGCGAGAAGGATAAAAGCGGGAATGAACTATTTGAATAATGCCTTTCAATTTCGCTTTTGCAATTAACAAGCGGAGGTTTCGTGAGAAATAAATGGCGGATTCTGAATTAATTGATGAATCGGGGCGGGTGAATTACTTCGTCGTAACAGGGACATCCTGAATAGCATCGTACACAGCCTGCTGGATATTGGTTCTCACATTCATCTTTACCAGTTTTTCGTTTGAAGCATCAGGGCAAACCCGGTTGCTTAGAAAAATATAAACGAGTTTGTATTGCGGATCCACCCATGCACATGTTCCTGTAAATCCCTGGTGACCGAATGTGAGCAGCGAAGCGCCTGCACAGGTCGGTGAAGATTTTTTCGGATCAGGCTCGGGTTTGTCGAAAAACAATCCACGGCGGTTTTTATTTTGCACAAATTGCTGCTTGGTAAAAATATCAATGGTTTTACGTTGAAGAAACTGTCTGCCGCCGTACGTGCCGTTATTGAGTAACATCTGCATGAGCACTGCCAGGTCATCTGCATCAGAAAAAATACCGGCATTGCCGCTCACCCCTCCCATCATGGCTGCAGCGGGATCATGCACGTCACCATGTAAAAGCATTTTCCTGAATGCTGTATCATTTTCCGTTGGAATGATCTCTTCGCGGGAGAATTTATTCAGTGGTGAATAAGTTAGTCGAGACAAACCCAGTGGCCGGTAAAAATTTTCTTCAAGGTATTGATCAAGTTTTTTTCCAGTTACTTTTTCAACCAGTTCTTTCATCAGTATCGGACCCAGATCACTGTAAACATATTTTCCAATTTCCCCCAATGGAGAATCAAGGATCCATTTGAATAAACTGTCGGCGTAAGAATTGTTCATGTATATAGAATCCGTTACCCGAATTGAAAATCCTTCACTTTGTTTTCTGTGGTAAATGGTTCCATCAAGTTTGTCATTGATCATTGTTTGCTTCCAGAAAGGGATCCATGACTTTAAGCCGGCCTGGTGTGCAAGAACCTCACGGATCACGAGTGATTTTTTATTGGACTTCTTAAGGGCAGGCAAATATTTTGAAAGCGGCTTATTGAGGTCAATCTTTCCTTCATCAAAAAGTTTCATGACGGCAAGCGCTGTACCGGCTATCTTACTCACTGAGGCTATGTCATATAAATCTGTATTGACAACAGCAGTTGAATCCATAAAAGAATGGGTGCCAAATGATTTATTGTAAACAATCTTCTGATCCTTTGCCACAAGCACCTGGCAGCCCGGGGTGGCACCTGCAGCGATAGCGGCTTTGGCGATAGAATCAATTAGTGCAAGTTTTTCATTGCTCATGCCTGCATCTTCCGGAAAAGTATATTTTAGACGCAGGGGCTCCATTGTTTTAACGCCGGAATTTTTCTTGAATGAACCTGTTGACATGATCGGAATCTTTCCTGAGGAAGATGTTCCGCCGAATAATACCTGAGCTGTTGCATCATGCATTACCGGAGTATCTTCATATCCCAACACAACTGCGCGTGCTTTGTCAAGGTTTTTAAAACGCGTTAGTGTGTATGCGTTTCCGAAATCCACAAGTATGGTTGGATATGCATTGATTACTTGGTCAATAAATTTTTCTTCCTGTTCAGTTATTCCGAAATTCTTATCCGCTTTCATGCTTGTACCATGAATGCTCAGGATGATAAGGTCATGGTTAACGAGGTATTTTTTTACAGATTCAAAAATGTCAACAGCTTCATTTTTCTCGATTGCATAAAATTCACAGGGAGTATACCTGAGTATTTTTTCCTGGAAGGTGTTGTTTTTTTTGTCGCCAATTACAACAGATGCAATGCGCAAAGAGTCCTTCCACCTAATAGGTACGATGGAATCTGTATTTGAAAGGACTGTCACAGCGTTTTCATAAAGCCTTTGCTGAAGCCATTTTGCATACCCCGTATTCAGGTCAGCGATCAGATTTGTTGTGTCAACAGGTGCGAAATGCGGCAATCCAACCCAGTATTTCAGCATCAGGATCTTTTTTACCCTGTTGTCAATTTCTTCCTGTGTGATCTCGCAATTCTGAACTGCAAGGTGGATCTCTTTCAAAGCAGTTGGAACATCTTCCGAATAAAGCAACACGTCATTCCCGCTCAACAAAGCCAGCTTGTCAAGTACACCTGGCTTGTAGCATGTGCTTACCCCCTTCATGTTAAGAGCATCCGTAAAAATAATCCCTTTGAAATTCATTTTATCCCTGAGCAATCCTGTTACGATCTTTTTACTGAGAGTGGAAGGATTATACAGAATGGTATCCAGGGCAGGAACGCTGAGGTGAGCCACCATCATACTTCCAACGCCTGAATCAATGAGTGCGCGGAACGGGTAAAGCTCAGTAGAATCCAGCTGTGCTGAATCCGATCTAACTGTCGGCAGGGTTAAGTGGGAATCAGCATCTGTATTTCCATGTCCGGGAAAATGCTTTGCTGTTGCCAGTACATGCCCGTCCTGCAAACCATTCATATATAGAAGTGACTTTCTTGTCACTGATTCCCTGTCGTCACCAAAAGCCCTGCTGCCGATGATTGGATTCAGGATGTTGTTATTGATATCAGCATCGGGAGCAAAATTGACATGAATGCCCAATCGCCTGCACTGCCGGGCAATTTCTTCGCCCATTTTATAAATAAGAGATTCGTCTTGCATGGCGCTCATGGTCATCTGGCGCGGGAACCGGATGGTGCTGTCAAGTCTCATTGCAAGCCCCCATTCTGCATCCATGCCGATGAGCAAGGGAATCTTCGCCAGTTCCTGATAGTGATTGGTGAGTAACGCTTCCCTCACCGGGCCTCCCTGAAAAAAGATAAGTCCGCCGATCCCATGCTGTGAGATCAACCATTCTATTTCCTTTATGTGAGCAGAATCTTTATTGCTCCAGGCTGCTACCATAAATAACTGAGCATTTCGTTCATCAGGACTCATCTTATTGATAAGAGAATCAGCATATCTTGCAGCTTTGTCGGAATAGAAAGGCGGCAAATGTTTTTGGGCAAGGCCTCTTTGCAGGATTAAGGCAAAAAAGAAAATACAGAAATATCTTAAAAATAACATTCCGGCAAAATTATGCTGAAGCACAGTCTAACGGCTGTATGCGGCTGATACTTTCAATAAAGTTTTCAACCCGGAGAAATGGTTTGTCAAAAAAAAATTCCACTTTTGACGGATTATCAGGTCATGAAAAACAAGAATCGATTTCTTTTCCCTGTACTCATCCTTTTATCATTGGCAGCACTTGCAATGAAAAAATTCATGATCCCCTTTCATGGTTTTTTTCTCATTGTAGTTTTCGATGGCATGGCGTTGTTTTTTTTAATGAAGGCATTCAGATCAGAAAAGATGACAGGCGGGTTACGCGGAAGGTCATTCAATTTTGATCTGGGTTCGATAGTTTATGGCATTTGCTCCATCGCCATTCTTTACAGACTGGAGTACTGGGAAGGATGGGAACGCTGGATATCTGTCGCAGGGATTTTGTTCCTGATAGTTACTATTCTGACCTTTTACACACTTGGACTCATAATCAGGTTGCCTGACTGGAATAAAAAGATACGGGCATTGCTCATCTCACACCTGCCATGGATCTATTTTGCAATCTTATTTACACCGGTTGCTTTATGTAAACCACGCACTTTTCATAACCTGTTTAACGGAAGTACATTCGAATCGTATGTAAGAACAAGGTATCCTGCAGATGAAGCGGTGGCAATGATTGAATTATATAAACCCTTGGATGGGAAAGCAATAAAATCCGCTGAAGCTTATCTTAATGATGCTTTTCTGTCTGAGAAGGATGAAGAATATGAGAAAGCCTTGGATTATTACAATGAATCTATTGACATGAATCCTGACAATGCGCTTGCGTTGTATCGTCGGGGGAAACTGAAACTTACACGGATGGAAATAAGCAGTGAGATGGCCGAATCTGCTTTCGATGACTTCTCCAGGGCGATTCAGCTTGATTCAAATATGGCTGTTGCTTACTACCACAGGGCTGTAGCACACAACTACCTTTATCCCAAAAAGCGATTACCGACCCGGAATGATTTGTTGAGGGCAAAAACACTGGATACTTCCATGAATCAAGATGTATTCATCAATGGCTTTCTCTTGCTACCATTGAGTGACAGCTCGATTGAGCCGGCAACGGGAGGCAAAATAAAATGATCAAACAGTCAAGCCAAGTATGTTAACTGTATGAATACACTTTTTTTATTTTCAAAATAGTTGTTTTGATAAAATTATTTCAATATTTTTGAGAATCATTAACAGGGGAGGATTTCGGTAATTACAAGGCAAGGGGGAAAATTACCGTATCTCCAATATAAACCTATTGTAGTATGAAAAGTGCATTGCTCCAATACCCATACGGGGAGGTGTTTGATCCGCTTGAAAAAATCTGCAAGAAAAAAGGATACTCCAAAATCAAAATTGATCCGGAGACCGGGGTGATTCATGCCACAAAGGGAATACAACTTTTCAATAACCTCGTTGACATTGATGTAAAAGTAGAAAAGGTTGATGAGCAGATCACCCGAATAAACATTACGGCCTCTTCATTTAAACTTTCTTCCGGCAGTAAAGACCTTGAAGATATAGAAGAGCGCTTTGTAGAAACCATCTACAAATTTTTCTAGTCAGGCATTTCCAGTAGCAAACTGAATTTCATAAAGCTTTTTATAAAATCCGTTTTTCCCCAGTAACTCCTGGTGTTTACCTTCTTCTTTAATCTCACCATGATCAAGAACAAGGATGGTATCGGCATTTTGGATTGTTGACAGCCGGTGGGCAATTACGATAGATGTTCTGTTTTGTGTGAGTTTTTGGGTGGCCTGTTGTATCAACTCCTCCGACTCGCTGTCAATACTTGATGTGGCTTCATCAAGGATCAGTATTTTGGGATTGAAAACATAGGCCCTGATAAAAGAAATGAGCTGGCGCTGACCAACAGACAACATTGCACCTCTTTCCATTACATTGAAATCATACCCGCCCGGCAAACGTTCAATAAACCGATGCGCACCAACAGCTTTGGCAGCTTCAATAATCTGCTCACGGGTAATAGAGGAGTCATTTAATGAAATATTATTTGCAATTGAATCCGAAAACAGAAAAACATCCTGGTGTACAACAGCGATGTTTTTCCTCAGGGCATGCAATTCATAATCGCGGATATTTATTCCATCAACAAGTATCAGTCCTTTATTATATTCATAAAACCTGTTCACGAGGTTGATGATGGACGATTTCCCTGCGCCTGTAGCGCCCACAAGGGCAAGGGATCTTCCTGAATCAATTTTAAAGCTGGCATTCTTTAGCACCCAACTTTCATCATTGTAAGCAAACCACACATTTTCGAATTCCACGTTTCCCTGAATTTTTTCAGGAATTATTTTGCCCTCATTCACGATGACCTCATTGGTATCAAGCACTTTGAACACACGCTCGGAGCTCACCATGCCCATCTGAAGGGTATTGAATTTATCAGCAAGTTCCCTGATCGGACGGAAGAGCATGTTGATGTACATGACAAATGCGATCACATTTCCCACTGAAACAGTACCACCTATCACCTCACGAGAGCCATACCATACCAACAATCCGATGGAGGCTGACGACAACAATTCCACAACAGGAAAAAAAATTGAGTAATACCAGACAGATTTGATGTGTGCCTTTGCATGCAGGTGATTGATCTCCCTGAATTTATTCATTTCCTCTTCTTCCCGGTTGAAAATCTGGACGATGTTCATTCCGGTGATATGTTCCTGGACAAATGTATTCAGGTGTGCCACTTGTGTGCGTACCTCCTGAAATGCGCCTTTTATTCCTTGCTGAAATATCCTTGTTGCATAAAACAAAATCGGCATGGTGCTGAGTGAAATAAGCGTCAACCGCCAGTCTATAAAAAACATGAAAGCGACAATCACAAATAGGGTGAGGAGGTCGCCGATGATGGTAATGAGTCCTTCAGAAAAAATATCAGCGATGTTTTCAAGATCAGAAACCGACCTGGTGATCAGGATACCAATTGGTGTGTGGTCAAAAAACTTCAGTCTGAGGCCGATAATATGACGGTATAGTTTTACACGCAAATCCTTTACTACCGTAAGTCCGAGCCAATTGGTAATGTACGTATGAAAATACTGAATGAGCGTCTGAAACAAAAGCAATCCGATCATGAGCATTGTCATTTGTAATAGCCCATCTGCATTAGGTTTTACTACGAAATTGTCAATGGTGTATCGGACAAGGATGGGGCGAATCGGAGTAAGGAAAGTTAGCAACAGCGTAAGAAAAATACTGATATAAAAAGCCTTTTTGTATGGAGCAGTAAAGGCATATATCCTTTTCAGAATTGGAAAATCGAATGCCTTGCCAGTTACTGTTGATGACATTGTGTAATATTAGTAGTGAGAAGTAAGAAGTGAGAAGTGAGTATTGAGTATTGAGATGTGAGATGTGAGATGTGAGATGTGAGATGTA
>JAPLDB010000236.1:0-26545 GCA_026391975.1 Bacteroidota bacterium | reverse complement strand
GATGTGAGATGTGAGATGTATACTGATAAAAAAAGGAATCATCCTAATGAACAATTCCCCTTTTATCTACATTTTGCTGAATATTAGAACCCTTTTGTCTTCCGAAAAATTAACAGGAAGCCAAAATATTTCACATATCCATTTTCAACTGACTCTTCTTCTTAGCCGCAGCTTTTTTTTCGTCCCGATAGCTATCGGGATCTGACAAGATGCGGGCTCTGTCTTTTTGCACCGTTGCAGGACCTGCAGTGATATCCCATTCAATGGTAACAGGTGCTTCATCTTTCATTGGCTTGACAAGTGTTTTCTTAGAGGGCTGTGTCTTGAAAGGAACTTGTTGTTTGCCCGCTTGTGCAACATTTCCGGCATTCCCCTTCACAGGCTTCGCTGTCTTGCTATTCTTTGTATCCGCCTTAACAACTTCCTTCTTTTCAACCGTTTTTTTTCCGGTTGCCTCAGCGCCGCCTCCATCAATACTCAGTTGCTCAGCTTTCTCCACCGCTTTCCCGGCTCCACCTCTTGAAATGCGGGCCACGAGGTTCCTCGACAGGATATTTCCCATGCTGCTTCTTCCTTTCACTTCTATCTCGTTAAGGTCGAATTCAAATTCTGTTTTTCTCAACTTTGGTTTAGGCCGCAGTTTTACATTGATGATCTCTGCAGGATTTCCGCTGACAGAAAAATACAAAACCTTTGAGCCTTCATTTCCCCGAGTTAGTATGTATTCCTTATCCCTCGTGGTTCCCCCAACAGTGAAACGTTTCACCATGGCGTTGCCTCCGCGACCGTCCTGATAGACCAGGTTATAAACGGGCTCCTCCTCCGTCTTGCGGAAAAGCGCTATGTGGCGGACGTCTTTTCCGACGTACTTCTTCTCCCCTACCTTGGTTACGATCATGGTTCCGTCTCCGCGGAACACAACAATCTCATCAAGATCTGAACATTCACACAGAAATTCATCCTTCTTCATACCATATCCCGCAAATCCTTCTTCCCGGTTAACATATAGTTTATGGTTATTAATCATTACCTCGCTGGCAACAACTGCTTCAAAAGAATCAATCTTTGTTTTACGCTCCTTTCCTTTGCCATACTTTCTGATCAACTCCTTAAAATAGTTAATTGCAAAAGTTTTTATGTGGGCAAGATGATGTTCTATTTCAGCTATTTGAGCCTCAAGCGATTTTATTTTCTCATCCTGTTCCTTTACATCATACTTCGAGATGCGCTTGATCTTTATTTCAGTGAGTGCAACAATATCATCCCTTGTAATTTCCCTTTTGAATTTCTTCTTGTATGGTTTTAAACCCGCGTCGATTGTTTCTATTACGCTTTCCCAGGTTGTACACTCTTCAATGTTCCGGTAGATCTTCTTCTCAATAAATATTTTGATAAGGGAACTGAAATGCCATTCTTCTTCAAGTTCACCTTTCTTGATCTCAAGTTCCATTCTCAGCAAATCAACCGTACGGCCGGTATTGTATTCAAGGATTTCATTCACGTTCATGAAGCGTGGCTTATCCTCTATGATGACACAAGCATTGGGTGAAATAGAAACTTCGCAATCCGTAAAAGCATAAAGTGCATCAATTGTTTTCTCAATATCTTCCGAAGATTCAGGGTGCAGCAGGATTACAATCTCCACCTTGGCAGCAGTATTGTCTTCCACTTTCTTTACTTTTATTTTCCCTTTGTCATTGGCGGCCAGAATAGAATCAATCAAGGATTGTGTTGTTGTTCCAAAAGGAACTTCTGTAATCACCAGTGTTTTCTTATCCTTCTTTTCAATCTTTGCGCGCACGCGGATTCGTCCGCCCCGTAAACCATCATTGTATTTTGAAAAATCAGTAATACCGCCGGTTGGAAAATCAGGAAGGATGCTGACTTTTTGCTTTCTGAGTATTGCAATGGACCCTTCTATCAGTTCAATAAAATTGTGCGGGAGAATTTTGCATGCAAGACCAACGGCTATTCCTTCAACGCCCTGGGCAAGCAACAAAGGGAACTTCATCGGTAATGTAACCGGCTCACGGTTCCTTCCGTCATAACTGAGCGACCATTGAGTAGTTTTGGGATTGAAGGCAACCTCCAGTGCAAATTTGGAAAGACGCGCCTCGATGTAACGCGGAGCTGCGGCACTGTCGCCTGTGAAAATATTGCCCCAGTTACCTTGTGTATCAATCAGCAATTCTTTCTGACCAACGGCCACCAATGCGTCACCAATACTTGCATCACCATGAGGATGGTATTTCATGGTATGCCCGATGATATTCGCCACTTTATTGTAGCGGCCATCTTCCATGTCCCACATGCTATGCAGGATTCTGCGCTGCACGGGTTTTAAGCCGTCGTTGATATGGGGTACCGCACGTTCAAGGATTACATACGATGCATAGTCAATGAACCAGTTCTCATACATCCCATTGATGTGGATGATATTTGTTTTTTCGCGGTGCTGACTAACCTCCTGAGGAATTTCAGCTTTGTTTTCTTCTTTCTTTTTCTTTGCCATTGTCTTTCCTAAGCTAATTCAGGTTCCACAACATCTTTCTCTATTCTCAATTTCCCGATGATAAAATCCTGGCGCTCGGGTGTATTTTTTCCCATGTAGTAATCAAGCAATTGATGTATTGTTTCATCCTGGCTGATAAGGACGGGCTCGAGCCGTATTTTTTTTCCTATGAATGCACTGAATTCGTCGGGAGAAATTTCTCCAAGTCCTTTGAATCGTGTAATCTCTGGCTTTGGACCCAGACTACCGATAGCAACCCTTCTTTCCGTATCGCTGTAACAATAAATTGTTTCTTTTTTATTTCTCACCCTAAACAACGGCGTCTGTAAAATATATACATGACCTGCTTTCACCAGTTCAGGAAAGAACTGAAGAAAGAATGTCATCAGCAACAACCGGATATGCAATCCGTCTACATCAGCATCAGTGGCGATTACAATTTTATTGTAGCGCAACTCTTCCAATCCATCTTCAATATTTAATGCATTTTGAAGTAAGTTGAATTCCTCATT
Organism: Bacteroidota bacterium; assembly: GCA_026391975.1. Lineage (GTDB taxonomy): Bacteria > Bacteroidota > Bacteroidia > AKYH767-A > 2013-40CM-41-45 > JAPLDB01. The sequence goes on along the minus strand of JAPLDB010000236.1, from coordinate 23,521 downwards.
TTCATACACAACTTTCTTGGTGAGCCCATAACAGTTCAAGGGCTTGCCTTTGAGTGAGAATACTGCCTGAGTATTTACATCTCTTGCTTTTGTGATGGATCCGCTTGCAGAATCTCCTTCTGTAATAAAGATGGTTGATTCCTGACGTTCAATATGTTTTGAATTAAGGTGAGCCCGGCAATCGCGCAGTTTTTTATTATGAAGATTCGCCTTCTTAGCGCGTTCATTGGCCAGCTTTTTTATACCTGCAATATCTTTTCGCTCTCGCTCGCTCTGTTGTATTTTTTTCAGGATGGCATCAGCAACCAATGGATTTTTATGGAGGTAATTGTCGAGCTCCGACTTTACGAAATCGTTGATCCATCCCCTGATCTGCGGACCATCAGGCGCTGTGGTAAGAGAACCTAGTTTTGTTTTCGTCTGGGATTCAAATACCGGCTCCTGGATACGTACACTTATGGCAGCGACAATACTTGTGCGGACATCACTCGGATCAAATTCTTTTTTATAAAACTCGCGGATCGTTTTTACAATCGCCTCCCGGAATGCGGCCTGATGTGTTCCGCCTTGTGTTGTATGCTGGCCGTTTACAAAAGAATAATAATCTTCTCCGTAAGCCGTGGTATGTGTAAAAGCCACTTCTATATCATCACCCCTGAGATGGATGACCTCGTACAATTTTTCATCACTAATGTTGCGGTCCAGCAGATCGCTCAATCCTCTTTCAGAGAAAAATTTCTCACCATTGAAATAAATTGAAAGGCCTTTGTTGAGGTAGACATAGTTCCACAACATATTGTTCACGTACTCAGAATTGTAGCGGTAATTCATGAATACAGATTCATCAGGAATAAAGCTGAAGAAAGTACCATTCTTATCGCTGCATGCCTTTTCCTTTTCATTCAATGTGAGGTTTCCCTTTTTAAATTCAGCGACCTTTGTTTTGCCTTCACGAATGGACTGAACGCGGAAATAATTTGAAAGTGCATTTACCGCTTTCGTACCAACACCATTGAGACCTACGCTCTTTTGAAAAGCTTTGCTGTCGTATTTTCCGCCCGTATTGATCTTGCTGACACACTCGATTACTTTGCCAAGCGGAATGCCGCGGCCAAAATCACGTACATCAACTTTACCGTCCTGTATATTTACCTCTATATGCTTACCATAGCCCATCACGAATTCATCAATGGAATTGTCAATGGTCTCTTTCAGCAATACGTAAATGCCATCGTCTTTGGAAGAACCGTCGCCCAATTTACCGATGTACATACCGGGGCGTGTGCGGATGTGTTCCTTCCAGTCAAGCGACCTGATGCTGTCTTCTGTGTATCCGTGTTCGGGAATATTCTTGGTTGCCATTGAGGAGTATTGAGTTCGGTGTAATTTCTTTTGGTAAATGTAGACTGATTGGAAGTAAAGGAAGTCTGATCTCTCTGATAATATTCACATAGTTTTGTTGATGGATGCCTCCAGTTTTGCAAGAATTACAGACTCATCTCCTTCTATGTCAATGCATTTTAACCTTGAAGTATGGCCTTTTTTCAAGATCATTTTAGATTTTGAAATTTTCAGCAATTCCGAAAGGAATTCCACCAGATTCTCATTTGCCTTTCCGTCGATTGCAGGCGCTTTCAGGCGTATTTGCCAACCGGTTTCTACTTTTTCAACCTTGTTGAACCGCTGATTGGGCTTGACTTTCAGGTAGATGAGCATTGGGGCGCGAAGATACTACTTCGGTTATTATACCGGCATCAGCAAGAATATTTTTCAGCCTCTTAATTTCAATGTTTTATGTCGTCTGGCCTTCGTAGTACGCAGAAATCAAAGTGTCATTCGTTCCGTCACGGCTTTCATTAATTCAGGAAAAAAAATCCTGAAATCAGACTCAAGGTCGTGGTAATGGGCCTTCAGGTCAAGGACTGCTTCATGCATCTTATTTTCATATTTCACCCGTTTTGACAAGCCTGCAAGCGCCCTTCCGATGCCATCAATGGTAGCATAGTTGAGCAGCCAGTTGCGTTCGATCATAAAAGGGAGGAAGTAATGAACCCCTTCGGGAAGTGTGTTCAGGTTGGATTGTAAAACGCTGTAGGTTTTCTGAGAAAAGTCCTGAAGCGGGATGGCTGAATAGGATGAGAAATTTGCCGCGAGAAAATGATCATAGAGAATGTCAACAACAACTCCTGAATATTTCTCCTGACTATCGTGGATTCTACGGATGCTGTTTAATACCACTTCATGATGATCGGTAAAATGATCAATAAAACGATGAAGTTCAATTCCCTTCCTGATATCATCAGCGTAATCATCCTTCTTCTTTCCTTTGACGAAATCAGCAATGAAATTACCGATCATCAACTGTTCATTGGTGCCGGAGAGGTAGATGTGGGCTAAAAAATTCAAGGTACGAATAGCGAAACGATGCGAATGTACGAATATCGAATCCATACATCCCGATAGCTATCGGGATTACAAATTACGAATGTTGTACGAATATCGAAACGATGCGTCCCGATAGTTATCGGGATTACGAAATACTAATGCAGTGGTAATATCGATCCAAAGCGAAAATACTTGCGGTATTTGGAAGGCATATATTACATCTTAAATATTATACTTTATTTTTTTACATCCCATTCATCCGTGCATTGTTTCTTTTTTACCATATTTAGAAATAATAGATGTTTCAAACTCGATAAACTCCTGCCAGCGTTTGTCCACATCAACTTCGCCGGCATACTTTTTCGCGAGACCAATGAAAGTAGTATAGTGGCCGGCTTCGCTGACCATCAGTTCATAATAAAACTTCTTCAAGTCTTCATCAGGGATATTTTCAGAAAGCACCTTAAACCGTTCACAGCTTCTGGCTTCCACCATGGCTCCGAACAAAAGCCGGTCAACCAATGCAATTTCCCGGCTGTATCCCTTTCGCATGAATGAATTCAGTTCCGACACATAATCATCCTTTCTCTCCCTTCCGAATTGCAATCCACGCATTTTTATTTTTTCATGCACCATTTGAAAATGCAAGAGCTCTTCCTTCGCTATTTCCAGCATTGCATCCACGAGGTCTGTTTTTTCAGGATTCTGAATTACAATTCCAATCGCATTGGTTGCGGCTTTTTGCTCACAGTACGCGTGGTCTGTAAGAATCTCTTCAATATTTTCTGCAACTATATTGACCCAGCGGGGATCTGTTGCTAATTTAAGGCCTAACATAGGTTGTACGAATAACGAAAGATTGCGAATGTACGAATTACTAATTACGAATAAATACGAATATACGAAATACGAAATCTGTATGAATAACGAATAAGGTAACAAAATGGGATTGAAATAATTTTGTTTCGTTGTATACAAGAAATATTTTGAAGTTCAAAATAAAATGTAAGAGAAGGGGTTGAAAAATTATTTTCAATAAAGTCGGGCTGCAACTTTTCACGCATTATATTTGTAATAATATCATGATGATCGTGTACAGAGATAAACTGAGTATGGAAGTCACGAAGGACTTCAGGCAGCTTGTGAACATTACGCTCGCGGCTGGCAGGTTTATTATGGACCATCCTCAATACGAGCTTATAAAAGAAGCAATGCGCCTTGAACTCCTGGAAGGTGAGGCGCTGGAAGATTTTGATATCCACAATTCACAATTTGAAAAAGGTGAAATCATCACCCTTGATTTTGAAGAAGTATTGTTTTTTTATTCTCTCCTTGAACTGGTATGCAGAATTTTTCTCTGCGAAATCGGTGACGATTTAAAAATCATGGCAGTTAAAAGCGGGCAAGTTACTGAAGCAGAATTTTATCGCCTCAGAGGGATCTACCTGAGTCAGGCAGAAGATTTCCTGCACTACATCCACGATCTCTATTCTTCCAACGAATCCTTCAATGAGCTGCATCACAAACTGGAGCAGCTAAACGTACTTGCTTAGGCATTAGTAAAATTAAACAAGCAGGGTTACCCCATCGAAGTACGAATAACGAAAGATTCCTAATTTACGAATTACGAATGTTGGATCTCACTGAAGTACGAATTCGGAATACCAATATACTAATTACGAATGTTGTACGAATAACGCCCCGATGTTTCGGGGTCCTAATTTACGAAGTGCTAAGCGGGTAATTGGTAAATTCGTCTCGCCTGAGGCGAGATTCGTATTTAGTACCTGTTACCTACTGAACCCCTTCAGTCCAAATGGTATCCTTATCTTGATAGAAACATTTCTGCCCATATCGCGGATGCCTATGTTGCGCACAAGTGAGAGGTGACTCATGTAAGGTGTGTTCATCACATTTGTTACAGCCAGGTTCACATCCACAACCTGATGGGCAAAAGGCAACTGTAAACCAAGCCGTACATCAAAAAGCGTGTATGATTCCGAAGACATTTCAAATTGGGCTGTATCTTTTTGTGCTGCATAATTACTCACTGCAAAAGTGACGTAAGGATTGTAAAACCACCTGAGTTTTTTAGATTTGAAAGTAAGTTCGCTGGTAAATTTATCCGCAGGAATATAAGGCACATTGCCGCCTGCATCCAGCTCGCCTTTCATCATTGAATAGCTTACCCGCAGGTCTATCCATTTCAAAGGAGCAGGGTGAATATCAATTGTAGCTTCACCTCCACTAAGTGTTGCATCGTTTTGTTTGTAATCATAAACATCCAGTACAGTGACCGTAGAATCAACTACAGAATCCTTCAGATTCGTATTCTCAATATAGATGTAGTTATTAATTTTATTATAGAAGCCAGACAGATTCACATCAACCGACCCTGATTCCCATAAAATCCCGAAGTCGCCTTCTGCATTTTGTTCAACTTTAAATTCTGTGTTTCCTCTTTCAAACCGATTGGTTCCTTCATGCTTCCCCCATGTTCCCAGTTGTGCATAGTTGGGTGCGGTAAATCCTGTAGCACCATTGAGTTTGATCGTGAGGTCTTCAATGGGATGATAAGCGATTCCCACGGATCCGTTTATCGGAGAATATTCCCGCTCCAGCTCAATCTCAGGTTTTGTTCCGATCGAATGAACCGGCTCTACTTCACCTGCGGGTTCATAAGACTCCAGCTCCATTGAACGCATATCATATCGTACACCGCCTAGCAAGTTCAATTTATTAAGGTCGAATCGTAATAATACATAACCTGCAATGTCGGTTATTGATTTTGCATCAGGCACAAGAGATTCAAGCCCATAATTTTCATTTGTCTGAAATAATCCCTGTGAACCAACAACGACACCGAATTTTTTTTCAGGATCTGATGTCCATTTAAGATCGTATGTGATTGTGGTAAGCTTTAAACCAAATGCCATCTCCTTATCCTTTGGATCAGTTGTCGTATTTACCGGCTCATATTCCTTTCTGTCGTTGTACTGATATGCCACATTCAAATTCACTTTTGATTTGCCCGTAATGATCGTATTCTCGCTTGAAACAATGCTTGTGGCAACATCCTGGTAAGGCGCTTCGAACTCACGGGCGCGCTGCTCTTCTGTATCTTCGCTTCCTGTTTTGGCTGGAATGTCTGCTTCATCTTCAATGATGCCGATCGTTTGGTGATAATAGGCCAAAGAAACTTTACTCACGCCCCACTTCTTGCTCAATCCGAAAATACCTTTTGCGTTTTGATTTCCCCATTTACTGTTGTGCGCAAATGCTTTTTCCTCTGTATTTTTCTTAACCTCGTCTTTGTCTTCTCCCTGAATGTAGCTTGTATGCGACATCATTCCGCCATTCACTGAATAGAAAAATCCTTTTGCGGAAGCACCTTTCAATCCGGTTTCTCCTTCAATGCCACGGGTATTGGTATGAAATCCCAGATTGATATTACCAAGAACAGTTCCAGCAGCTGCAGGTTTCTCATCCACAAATATCAATGCACCGCCCATTGCATCAGCGCCATAAGCAAGCGCAGCAGGTCCCTTGATGAGCTCAACCCGTTCAATTCCATTTTCAGATACACCAATGTCGTGGCGATCGTCCCAGCTTTGATCATCTATACGCGTTCCGAATTCCTGCACAAGAATTCTGTTGAAAGAAAGACCTCGAATTACCGGTTTGCCAATTCCATTGCCGACAGAAATACGGTCCACACCGGGCTGCAACGACAGTCCCTGCATTAAAGTGGTGGCGCCACTCTTGTTGTATTCACCAATGGAAATTGAATTCACATTATACGGCAGATTGTCAGGAAGCGAAGAACTGTTTGAGGTAATGATCACTTCTTCAAGCTCCATCATGCTTGGCTGAATGCGTACATTTAGTACCAGTTCTGAATCTCCGGTGCTGACCATTTGCGTTATGGTCTTGTATCCAGGCTTACTGAACTGAATATGAACGTTTCCTTTTCCAACATTACGCAGGATATAGGTACCCCCTGCTTTTGTTTCATCGTATTTCTGAAACTCAGGAATGTAAACTGAAACACCTGCAACGGCTGAATCCTTGTTATCGGTAACGATACCACTGACAGATTTTTGCGCATTCACAAACAATGACAACAGGCCGAATGAAAGAACAGAGAAAATTATTTTCATAGGAGCTAACTTTTCAGATGGGTTCAAATATAATTGAACATTTATTTCAGGTGCTGCAATTGTGTTTTTATTCTCAACAGATATTATAAAAGAAGGGCAATAAAAAAAGGGACGGAATTTGTCTTTCGTCCCTTGAATCCCGGAAAAAATCTGAAATTTTATTTACTCATAAAACACAGCGGCACGTGCAGCCGGACTCCGAAATTCGCACCCATGTCACGCACACCGATATATTTAACGAGGGACAACTGGCTAAAGTATCCTGTATTCAAAATATTGGTTCCAAAAATATCAAACGATGCCTTTCGTTTTCCTAGTTTAAAAGATGCACCGATGTGTATATCCAGTAATGTATAGCCTTCAAAATCGAATCCTTCAGCTTTGGCAGCATCTGCGTCTGCCTGCTCATAATAGGATAAATTACCCTTGTCGGAAAAGTTACTCACGATGCAGGAGAAATAAGCATCTGAAAATTTCCATAAGCCGGATTTCATCAGCTTTAGTTCTGCAACCAGTTTGCCGGCTGGGATGTATGGAAGATTTTTGTTTCCGTTTACATCCTTGTCAAGCGTTCCACTCATCATCGAATAAGAAACGCTTAAGTCAAGCCATTTTGCGGCTGAAGGATGAATGTCAAAGCCCACTTCCGCACCGGAAAGGGTTGCATCGCCCTGTTTGTAATCATATACAGGAAGTGTATCACGGCCATCGGGGGTAATGCGCACCATAGTATCATTGGTACTTTCGATATAGATATAGTTCTTCACTTTATTAATGTACGCTCCTATGTTGAATGAGATGAACTGATTTTCCCAAATCAGCCCAAGGTCCCCTTCCATATTCTGCTCTACCTTCAGGTCTGACTTACCCCTTTCAAAACGGTACGTTCCTTCATGCTTTCCGAATGTGCCGAGTTGTGCATAGTTCGGGGCGCTGAAGCCCGTTGCGCCATTCAATTTCAGTGTAAAATGTTCCCCGACATGAAAACATGCACCCAATGAAAATGAAACCGGTGAATATTCTTCTTCAATTTCAGTTTCAGGTCTTGGAATTGTATCATTGTAATCCAGAACAATGAAAGAATCTTCTTCCATCCCCCCTGCTTCTTCGCCCTCATCATTTTCAGCTTTGATGCTTCGCATGTCATAGCGCACACCACCAAGCAGGTTAAGCTTGTCAAGATCCCAACGAAACAAACCATAACCTGCAATGTCACTGACTTCTGCATTCGGAACAAGAATTTCCTTTCCATTATTTTCATTTTTCAAAAATGTTCCCTGTGACCCAATCGTGATACCGAATTTTTTTTCTGCATTGCTGGTCCATTTCAAATCGTAAGTAGTTGTGTTCAGCAAAAGCCCGATCTCAGCATCCTCAGGTTTTTTATTTGTTCCTTCCGGTTCAAACTCTTTCCTGTCATTGACCTGGTATGCCAGATTAAAATTCACTTTTGACTTGCCGGTAATGAAAGAATTCTCAAGCGAAATAATGTGAGATGTCACGTCCTGATAAGGCGCTTCCATTTCCCTGCCAAATCGAACTTCCTCTTCATCTTCCCCTGCTTTTAAGGAATCAGGAACGGCACCTTCATCCTCTACAATTCCGAGTTGCTGGTTGAAAAAACTATATGATAATTTACTCACACCCCATTTTTTACTCACGCCGGCATTCACCTTCGCAAGTATATTCATGTACCTGCTGTTTGCCGCCACCGGTTCTTCTTCTTCACCTGAAGACTTGTCTTCTTCTTCTTCTCCTTCACCCTGCACGTAACTGGTATGGGAAGCGACACCAAGACGGATGCCGTAAAAGAACCCGTTTTTGCAAGTGCTTTTCAATCCAACATCCCCATCAAGGCCGATTGTATTTGAACCGAAGCCAAGATTCAAATCTGATTGTGTTGTTCCAACCGCGGCAGGTTTCTCATCCACAAAAATGAGGGCACCGCCAAGTGCATCAGCTCCATATATCAACGCAGCAGGACCCCGTACGATTTCCACATTCTCAACGCCTGCATCAGAAAGTCCCAGGTCATGGTGGTCATCCCACTGCTGATTCTCAACACGCGTACCCTGACTGTAAAGCATTATCTGATTGAATGACAATCCCCGGATAACCGGCTTACCGATACCATTCCCAATCGTGATTTTATCGATACCAGGCTGATAGGATAAATTTCCCATCACTGAAGAAGAACTATATTTCCTGATTCCATTTTGTGAAATGCTTACGGCAGAAAATGGAACATTGTCCGGTAGTTTGGAATTACTGGATGTAACCAGCACCTCCTCCAGTTCAGTTGCCGATGTTTCCATGGTAACCTCCGCCGGTGTTCCCGGATTCAATGTTTTTACAAGCGATTTAAAACCAATGGCTGTAAACTGAACATTCAAACTTGTTTGCGGAATATTGCTGAAAGAAAAATTTCCCTTATCGTCGGTTGTGGTGGCAACCTGCAAGTCCGGGATAAAGACCGACACCCCGGGGATACTGGAATGATTTGAACCTGTAACCACCCCAGTTAGTGATTGCTGGGCAAATCCATTTGCCGAGGAAAGAATTAGAAGAATAATGTAGAATATATTTTTCATCTGATTGTGTTTTTATATACGTCCAGTATGAAATGACGTCGCCATATCCGGACAAAGTCCAAAAATGGATCATCGCCATTCCATTGGATGATTGATTAAATAAATGGTTTTGAAGAAATGCTGAGATTGATAGCCTGTCAGGCTGCATCGGGCGGAACGAAAAACGATTCGGATAAAACCGAAGACAAAAAAGGATCTCTCACCATTTCAATAATCATGGCAGAAGCGCACCTTGCATCCAGTTCAAAAGGAGGAGCAGCCTTTTCAAAAACAGAAAGCTTGACTACCCGGGGTGTTTTTGTTTTTGATGTAGCTGTATGGCTAAAACAATTTTTGGTATGCACGTCAAACGAAGCAAGCAATTCTTCCTCATTGCCATCACGCTCACAATAACAAACAACAGCATCTCCTTTTGATTCCTTGTGCTTCACGTCGTACAATTTCCCATCGTGAACCAGCTCGTGCTCATTAATAAAATAGGTGCCACGGGAACCCACACTGCTGACCTCTATCCTTTCGAGCGCACTTGAATTCCCTTCTTTGTACCAGTTGTTTTCTTCAAGCGAATTCAGTTTCAAAAAAAACATCCACTGCCAGCCGATTATGCTGAACAAAAAAACCGGAAGCATGGCAACTGAGAATACCCTTTTCATGTGATCGTACAAATATAAATAAAAAATGAAGTTCGAATAACGAAACGTACGAATTTACGAATAACGAATATATCATTATGTTCAAGGAACTCCGCAGCCGCAAGGAACGTTGGAGAGGATTCGGCATTACAGCGAGAATTAATTATTTTTTTCGGAAGAAATAATTTTTCCATCTATTGTCAGGCTTACTAGGTACGTTCCGTTCCTTATATAAAAAGTATCCCAGTCGATTTTTTCCTGGTATGAAAATACTGGCGTTGTAAAAACAATTTTGCCTGAGAGGTCGGAAATTGTGATGGTTGAATTCTTATGTGCAGGAACTTTAAAACTTATGGAGCAATAATCTGATGCTGGATTGGGAGAGATCTTCAGGACTTCATTTTTAATTGTCACCGACGGAAGACCAGTGGTGACATCACGCACGGCAAGCACATACTCTCCAATTTTCAGCGTGTCAACAACAACCCATCCCTTCTTGTCAAAATGGGTTCCGTTGAAATTAATTGAAAATCCGTTCACAAGTTCCCAGTTCATTCCGGCATGTGGTCTGTAATAGATGAGCAGGCTATCCTCTCTTGCAGTACCGATGAGAAGGGTATTTGACAGATAACCGGTGGTGTAAGAATTGGATCCGTCGTAACCAAAACTTCCTTTGGCAATAAATCCCGGAGCGAACAAACCTTCCACTTTATAATAGTGGTAGTCGCTGAGGCGAACGAAATCTGTATTTTCCAAAAATGGATCAGGCGTTACATAATTATTGATGATGCGTACGGTTGAATTACCTGCTCCTTTGTCTGTAACCTGGATCTTACAATACGTTTCAGGAAAATTGTAGACAACAGTATCGGTTACCTGTACAACATAATCAAGCGAGGCATCTGTAAGTTTGTCGTTCCTGTCGGTGCCCACCCATTGTGGTGCAAAAGGAAGTGTAAAAGAAAATGAATTCGTGAATGCATTCGCTGTTACAGTAATGACGGTATCATTGAAATCATCTGTAAAATTCATTTCAACAGGCAATGCAAATGAAACATTGTTGCCTTTCATCCGCTCCCGCGTGAAAACAGCAACATCAAAATCATTTCCGTTGGGTGTGACGGTAAATGAGTCAACTGAAACATGCGGGAATCCCTGCAGGCCGATCATGGTTGCAAAATAATCTGTCATTGAAATTCCGGATGATGCCGCCAGTTCATCACGCAAATCTTCACTTGATACATCTGTGAATGCTCGGTTAGTCAGGTATGCGCGTACGGCAGGAAAAAACAAGCTATCACCCATGAATCTTCTGATGGAGTGAACTACATCACCGCCTTTCTGGTAAACCGTATATCCATAAGTCTTGGCATGCGGGACTGCATTGAGGGCATAATATCCGGCATCACGCAATGAAGCATACATCAGCACCTGCCGGTGCAATGACCTTCTGTTTGTCTCATAGGACTGATTGCCATAAACAAATTGCCTGAAAAAATTCTCATTGTACGTTGCCCAGCCCTCATTGAGCCACATGTCCTGCTCCGTGCGGCAAGTAACCAGATCGCCAAACCACATGTGAGAAAGTTCATGAGCCATGATATTCGCTTCATACGTAAGAGAACCATCGATAAAAGCCCGGCCGACATGGATGCTTGTAGCATGTTCCATAGCACCTGCATTGAAAGGGACCAGCACATATCCAATTTTATCCCAGGGATAAGGTCCCCATGCATTCAAATCATTCATTATCGCCGAATCAAGATGCACGAATGTGCTGAGGGCATGTGCAGAATCTGCAGGAACCATGGCAAGTTCAACCGGGATTCCCTGGTAATTTCTATTAATAGTATAAAATGGTGCGACAGCCATGGAAGCAAGATAAGTGGGAATGGTCTGGTCGAGTTTCCAATGCCAGGTAATGGTGCTGTCCGGATTTACAACTGACGACTGCAATATTCCATTACAGAAAGCTTTGTATCCATTGGCTGTGGTGATGTGAAAATCATACGTGCTTCTGTCAGTAAATTCATCCACGCAGGGAAACCATGTCTTTCCAAAGGTGTGCGGGTTTGCATCGAAGCCCACGCCGATATTAAAAGCATAAGTTCCAGAAAAATAAAAACCACCGAATGTCGCATCTGTTTTTGGAACACCGTGGTAATAAACCCCAAGTGTGAGTGAGTCATTTTGATTCAATACAGAAGGAGGCAGGACATGAATCGTGGTATCATCGTGCTCAAATGCAAGCGGCAATCCTGATGACAGAATGGAATCAACGGTAAGGAAATACAACCCAAGTGAAATATTGTTGACACCGTTCAATTTCGAGTGAACCGTAAGTGTAGTAACACCTCGAATGGAATGCGCAGTATAGTCTATCGTATCAATGGAAATGTTGTAATGGCTGACACGAATGCTATCGGTTACATTGGCAAAGGCGCTTGTGGTGAATAAGCAAAAAATGATGAGGAAATTGAATTTCATAAAACTATAAATGTTGTGCCAATACCGAAAGCTTGCGAATGTTGTACGAATAACGAAAGTAAGCGAATATGCGAATATACGAATTTGCGAATACCGAAATGAGTCATGTGACTTCTGCCTCATGACTTTTTACATGCCACACTTTAACTTTTGACTTCTAACTTTTGACTTACTACATTCGCCCCATGTTATTCCGCGCGCTCCGTTTTCTCTTCGGCATTTATGCTGCACTGGTATTTACAGTCACCATGCTCATTGTAGTGATTGCCTTTTTTTGCATTTTTTATTTCGCTCCGAAAAAAAAATCGCCGCACTGGGCCCACCGGTATGTATCGCATAACTGGGCAAAAACCCTATTCATTTGTTTTGGGGTCCGATGGAGGATAAAAAACGTACACCTCATCAATCCAAAAGAGAATTATGTCTTTGTAGCCAACCACCGCTCCATGCTTGACATACCAGCCTATGCTTTGGCATCCAAAAACACTTTCAGGTTTCTGGCAAAAGCAGAGCTTGCAAAAATTCCGGTACTGGGATTCATCATCCGCAACCTTTACATCACAGTAGACCGCAAAGATAAAAACGACAGGGTACGAAGCATGGAAGCCATGAAGCAATCATTGCGCGATGGCGTATCCATTTTCATTTGTCCGGAGGGAACACGCAACACAACAAAAGAACCACTTCTTGATTTCCGCGACGGCGCATTCCGCATTGCCATCGAAGCACAGGTGCCAATTGCAGTTCTTACAATCATCAATGCCGAAAAACTTTTATCGCCCTTGCGTCCGATTGAATTGCGCCCGGGAACTGTTGATCTGGTATGGAGCGAACCCATTCCGACAAAAGGAATGGCGCTGGGAGATGTAGAAAAACTTAAGAATATGGCGAGGGCGCAGATGGAGAAGTGTCTGGCAGCCTGACAACAACAACAGGGACGCTATTTTAAAAGGGAATATAAAATTCATCTACATTCAGCGTTGGCAAGAAGTCAACTGCCCTTAAAACAAAAGAGCAATTTCTATCAGCTTTAGTATTGATCAAACCAGTCGAACTTTTCTCTGATAATACTGGCTTTTCCCTTTCTTACATAACTTAAAAATGCCAAAGCAACAGGAGAATGACTTTTGCCTTTCTGCCATATCAAATTCCATACTGATTTAATTGGGAAACCCTTCACCGGGATGACCTGCAATTCTCCATTCTGTATTTCATTCTTTATCCCTATCAATGGCATAATAGAACAACCTAATCCCGCAATTACAGCTTGTTTCACGGCTTCATTGGAAGTAAGTTCCATTTTCTTCTTAACCGGCAAATTATTTATTTTAACAAACTTTTCCATCGTCTGCCTTGTACCTGAACCTTGCTCCCTGTAGATCAATGGCAGCATTTCAAATATCGACTTATCATAAATTTTTTCTTTAAATTTTTCAGCCGTATTACTTACTAAATATAATTTATTTTGCATTAGTTCAATTTTTTCAATTTTCATGTTATCAGGCAAAACAGACACCAGTGAAAAATCAACTTCATTTTTTTCAATACTCTCAATAACTTTTAACTTGTTGGTTACATCAAGTACCAGTTCAATTCCTTCATGTTGTTTCAGGAAGCCTGCTAAAAAATACGGCATCACATACTTACCTGTGGACACAATGGAAAACTTTAACCGCCCGGTTAACTGCCCTTTGTGAGCAAAAGTTTTGTAATTGATGGCATGAACCTGATTTAGTATGTTTTCTGCTGCAACTGCAATCTCTTTTCCAAAATCCGTAATGAATATTTTTCTCCCAACTACTTCAGTCAATGGGATATCAAACTGACTTTGAAGATTCTTAAGCTGAATAGACACCGCCGGTTGCGACAGGTGCAACTCTTCAGACGCCTTTGTAACGCTTTGTGTTTGAGTGATCTTTAGGAAAATCCGGAGTTGGTTTATAGTATAATTCATAAATTTTTTTTATGTATTTCATTACAAAGATAAATGAAACATTATGTATTCCAACACTTACTTTTGCACCATTAAAAAACAACAATAATTAAAACAATCATGACTCAAGCAAAATTCATCCCACTCGCACTCGCCGGTGCTATTCTCTTCGCATCATACGCAAAGGCACAAAAACCAATCAATAACTCTGTTGCTACTTCGCACGGTGGTGCAAAGCATGCTGCAATAAATACAGCAGATGAGGCACTCGCCGAACTAAAAAACGGCAACCAAAGATTCATGGAAGGCAAACTCCATAATACCAACTATAAAGAAGATATTGAGCAAACTAAATCTGACCAGCATCCTCATTCTCTTATTCTCTCTTGTCTGGATTCACGCATTCCACCGGAAATAATTTTTGATCAGGGCATTGGAAATATTTTTGTGGCAAGGGTAGCAGGCAACATTGAAGACCCGAACATATTAGGAAGTATGGAGTTCGCCACAAAAGTAAAAGGCACCAAACTAATAGTTGTTATGGGGCATAACAAATGCGGTGCAGTAAAGGGCGCTATTGACAATGCCGAATTAGGAAACCTCACACAATTAGTTGATCAAATTAAACCAGCGATCACCGGCGATAAATCAAACATGGATAAAATGCTGAATGAAACTGCTGAGAAAAATGTACAACTAACAATTTCAGACATATTGAAACAAAGCCCGGTAATAGCCGAACAGGTGAAACAGGGAACAGTAAAAATCGTAGGAGCATTTTACGACCTCACTTCCGGCAAGGTAAATTTTATGAATTAGTTGTTTCATTGTTCCGAAAAGGAAAACTATTTATTGCAAGCAACCCCTCTTGGCGTAACATCACTGCTCCTAACTTTGGCAATTATGTTTTGATATAACCTATTGTCAAAATAAACGAACAGTAAGCAAAACACCATTGAAATTATTATTAATATTGATGACTTATTTCAATTCATAATTGAATGAAAAAGAGAAGATGGGAATTGTTTTTATGCTCTTAACAGGAAGCAATTCCAAAATCGCAAAACCAAGGATTGGAAATGTTACTTCGTAGCTGATAAACGGGTTAATGGTTAATAGAATCTGCGAGACTGATTGGCTATTACTGTTCTGAATAATTGATAAAAGCCCATCTGACATAAATGCAAATTAATCTGAACAAGATCACACTAAAGGAACACGTTATATCAAATGTATATCATTAAAATTCCTTAATATAATTATTCGATCAACAAACCATATATGGACTTTCACATCCTGATTTCAAATCTCACAAATCCTACGCTTTTATTTTTTGTTTTGGGAGTTTTTGCAATCATCGTCAAAAGCGACCTTGAAATTCCGGCATCATCGAGTAAATTTATTTCGCTGTATTTGCTTTTCTCTATTGGTTTCAAAGGCGGACAAGAATTATCTCACAGTGGATTCACACCGGAAATTATTTATTCGCTTTTGTTCGGACTTGCAATTGCATCAATCATTCCCCTATACACTTTTTTTATTCTGAAAAGAAAAATGAGCATCAGCGATGCAGGAGCAGTTGCTGCTACATACGGCTCTGTAAGTGCAGTTACTTTTGTAGCTGCTATTTCATTCCTCGATGCGCAAAAAATAATGTATGGCGGGCACATGGTTGCAGTGATGGCACTCATGGAATCTCCTGCAATTATAATGGGCGTAATTCTACTCATGAAATTTGATGCTGAAAACAGAAGCGAAGGGAAATTGAGCGAGACTATTAAGCACTCATTTACCAATGGTAGCGTTCTGATGATTCTTGGCAGTTTAGTTATTGGTTTAATTGCAGACACTAAACAGGCTGAAGGCATCAAACCATTCACTACAGACATTTTCAAAGGGTTCCTTGCCATCTTTCTTTTGGAAATGGGAATGGTAACAGCAAGAAGATTTTCAGCGTTTAAAAAGTATGGATGGTTTGCAACTTCATTCGCTATAGTAGTCCCCCTAATTAATGGCTGCGTGGTTGCTGCGCTTAGTGGTCTGTTCATCCAGGATATTGGCAACCGTTTTATCTTCGCAATACTTGCTGCCAGTGCATCATATATAGCAGTGCCGGCAGCCATGCAGTTAGCCGCCCCAAAAGCTGACCCCGGCTTATACATCCCTATGGCTCTTGGGATCACATTCCCATTCAATATAACAATAGGTATGCCTTTGTACTATTTGATCGTACAGAATATTTAGTCTCAAAACAAAACAATATCAAAAGTAGGTGACGACACAATAAGCCAAAACATCGTACGTCTCACATTTACCAGACACTTTTTTATATCCTATTATTCTTCATTTTTCTACGCGCGAATTAATAAGTACCTGCTTATCATTACCAGGTATGTCTTGCTCAAGATCAGTGCCAGGCGACTTCCTTCTCCTCAAAAATCCATAGAAGTTGGTTAACCACCCATTATGATTAAACTTTTCTTTGCACTGTCACTTGATTTTTTTCGTGCACAAATGAACCAAAAACAATTTTGGCAAAACAAGAGGCCACGAAGCCTATCCAACAAAATAAAATTTAATGAGGGAAGTGTTTTCAGCTTCATGAATATATGTCATGATAAAATGGATTGACGAAAGTGCATTGTCCGGACTGACAAACCACTTCATGACAACATACTGATCAAGAGACAAGATCTGAATTGACTTAAGGTCACTATTATTTTTAATGCCGGTAAGAAATCGGAGTAAACTTGACTCGAAAACAAATTGTGGGGTATCTCAAAAAATAAAAAAAGTTGCCAAGGATTCACAGAATTAATTCAAGCAAATTCTATCCAATCTCCGAGTACCGAAAAGTCAGGACAGATGCTTCGGAGTGAATTTTCAATTAACATCGCAGCGCCGGCATAAAGAATTCAATTGATTAAAATAAAAATAATATATTCGTCAATTAATAGCAATACTGTACTTAGTAGGTACCCCCAAATCTCAACCTCTGTGGCTCCCAAAAGAATACTCAAATTCACTTTTTTATTCATTTTCATTTTTACTGATATTCAAGCTCAGGTCGTTATAAACGAAGCCAGCAACAGGAATTTTTCTACCATCATGGATGAAGATGGAGAATATCCTGACTGGATTGAATTGTACAATGCAGGAATTGATTCTGTGGATCTGTATAACTACTCCCTCACTGATGACAATACAAATCCCGCCAAATGGACATTCCCACATGTAATTATTCATCCCGGTGATTATAAAACCGTTTTCTGCAGCGGAAAAGACCGCAAACCGATCTCCGGTTTTATCAACGTATTGAATACAGGAACATTCTCTCCAACAACAGGATGGAATACACATACCTTTACAACACCTGTTTACTGGGATGGACTTTCCAATATTTTAATAAACACATGTTCATATAGTTCTGCAGGGTACATTTCAAATTCGGTTTTTAACCAGACAACTACAAGTTTTCCATCTTCATTATTTGCATTTGCAGATGGAAGCCCTGCATCCTGCTACAATGGGTTTGGTACGCCTGTCAATCAACGTCCAAACATGAAGCTAAATGGTGTTGTTATCGGAAATGGAACAGTTCAAAATTGTAACACCTGTTATCCTGCACCTTATGGCAACTGGTACTGGGGTTCCAGGCACCAGATGCTCATCCTTGCATCTGAGCTGACTGCTGCAGGACTTACTGCAGGTAATATCAACAGTCTCGCATTTGATATTGCAAGTACCGACCAGGTTACCTATGATTATATTGATTTCAATATCAAGCTTGTTTCAAACAGCGAGGTTTCTTCCGCTTTTGATCCGGTTAATCCAAATAATTTTCTTCATACTAATTTTAAGATCAGTGGCTCCGGTCAGGAATCAGTTTACCTCTACTCTCCTTCCGTTGTTTTGCAAGACAGTCTGAATATAAATTGCAAAGGTCTTGATAACAGTACAGGCTCTTTTCCTGATGGTTCCACATTGATTTCATTCTTTCAGACGCCAACTCCCTCAGCAACGAACAATACATCTACACCTTACGGAGCCTATTTGTTAGTTCCTGATTTCTCTTTGCCTTCAGGGTTTTACAGCGGAGCAATTGCTGTTGTTATTGCAAATACAAATGGCGGAACATCAGAAGTTCACTATACATTGGATGGCAGTGACCCTACCATGTCATCAGCTCTTGATAATGGAAGTCCTATCACTATTTCATCAACGCAAGTATTAAAAGCCCGGGTTTTTGAATCCGGATTCCTGCCAAGCCCGATCGCAGTATCATCATATTTCTTCGGCGTGAATCATGCAACCCCAGTGTTGTCAGTGGTTACAGATAATGTTAACTTGTATGGAGCGAGTGGCATTTTCGACAACTGGGGTTCTGACTGGCAAAAGCCTGCCTATGTGGAGTATTTTGATTCAACACAACTACTTGTCTTTTCAAAAAACAGCGGAATGCAAATGGATGGTGGCGCCGGTGGAAGCCGTTCTAGTCCTCAACATTCATTCCGCCTTGAAATGGACAATGACCTTCTTGGAGATGGGTCGGTGAATTATCCGATTATCCCCTACCGGCCGATGCGCACCAAATACAGCCAATTCTACCTGCGCAATGGAAGCAATCAGTACCTCGTACTGCCCTATAAAGATGCCTGCCAGGTCCGTTTGATGGCGGAAGAAACCAACACATACTATTCTACCTGGAGACCCATTTCAGTTTATATCAATGGAGGATACTTCGGCTTATATGAACTCAGAGAAAAATTTGATGCTGAATATTTCAAAGACCGGGACGGCGCCGACAAAGATTCAATGGATCTCTTGTCGCTGAGTTTTTGGTATGGTTCAGTGCTGAGGCCGCTGGTAGGCTCCGTTGACTCATTCTATGCCTCATATTCTACTTTCAACAACCTGGATCCTGTGGATACAGGGTATTGGGATCAGGCTGACCATTATTTTGATCAGGCATCATACGTTGATTATATTATTGGCCAATCCTGGATGGGAAATACAGACTGGCCAAATAATAATATCAAACTTTACCGGTCAAATATGACAAATTACCGTTGGCGCTTTGCATTGATTGATCAGGAACTTGCACTGGCACCAAATGGCTGGACAGATTGTTTTTTTGATGGCATAAATTACATACAAACACAGGACCCAGGCAATCCTTTCATCAATATCTGGTTACAGGGCATTCAAAACGGAAGATTTAAAAATTATTTTATCAACCGTTATGCTGATCTGATGAATACTACATATAAGGTTAATCGTCTGTTAACAGTAGAGAATGACTTTTACACCAGGACTGTTACGGAAATGCCCAATGAATATGCGCGGTGGGGCAATGGAAATGTAAATGCGCAGATGTCTGACTTTACCAACAACCACAATACCTTCCGAAGCCAGCTATCTCAACGGACTGCTGTGGTACGGGATGACATTGAAAATAATTTTAACCTGCCTCAACAGGTAAACCTTACACTTGAAGTTTATCCTTACGGCTCAGGCAAGATTCACATCAGTACAATCACGCCGGAAACGTATCCATGGACTGGAATTTACTTTGATGGCGTTCCTGTCAAAATAGAAGCTATACCAAATCCGGGCTATCATTTCCTTCATTGGAGAAACAATGCATTGCTGAGCGACACCATGAACAGTATTTTTTTAGATACCCTTAGTACCAATACAATTAACTTTAAAGCTTTCTTTGAGGACAACATCACATCAGTTACGTCTTTTAATTCAGAAGCAATTAATTTTTCACTGTTTCCGAATCCGGCAACGCAGGTTATTTACCTCACTAATAATAATGGGTACTATCTTAATGCCAGGTACCAGATAATAGACCTTAGCGGGAGAATTATTGCTGAAGAAAAAATCTCAACCGTCAGCAATCAAACTGACATTGCTGTAATTGATTTACAACCATCTGCGTACATCATTCGCATTATGACAGGAAATGGAAGTACACAGCAATTCAGGTTTGTGAAAATTGCAGAATAACCAGTCTCTTTTCGGCTGCAATTAATAGCCGGCATCTTTTATAAATTCAAGAACCTTCGCTTTGATCTGGTTACGGACCTTCACAGCCACTGCTAATTTCTCTTCCGGGGTTCCATTAACCGAAGAAGGATCTTCAAAATTCCAGTGAAGTTTTTTATGCAATCCCGGAAACACAGGACACCGTGCTGCATTGCCTTCATCACAAACAGTGATCACGTAGTCATAAGCCCTGCCTTCTTTATGAAAATCAAAAACGCTTTTGGTTTTATTTCCTGAGATGTCGATTCCATCACCCACCATTGCTTCAACTGCAAATGGATTCAGAGTACCTGATTCAATACCGGCACTTTCAACGACGAACTGGTTGCCTCCAAATTTTTTCAGGTAGGCTTCTGCCATCTGGCTCCGGGCTGAGTTATGGATGCAGAGAAATAATACTTTGTTCATTAGCAACAGGTTGATTTTACGGTTTGTGTTTTAATTTCGGTTGAAGATGCCACATCAGCATTGCAACCACATTCAGATTTTACTTCTGTAGACGAAACATTGCAGCATGCAGAAGCTTCAATAAGTGAATAATGCGGATCATTAAATTCAGCATCTGCATGAAAGTAATAAACTTCCCATTGCACATTGTCAGGGTCATTTACCCAGAATTTATCCTGTGTTGCATAACAGCAATTTGTTCCCATCTCCTCTCTTGAAACGAGGTTCTTCTTTTTAGCATCAGCCAGTCTTTCATTCAGCTGCTTTCTTGGAAATTGATTTGTCATTTTATTTTGATTTACGAATTAACAACATTTCGGATTATTGGAATTGGCTTTTGAAAAGAATTCGTTAAAAGTCTTTTCAAACTTCTCAAATGTCTTCCAGTTTATACAGTAGCATGATTTTACTCCTTCAATACTTCCTGTGATCAAACCTGCCTTCAGCAACTCCTTCAGGTGCTGCGAAACGGTCGATTGGGCAAGCGGAAGAACATCTACGATCTCTCCGCAAATGCATTGCTCACGTCTGGCGATCTCATTGAGTATGGCGACACGTGCCGGGTGACTGATTGCATTTGCGAAATCAGACAACTCATTCTCCTTTTTACCGAATTCATCTTTCTTGTTGATGGCCATTTCTTTCAATATATATCGCAAATATACGATTAATATTTTAAAAAGCAAAATTTTTTCTCAAATCCGTGAGTATAGACTGGGAATCAAACTGATAAATTATATCAGATGGCAATGAAATATATAAAAAAGCATGGTGGTAATCCGACCTTCAGCAATTAAATTGCTTGAAGTACTTCCAGAAATTCACTGATGATCATGGCCGTCGCACCCCATACAGTCTTACCGTGCAAACCAAAAAATGGAGTTTGAACAGTGATGCCGCTGCTGAGGGTGATTTTTTTTTCTCCGCGAAGGCGCTCATCAGAAAGGTCATCAATTTTTATTTCATAAAGGCCTGCCACTTCCTCGGGCTGGAGTAAAAAGGAAGGTTTATATGGAATTGCGCCAATAAATGGATGAACAAGAAAGTTACTCGGAGGAATGTACAACTCCGTCAACCGGCCCAGCAATGTGATGTCAGTTTGCCTTACCCCGATCTCTTCTTCTGTTTCCCGCACTGCTGTTTCTTCGAGCGATTCATCAGGTTCCTTCTTTCCTCCGGGGAAAGCGATTTGACCGCTGTGAACACCATCATATTGTGTCCGTTCAATCAGGCAGGTTTTAACCGATCCCTCATCCTCATACAATAGAATCAACACAGCACCCATCCTGGCATAATCAGGAATCTTTACGTGGGAATAGTTGATCCGCCTTTCAAGGTGAGCCATCTTTAACTGCGCCTGAATGCCGGGCAATGGAAGTGACAACCTGTATTTCAACTTTTTACTGAACTCGTCAAGCTGCGCCATATGAATATCAAAACACAAAAATACATTAAACTAATCTCCATAAAATCCCTGCCCAATAAACAATTCATCCTCGCCAATTACCAATGACGGCTGTTCTTCCTTTCCCCCTTAGGGGGCCAGGGGGCCGGCTGATCTCCCCTTCTTCAATTACGTTTCAACTTCGTAGCTTCGCGGACCTCCAAAAATGAAATTCAGTCTTACCAATACAGATCCCAATTCCAAAGCCCGAGCAGGAGAACTCACCACAGACCATGGCGTGATCCAAACGCCCATCTTTATGCCTGTGGGTACAGCCGCTTCTGTAAAAGCAGTGCATCAGAGGGAACTTACCGAAGACATTAAAGCACAGATCATTCTCGGAAATACCTATCACCTTTTCATGCGCCCGGGGCTGGAGACGATGGAGATGGCCGGCGGTTTGCACCGGTTTATGAACTGGCACAAGCCCATCCTGACAGACAGTGGTGGTTACCAGGTTTATTCACTCAGCGGCAGTAGAAAGATCAGAGAAGAAGGCGTAAAATTTCAATCCCACATTGACGGATCCAGGCACCTCTTCACTCCGGAAAATGTGATGGACATACAGCGTACAATAGGCGCTGACATTATCATGGCCTTTGATGAGTGTACACCTTATCCTTGTGAGCACGGATATGCAAAAAAAAGCATGGAGATGACTCATCGCTGGCTGACACGTTGCATTGATCATTTCAATTCCACAGAACCAAAATACGGGCATGAGCAAACCCTTTTTCCGATAGTACAGGGAAGCGTGTATGGCGACCTTAGAAAAATTTCTGCAGAGTATATTTCAACACAAAATTGCCAGGGCAATGCCATCGGCGGACTGTCTGTAGGTGAACCGGCTGAAATGATGTATGAAATGACTGAACTGGTGTGCAACATT
The DNA here is from genome assembly GCA_026391975.1 of Bacteroidota bacterium. Taxonomy (GTDB): domain Bacteria; phylum Bacteroidota; class Bacteroidia; order AKYH767-A; family 2013-40CM-41-45; genus JAPLDB01. Next base: position 499 of record JAPLDB010000236.1, on the reverse strand, counting down.
CTTCCCTACGAAAAACCCCGCTACCTAATGGGCGTGGGAACACCTGCCAATATCCTCGAATGCATCGCTCTTGGCATTGACATGTTCGATTGTGTAATGCCGACACGCAATGCCCGCAACGGCATGCTCTTCACCAAAAACGGCATCATCAATATCCGGAATGAAAAATGGAAGAATGATTTCTCCCCGCTTGATGAGGAAGGGACTTCCTTCGTTGATAGTTTTTATACCAAAGCATACCTGCGCCACCTTGTGATCAGTAAAGAAATGCTTGCTGCTCAAATTGCAACTTTGCATAATCTTTCATTTTATCTTTGGCTCGTAACCGAAGCGAGAAATAAAATAATTGAAGGTACGTTTGCAGAATGGAAGAAGAAGATGGTTGTCAATGTAGGACAACGGCTATGAGTGTAAATACCGAATATCAAATACCGAATACCGAATATCGAAGTTCGAAGATAGAAGATAGAAGATAGAAGATAGAAGATAGAAGATAGAA
>JAPLDB010000126.1 GCA_026391975.1 Bacteroidota bacterium | reverse complement strand
TATTCCTCTTTGCAAATTTTTGCAGTCAACAATTCGTTGGTAACCGGAATAATATCCATCTTCTTTTTCGGAATAAACCTTTGCTCCAACCAAATTGTAAATCGAAATATCAATCTTAGTTCCATAATTAAATCCTGTATGCTCAATTGTCAATTGATCTATTACCGGATTAGGAAAGCTTGTAACTCCCTCTCCTTTGAAGAGGGCAGGGGTGAGGCCTGCTAGAACATCATAGATCACCGCTTCAACTTCACAGCCATTTGCATCTGTTGCAACCATGTTATAATCTCCGTCGTTTGTTGCGATATAAAAATAATCTGTTGCACCCGGGATGAGATTTCCTGCATAATACCATTGATATGTTGTTGCTCCGGCATTTGCAAACAGTGTGTCACCGCTTTGTGAAATACCCTGCGGTGCAGGATAAGGATATACAGTAATGTAATTATTCAATGTTAGTGTGTCACTGCCTGTTGCATTGTATGCAATTAGCGATACTGCGTAATTTCCTGGTGAGTTATAACAGATATTTGTTGGATTTACATCTGTACTTGTTGATGGATTGGCTCCCGCAAATGTCCAGAGAAATGAAGTTGCATTTACCGAGAGATTCGTAAATCCGGTGCATGTGCCGGGACAAATATGATTGGAGGACACAAATCCTGCAGTAGCATTTGTTACAATGCAAGTAGTGTCAGGTGTATATTCCCAGAAATCATTGTTCAGCGAACCACCGTTGATGCCGCCCACACCAAGATAGCCTTTGCCTCCGATCGTGAAGAATGCAGATTCATCCCTTGCGCTTCCTCCAAATGATGCCTTAGCAATCCATTGATTGGTGGCAGGATCAAATTCCCAAAAATCATTCAGCACATTGTTGATGGGCAGTGTTTGTCCGGTCCCTGCATAGCCTCTGCAACCAATTGCAAATCCTGCAGGGTCTCCGCGCCCCGGTGCAGGTATGGATGCCTTCGCTGCCCATGTATTCGTTGCAGGATTGTATTCGTAAAAGTCATTCAGACCGTTCAACGACTGATCAAATCCGCCGCCTACATAACCAAGCGTATCAATCGAAAAAGCGAATGGCTGAGAACGTGCAATCCCCGGCAGGTTTGCCATTTGCGTCCAGGCGTCAATGGATGGATCATATTCCCAAAGATCATTCTGAAAAATATTTGAAATATTTCTTCCTGTCGCGATGTATGCTTTGTTACCTACAGAGAAACTGGCAGGAACCTGTCTTTGTCCTGCAGGAAAATTATTCATTTGCGTCCATGTATCAGCTACAGGATCATACTTCCAGATATCATCCATCATGGTGCCGGCCCATCCCAAACCGGCATAGCCGAAACCGGCAACGCTAAAACTGACACCGCTCCAGCGCCCTCCGCCTCCAAAGGCAGCCTTTGATGTCCATATATTGGATGTGGTATCGTATTGCCAGAAATCACTTGCGTAGCCAATGTAATCCCCGCAGCCGAAGTACCCTTTGTCATCAATCGAAAAGCAAAAGTTCCTCGACCTTCCGTTCCCCGGATAATTTGCTTTTTGTGTCCAGTAGTCAGCGTTTGCTATGCAAGGAATTAGCATGGTAACAACAAGCAGGAAAATAATTATTGGGCGAATTTTTTCTTTCATGTGCCAATGGAAATTAATGAACAATTAATGTCACTCAGCTTTTATGAAATTAGTGCGGGATACTTTTTTTCCGGATAGAGCTTCCATCCAATACATTCCTGCAGGCAGTGAAGCCACATCAATGCTTTGAATGTCGGAGCCGGAAAACTGAGATGCCACTGTAAGGATTTTTTCTCCGAGGATGTTGTATATCGAAATGTTTATTTCCATTTGAGCATTGCTTACCCTGTTTCGAATATAGATTTTTTCTTTAACCGGATTCGGATAGGCTGTTACTCCCTCTCCTGTGGAGAGAGCAGGGGTGAGGCCCGCAATCACATCAAAAATTACTGCTTCAACTTCGCAGCCATTTGCGTCTGTCGCAACAACATTGTAATTGCCGCTTTCATTGGCAACATAAAAATAATCAGTTGCACCCGGAACCTGAATACCATCATGATACCACTGATAACTCACAGCTCCTGCATTTGCAAAAAGCGTATCTCCACTCTGGGAAATGCCCTGCGGTGCCGGATAAGCATAAACAGTGATGTAATTGTTCAGCGTAATTGTATCACTGCCATTCGCATTTGTAGCAATCAATGAAACCGGATAAGTCCCCGGTGTATTGTAACAGATGTTTGTAGGATTAACATCTGTACTTGTGGTTGGATTCGCTCCAGTGAACGTCCACAGGAAACTTGTTGCATTGATCGAGAGGTTGTTAAAACTTGTACATGTTCCGGGGCAAATGTGATTGGGAGCAGAGAAGATGGCAATGGGAGCAGACTGAAAAAATATTCCGCCTAGTAGATTTGGTAATCCGCCATTCGTTGTTCCTGATGGTAATGTAAATGCATTGTCATCATAGCTGCTCGCCAGACCGAGTCCGTTGGGATTGTCAAACCTGCCAAGTACGTTACTCGTCCATTGTGAAAGATATATTTTTCCATCCGGCGCCAGTTGCAACGCTGCTGCATAGCCATGAGATGCAGTTGCAACCAGTGTGGCAGAACTTTTTATTGCTGCAGGAGAACCGGCTGTAAGATCAAATTGAAAAACGAGGTATCCTGCTCCATGGCTTGCACCGTAAAGCCGTGTTCCGTCAGGAGAAAATTCTACTCCATATGCATTTGCATAGAGCGAAGAGTCAAGCACAAGAGGATTGCCGGCCTGGCCTGTTGCTATATCGAAATCATACAATTCATAAGGTCCAAGTGCATCACAATAAGCAATTGCAAGATGATCACCTGATGGCGAAGTTTTAAGGTACCCTATCTGGTTGTTTCCTCCTGCTGTATGTGTAAGTCCGTTGTATGAAACAACTGGTACAGTAGACATGCCCGACGAACTAAGCAGATAAGCAACAATTGTATCTCCATAGTTTGTGGTTGAAAGGATCCATACGTCAGTGCCATTTGAGTGCAGACAAGCAGAAACTCTTTCATCACAAACAGGATGTAATGAAATATTTTTCAATGTAACATCACCAAGCCCGCCCTGTAGTGTTGTGTCGATAACTGAGTAGTTGAGCGGATTTCCCGAGAATTGTTCCGGCGCTGAAAACAGGTAGTAGTTGGGATTCGCTCCCGGTTGTTTTACGATCAGCGCACTTTGCGTCGATGATGAGCCTCCTGTCAATCCCGATCCATTGGGCATTACTACATGATTGCGGTTCCAAACTGTTATTCCATCACTGTAAAATAGAAGTTGTCCATTCGCATTTGCAATGCTTGAAACGCCTTCCCATTGATTCATTGCAACGCCCGGAAAAAAAACAGGGCTTCCGCTGTTGAAATCGATACCTGCTCCTGCTCCGAAGCACCAGATGTTGCCTTCTTTTTGAGCGATTGCTTTTTGTTCGGCAAAAAGACTAACTAAGAAAATGATAAAGTAGATATAGATTTTATTCATAGAAGAAGAGGGTTGATAATTTTAATTAAACAGGCCTGACAATCCTTTCCAAACCTACATGATTTTTTTCAAAAAAACCACTTTATTGAGGAAAAAAGGTTGAGTCTGACAGAATAAAAATGCAGTCCAAAATGTAAAAATCAATTTGGCAATAGGAGCAGAACTGTTATAATCCGGCAAACTGAAATTTATTCACGTCAAATAGCCCCTTGTCACTTAGTTTTAATGTAGGGATTACAAGCAGCGCCATGAAAGATAGCGTCATGAACGGTGCTTTCAAATTGCAGCCAAGTTCTTTGGCTTTCTTGTCTAACCCTGAATAGGCCGTTCCGGTAGTGATGCAATCTCTGTCGCTCATAAGTCCAGCAACAGGCAAGGGGAGGAGCATTTCCTCCACACCATCGATCACACACAAGCCGCCTTTATGAAGTATGAGCATATTCACAGCCCTGCATATGTCTTCATCCGTTACGCCAACAGCAATGATATTATGCGAATCATGCGCGACAGTACTGGCTATTGCGCCGCTCTTCAAGCCAAAATTTTTAATGAAGGCGATAGCAGGTTTTGCATCAGCATAACGGTTCACCACAGCAATTTTCAAAATGTCATTTCCGATGCTGCTATTTAGTAAGCTAAGGTCTGCTTGCAATTCTCCCTTCTCCTCAATGCCTGTTGACAATACCTTACTGCTGACCTGAATTTCATTTGTGATCAATTGGCCATCCAGCGCTTCAATCACCCTTACCGTTTTACTTTCAGTCCGAAGCACAAAGTCACTCTCCTGTTTTTCCGTTACATGAAAATGATTGATGATGGAATGTTTTTTATGCGGGAGAAAACTTGCTCCATTCTCTGATACTTTTTCTCCGTTGATATAGGTCTGTTTTACTTTCCATGATTCCGGATTGTCCACAACAATAAAATCAGCGGGATCATTTTCACGAAGCAAACCAACCGGTAACTTGTAATGATTTACAGGGTTGATGCAAGCTGCCGTGAGTACATCAAAAATATTCAATCCATTTCTAATAGCCCTTGCTACAAGCTCATCAATATGACCATGAATGAGGTCGTCCGGATGTTTATCATCACTGCAAAGCATGACTTCATTCGGATATTCACCGATTAGGGAGTACAAGGCATTGAAGTTCTTCGCCGCTGAACCTTCACGGATCAGAATTTTCATTCCATACTTCAACTTATCAAGTGCCTCTTCTTTACTCACACATTCATGATCGGTGGAAATTCCTGCTGCTATATACCGCGCAGCATCATTGCCACGCAATCCGGGTGCATGACCGTCAACGGGCTTGTTTATTTTTTTTGCAAATGCGATCTTCTTTAGTACTTCATCATCACCATGCAGTACGCCGGGATAATTCATCATTTCAGCGAGGTAATAGATCCTGGGATCCTTAAGCAAAGTTTCTACTTTCAATGAATCAAGAATGGCTCCGGATGTTTCAAACGAGGTTGCAGGAACACATGAAGGTGCACCGAAAAAAAATTTGAGTTTCGCATCCCGCGAATCATCAAGCATATAATACACGCCTTCCATCCCACATACATTAGCGATCTCATGCGGATCGCTTACTGTTGCCACTGTTCCGTGTGTGAGTGCTATCCGTGCAAACTCATGTGGGGTGAGCATCGAACTTTCAATGTGGATATGAGCATCAATAAAACCGGGTAAAATATATTGAGCCGGTACGTCATCGTGTTTATTGATTGAAGTGATTTTGCCGTTTTCCCAATAGACTGTCCCGCTATATATGGCCCTGCCATTGATATCTATGATATTTCCGGATATAAAATTCTGCATTTAAGTATGTTATGTGACTGATTTATTTATATACTTGCTCTCCAAAGAAACCAAATAAAACTTTATTAAAATGAAGAAACTTTACGTAATTGTTTTCACAACCTGCTTTCTCCTGGCCGGAGCATCTTTTAATTCAGCCAGGGCATGCTATGCGAATTTCAACCATACCAATGCTTGTGTGGGAGATACTATCTGGTTTTATGGTCTTGATTTTAGCGCAATTCACGTCTGGGATTTTGGTGATACCACTGTGAATAACCCAAACATGGCTTTTGATGATACATCATACCATGTTTATAGCACTGCAGGAACATATTATGTAACACACTTCGTGAACATTGGAGCTGAATGGGCCTTCGAAACCCAGGAAGTAACTGTTGGCACAAATTGTTTTGACGCTGCATTTGAATCACGATGTGGCGGTTCACTTTATGTTGCTTTTCAGAATCAATCCATCGGAAATAATTTAACTTATTCCTGGAATTTCGGCGAGCCATCTTCAGGAACTGCAGATACCAGCTCATCAATGGGACCATACCATACCTATGCTGCAGCAGGAAATTACATTGTTACGCTGATAATTGACAATGGAACAAACACTGATACTTCTGTTCAAACAGTTACGGTTGACACGTCATGTATGAGCACGTTTATCTCATACCAGTGGAATCCTTGTGCAGGTGATACTTCATTCTTCTACTATAATTTTACAGGGGTCACTTCGGTTTATTGGGATTTTGGCGATCCTGCCTCAGGAATTAATAACTTTTCAACCCTGATGACTCCAACGCATATTTTTGCAACTCCGGGAGTCTATATTGGCATGGTCATTTTCTCCAATGGAACTGACACTGATACATTACCGGTTGTAACAAGGGTTGTAGACTGCAGTGTCTGGCCCGGTGATGCCAACCGCGACGGATATGTAACCGGCGAGGATTTCTTTGCTATTGCACTTAACTATGGGGATACAGGTGCCGCCAGGAATAATGCTAACACAACATTCACTTCACAACCGGCTGCTAACTGGGCGAATTTATCCAACTGGTCTTATATGTATTTGCAGGATATCCTGGATAAAAAGTATGCAGATTGTAATGGCGACGGGATCATTGATGGAGCTGATGCATCTGTGATCGTTCAAAATTTCGGTATGGCGCATCAGTCAGCGAACAACCTTTCTTCCATGATGATCACCAATGCTTCTGATCCTCATTTGTCTGTAAGCCTTCCAACTTCAGTTTCCGGGTTGTCATCCATAACCGCTGATCTTAGTTATGGCGATTCGTTGGTTCATACCCCAATTTATGGACTTTGTGTTTACATAGATTATGATCCTTTGCAAGTGGATGGAAGCACTATCTCAGTTGATTTTACAGGCTCAATCCTTGATACCATTAGCATTTCAAATCTGATTACATTCTTCTACAATGACATGTTGAATCACAGGGTTGTTATTGTTGAAACAAGAAAGGACAAGAATGGGATGAACGGATACGGCCATCTGGCTTCTATAACCTTTAATTCAACGCCCGGATATTCAGGCATTCTTGATCTTCAAATAGGAAGTGATACGAAATTGATGTCCAATAGTGTATACACAGGTGGGACCTTCGGAAACGTGCAGAATTTCTTTAAGGTAAATACCGATAATGCATCCACACAGGTATCTCTTGGTATACCGGAAACTAAAATTGACAGAATGGTTGCCCTGTATCCGGTTCCGGCCCATAATTATTTCCACCTTGATGTAAAAAATGCAAGTGGAAGCTATCTTGTTAAGATCATTGACTTCACGGGACGTATTCTTTCTGTTAAATATCCCGTTACAAATCACCAGATAATTGATGTTCAGGATTTGGCTTCAGGGTTCTATTTTATCAGTGTAGAAGGAGCTGGATGGACTGCCAACACCAAAATGGTGATAGAAAGGTAATTTCGCATTTGGGCTAAATTTCTTTTTTTTTCTTCTTAAGTGTTGGTTTATTAAAAAAATCACGTAGGTTTGCCACTCAAACATGTAAATCAGTCTCTGTAATCTCAGTTTGCTGGTTGCATTTAAAAACAATTGTTATAAAATGAATATTTACGTAGGTAATCTGAGCTTTCGTGCTACTGATGATGGTCTTCGCGATCTGTTTTCTGAATTCGGTGAAGTTACTTCAGCGAAAATTATGATGGACAAAATGTCCGGACGTTCCAAAGGATTTGGTTTCGTTGACATGCCTGATGATGCTGCTGCAAATGCAGCTATCGCAGCTTTGAACGACAAAGAATACATGGAACGCAACCTGAAAGTGAACGAAGCTCGTCCACGCACAGAAGGTGATCGTCCTCGCAAAACCTTCAACAGAGGTGGCGGCGGTGGTGGCTTCAGTCGCGGTGGAAATGGCGGCGGTGGCGGCTACGGCGGCGGCGGCGGCGGAAATCGTTACTAAAACTTTCCTGTTTAAAAACATCTCCTCTTTCCCAAAAGGAAAGGGGCTTTTTTGTTTGTACTCGTTTGAATAATTTTGTATTATTTTTATTCTATTTTTGAGGCAATAAAAAAAACAAATTATGAAGATAAAATCTACTTTCATTCTACTTGCAGTATCCCTTCAGCTTGCTGCGCAACCATGCATTCCAAACACTAACTCACTTCAGTTTGACGGAGTTTCGTCATTTGTTACAATTTCTCCTCAGACAGGGTTGGATATCACCGGTCCTATCACAATAGAAGCTTGGATCAATCCTTCATCTTTTGGATTTAACTCCGCACAGAATTCAATCGTATGTAAGCATGGCTGGAGTTCAGGAGAAGGCGGCTTCGTTTTAAGATGCGGAGGCACCGGTGAATTGTCATTTAATATTGCCGGTATTGATGTTAACCAATTTCCGGTAAGCTGGGTAGAGGTGGTTTCCTCTAACGGCATTCTTTCTTTGAATAACTGGTACCACGTCGCAGGCACTTATGACGGGAATGAATTGAAATGCTTTGTTGATGGAAACCTTGCAGGTACAACTGCTTTCCAGGGTACTATAGCACCTTCAACATCATATCCTTTGGCACTTGGTAGACTGGCTGATCCGGTTTATGGACCTGACCGGTATTTTTCTGGAGCTATGGATGAAGTGAGGATTTGGAGCAGAGCGCTTTCGCAAAGCGAGATTATGTCCGGCATGAATAATCACATTGATCCGAGTGCTGTAAGCGGATTGGTATCATACTGGCGGATGAATGAAGGTGCAAATTCAACGGTCTATGATGTGGCCGGCACCAACAACGGTGGATTGGTTTTCAGTACATGGAATTCTTCGGTTCCATTCAACGCTGTTCCTGCCTCACCTGTGATCAGCTACAATGGGGGCATTCTTTATTCAAGTGCTCCTGCCGGTAATCAATGGTACCTTGGAGGAACTCCAATCGCCGGTGCAACCATGGACAATTATACACCAACACAGAATGGCGTTTATGCTGTTGAAGTGACAAGCCCGGAAGGATGCACAGTATTGAGTGTGCAGTTTACCGTGCTGGATGTGGCTGTTTCCGAAATAAATGGTTCATCAACCACAGTTGTTTATCCGAATCCTATGCATGATGTTTCAAATATTGTGATTTCATCAAGGGTGTATATAGGTACCGCTGCGTTTATTTTAACAGACCTCCAGGGAAGGAGCGTGAAAGAAATTGATGGTATTCTTGTTTCTTCAATCCCTTCTACAATTTCAATAGACAGAAAAGACATTTGCAATGGGATCTATTTTTATGCGTTGCAAACAACCTCAGGAATTTTAAGTAAAGGGAAGCTGATCATAGAGTAGGATGATGCAGTCAACATTTGTTCTTCCTCCATTGATATCATGTAGGAAGAGCACTAAAAAGACTCCTCTGATTTTTTAGGAATTTGCAGGTGCAAAATATTTTTGTCTCAGAACAACATATGCCCCAAAAAACGTTGCACTGTAAAACAGGTCTCCCGCCATTTGGTTTGCAAAAAATGGAAGTGCCGCAGTGTAACTTTCCATTGTTCCCTGCCAGCTAAGCGGGTACAAACTCATATCTGCATACCAGAAAGGCAAATTAGTTACGAGGAAAAAAACAATGGAAGAAATGATGGAAGCTGTTGGAACTGTGATCAGGTTGATCTCTTTGATCATTTTGATCCCGATCAGAACAGCGAATGAAAAGCAGAGATACACAGGAATCATTGAGGCGTGAAAACCGATCATTGCATCTGTGGCTAACATCGCAAGAGCCGGAACGACGAACGCCAGTTTCTTATTCGTAAATACAGAACCACAGAAAAGTGCCAACGCTCCTATAGCAGTGAAATTGAAAGGATGTGGAATCAGGCGACTGATGACAGCAAACAGGATTAAGGCGGCAATGGTGAGGAGCTTTTTACTATTCATAATAATTGGTTTGTTATTTCATTGCAAATTTAGAAATCAAATTCAATATTTTTTTCAGTGAACACAAAAGTTTCTACTAATAAGAGTAACTAATCGTTACATATAAACTTCTCCTTCTTGTTGTAAATCCATGAATTTCCTCATATTTTTCATTCAGCAGGTTTTCTCCTTTTATATTCAGGTTGAATCCTCTTCCTGCATTCCAGCTAAATGAAAGTCCGGCCAGGGTATAAGCATCAACTACATTTACAGCAAGTGCACCATAAGGACCCAATGAACTCTCGTAATAAACATCATTTCTTGAAGTAACGAACCTCAGTGATGGCGATATGTGCAGCCTGGTAACCGGACTGTAGATCAGTTTCAGGTTCGCTTCACTCGGCCTTCTCACAAGACTTCCTGTCCTGGTTTTTGAACCAAGGAAAGCTCCCGTACTGTATAACTGTACATTTTCACCGTTTGTTTGTGAAGAGATAGTACCGGAAGAATTGTACTCGATCTTTCCACTCACCAGGGATGCATTTGCTTCCAGAAGGAGCTTAGGAGAAAGATAAGTCCGGATATCAATCTCAATTCCTGTTGTTGTTTGCTTGCCGATATTGAGGTAACGGTCACCCCTGTAATCGTCCCTGTTCCAGGGGTCATTCCCAAGGGTATCAATGCCTATAGCTTTGTCCCACAGGAACACATATTCGATCAGGTCTTCAGTTACTGAATGGAAAAATGAAACCGCGTATTGAAATTTAGCACTTGTATTTTGCTTGAAACCAATTTCAAATGAACGTGAAGCTTCAGCTTTCAATTCACTGTTGCCAAGGGTAAGCCCGGTGGATGCGCTGCCATCCAGCGGCGTATATGTTGTAGGCGCGTACAACTGATAGAGGGATGGATTGTTATATCCTGTCGAATGAGTAAAATAAAGCAAAGCATTTTCTCCGGTTTTCAAACTAACTGATACATCATAGGCAATCTGTGATTTGATGAGTGAGTGGTTGCTCAGTCTGGCACCTCCGGAAAGTGTGAGCCTGTCAGTGAATTCAGAGAAGGATCCTTTGATCAATTGATGCATGGAAGTTCCTCTGATTTCAGTATGCAGGTAGGCCGACATTGTTGCGACCGGTGAAATGCTGTCGAGGTTCGTTCTTGACTCATACAAGCCGTAAGCAGTAGAGTAGTAGTAGTCTTCCTGTTTCATGTCTTCATTCACGCCTGACAGACCTATGAGAAAATCGGCATTTGTAAAGTGTGCATTCAATTGCCAGTCTGCAGATGCATATTTTCCGCTGTAAGTACTTTCGATATAATTATGATCATAATTTCCCGACTGATCTTCAATGCTGGAATCATTTACTGAATGGCGCCTTGTATCGGTATACCCTGCACTCAGCTGGGTGGAAACAATTTCTCCGGGCTTCCATCCAATTGTGCCATTAATCATGTTGCGGTTAAATTTCAATTTGTAATTGTCATCATCAACATAAGCACCTTTATCAAGATCCGTTTTCATATCGGTAACTGAATAATTTACATCAGCATTCAGTTTGTTATTCCTGTAGCCTGCATTTGCATGGTAGTTGAGTTTGTCCCAGTTGTCTTTGTCCCGGTTTTTATATTTTGATGGATCTGTAACCGTATCCATTGTTGCATCGGCTCCGGCAACTGCAACTTTTTCGATACCGGCATTTGCATACATTCCTTGCTTAAAATGATAACCAAGCAAAGCACTTGCTCGTGCATCAAATGTCTCTTTTTGAAAAGTTCCTCCTGTCAGGACTGCTTTTGCAGTAAGGCCTTTCTTATTCATGTTCTTTGTTGTGATACTCACGATTCCACCAACTGCGCCGGAGCCGTACAATGTACTATGAGAGCCCCTTATAATTTCAATCTTGTCTACATTGCTGATAGAGAGTTCAGAAAGATCAGCGGTATTGTTCACCGTGCTTGCATCACTGATCCGTATGCCATCAATTAGGATAACCGTCTGGTTGCTGTTGGCGCCCCGCATAAATATACTTTCATTGGCACCCGGGTTTTGGCCCGTACCTGTGATGTATATGCCTGCTGTTTCACTCAATGCATCAGCAATAGAAGTATATCCCGCCTGCATTATTTGAGTTGATGTGATAACGGTGATGCTTGCAGGAGTTTCAATATTGTTTTTTTCAACCCGGGCCCCAACTACATTCACTTCTGAAAGGTCCAAAGTGCGCACACTGTCGGTGGTCTGTGCCAACAAAGTAATAGTTAAAAGAGTAAAAAGAATTGTGCTTCTGAAAATTTTCCTTCTCATAATAATGATTGATTATATTATTAAATAACATCAATCGGAATAAAAAAATGGAAGAAGCCGAATGAAATCAGCCCATTCCTGCTTTTTACCCGAAAGCGGTGAAATGACAATTTGTAAAAGGCAGGTCTTCTGACTTGCTCCTTCTTCCGGACCCTTCCCGTTCAGCAAAAAAACTGAATAGTGGTGTCTTCCGGACGATCGTTATATGGAGCTTACAGCAGCGGGAACTGTACAGGATTCACACCTGTTTCCCTATTAATCCGCTTTGGGCGGAACCGTTTACTGCGGCAAATGTATTTTATTTTTGGGAACTTCGAAAAATTAAAATAATTAATCCTTGTGAAGGGCTGACTTGAAGGGATTTCTGTTTTCCCACTCACTACCCATTTTATCAAGAAAAATTTTCTCAAAAACATTGATCAGAAAATTGGTGAATTTGTTTGAAACAAAAAGGTAATCAAAAGACGGCGATGGCCTGCATCCGACAGATGCTTTTGCTTCTCGCGCTGTCCTTCCAAGTTCGAGGGATTTCATATTCATTGCTATGGCCATCTCAACTCCATCATAAAGAATATTGAAGTATAAGGAATATGTTTCATTGAATGCATAATCAATGCCGATATAGTGAACTTCAAGGTTATCAGGATGAATGATGTTGGAGGCAAATGCAATCATGGTATTATTCAAAAAATATCCGTTGATGAAAAATTTTTCCCCATAAGCCTTTTGCATGGCGGTAAAATATTTTTCATCAATGATGCCCATTTTAAGAAACTGCCTCGCTGCTGTTTTCCTGAAAAGTTCGCCAATCCGGGGAAGATAGGTGTCCAATTCTTCGGCCTTAAGTCTTCGCAATGAAATGGCTTGTTTTGATTGCCGGATCAACTTAAGCCGCTTCCTGTATTTTTTTGTGAGTGAATTGAAGTAGTCATCAAATGATTTCCAGGAGCTTTTCACATCCAGCTTCATGGTCAGGTCTTCTCCGTATTTCCTGAAGCCATTTTGTTCGAGGATATGTAGATTCTCTTCAGGAAGATTCATCTCTTTCAACATCAATAGCTGGCACTTTTCCAATTCATTGATCTTTTGAATGATCGCAATGACGTCCTCAAATGGTATATGTTCTTCAAGAAAACGAAGGCAGGGGTAATCTACACTGAACAGATTTCCACAGAAGAGCAATCTTACTTTTTTAAGTTTAAAAAAGAGCTTCAATAGTGGAACTGTTAATGT
>JAPLDB010000099.1 GCA_026391975.1 Bacteroidota bacterium | reverse complement strand
TTACAAACTGGATGAAAGTGGTTATCGTGGCGAGCGTTTCAAAGACTGGAAAAGCGACCTGAAGGGCAATAATGATCTGCTGGTACTCACAAGGCCTGAGATCATCAAGGCAATTCATTTGGAATACCTGAATGCAGGAGCTGATATCATTGAAACGAACACTTTCAATGCGCAGCGGATTTCTCTTGCTGATTACCACATGGAGGAACTGGCTTATGAATTAAATTTTGAGGCCGCTAAAATTGCAAAGCAAGCGGTTGAGGAATTTAAAAGTGCCAGACCTGTATTTGTCGCCGGTGCGCTCGGCCCAACCAACCGCACGCTGAGCTTGTCGCCGAAGGTCAGTGATCCCGGATATCGCGCTGTCACCTTTGATGAAGTGGTTCTGGCTTACTCCGAACAATTGCGTGGCCTGATAGACGGTGGAGTAGATTTAATTCTGATTGAAACAATTTTTGATACCCTCAATGCTAAAGCGGCATTGTTTGCTGTGCAGAGTGTCTTTGAAGAGAAAAATATTTCCTTGCCGGTAATGGTGAGCGGAACGATTACGGATGCAAGCGGAAGAACTTTGTCGGGGCAAACCGTGGAGGCATTCCTGAATTCTGTTTCACATGTTGATTTACTAAGCATCGGTTTGAACTGTGCGCTGGGTGCGAAAGAAATGCGCCCTTATCTTGAAGAGCTTTCCGAAAAGGCACCATTTTTTATTTCCTGTTATCCGAATGCCGGGTTGCCGAATCAGTTTGGAGAATATGATGAAACGCCAGAACAGATGTGTCATCAGATCGATGATTTTCTGAATAGCAGATTTGTAAATATTGTTGGTGGATGCTGTGGAACAACTCCTGATCATATCAGGCACATTGCTGCGCATGCACATAAATCGAAACCAAGGGAAATCCCTGTGGTGGAGCCGTTTCTGCGCCTCAGCGGTCTCGAGGCAGTGACTTACAGGCCAGATTCCAACTTTTTAAATGTAGGAGAAAGAACGAATGTGACCGGTTCCAAAAAATTTCTGCGGCTGATCAAGGAAGAAAAGTATGAAGAGGCATTGAGTGTGGCGAGGGAGCAGGTGGAGGGCGGGGCACAGGCTATCGATGTCAATATGGATGAAGGCATGCTTGATGCCAACTATGCGATGTCGAAGTTCCTAAACCTCATTGCATCAGAACCGGATATTTCAAAAGTTCCGCTGATGATCGACTCTTCGAAGTTTGAAGCGATAGAGGCCGGTCTAAAATGTACTCAGGGTAAATCCATTGTGAATTCTATTTCTTTAAAAGGTGGAGAAGAAGAATTCATCAGACAGGCAAGAATCGTTAAGAAGTATGGTGCTGCTGTCATCGTGATGTTGTTTGATGAACTTGGTCAGGCTGATTCGACTCCGCGGAGGATTGAAATTGCAAAACGTGCATATGATATCCTTGTAAACACTGTTAACTTTCATCCGCAGGACATCATCTTTGACCCGAATATCTTTCCTGTTGCAACAGGAATGGAAGAGCACAGGAAAAATGCTCTAAGTTATTTTGAAGCAACAAAGTGGATAAAAGAAAACCTGCCACTGGCGAAAATTTCCGGAGGAGTAAGCAACGTTTCATTTTCTTTCCGTGGCAATGACCATGTGCGTGAAGCGATTCATGCCGCATTTTTGTATCATGGCATAAAGAACGGGATGGATATGGGAATTGTAAATCCATCACAGCTTATTGTATATGATGAAATCGAGAAGGAATTACTAGAGCTTGTTGAAGATGTTTTACTTGACAGGAAAGACGACGCAACGGAGCGATTGATTGCACATGCGGAAAAGGTAAAGGGTGCCGGGAAGGAAAAGGATGTGAAAGATGAAGAGTGGAGGAGGGGGACTGTTGAAGAGAGGATATCTCACTCTCTTGTAAAAGGAATTACCGATTTTATTGACACAGATATTGAAGAAGCCCGACAGAAGTTCAATAAGCCACTGGATGTAATTGAAGGACCACTGATGGCAGGAATGAATGTTGTGGGTGATTTGTTTGGAGCTGGCAAAATGTTTTTACCCCAGGTGGTTAAAAGCGCCCGCGTGATGAAGAAAGCTGTGGCATACCTGGAACCTTATCTTGAAAAAGAAAAAGTTGTAGGCTCAAAGAACGGGAAAGTGTTGCTTGCCACGGTAAAAGGAGACGTACACGATATTGGAAAAAATATTGTAGGCGTTGTGATGGCATGTAACGGATATGATATTGTGGATCTTGGTGTGATGGTTCCCTGCGAGAAAATTCTCTCCGCAGCGCGTGAGCATGAAGTGAACATTATCGGACTGAGTGGATTGATCACACCTTCCCTTGATGAAATGGTTCACGTGGCCAAAGAAATGGCCCGCGAAGGTTTTACAATTCCATTACTGATCGGAGGAGCAACAACTAGCAAGGTTCATACGGCAGTAAAAATTGAGCCGCATTACAACCACCCTGTGATACACGTGAATGATGCATCCAGAAGTGTACCTGTGGTGAGCAACCTGTTATCCAAAGACCTCAGAGAAAATTACATTGCGCAGGTGAAGGCAGAGAATGCCCGCACACGGGAATATCACAAGGCAGATCGTGCAAAGTCAAACTATATTTCCCTTGCTAAGGCAAGAGAAAACAAATTCAAAGTAAACGGAGAAGCTGTTGCAAAACCTGCATTTACCGGAATAAAAGTATTCGATGATTATTCCCTTTCTGAGATCGCCCGATACATTGACTGGACCCCATTCTTCATCAGCTGGGAAATGAAAGGCAGCTATCCAAAAATTTTCAGTGACAAGGAACGCGGTGTTGAAGCAAAGAAATTATTTGATGATGCGCAGCAGATGTTGCAGAAGATAATCGCAGAGAAGTGGTTGACTGCAAAGGCTGTAGTTGGAATTTTTCCTGCTGTTTCAAAAGGAGATGATATAGTTGTTTCAATGCCTACTTCAAATGAGAAGAGTGCTGCGAATGAAGCATCTGTAGTTTTTCATACACTGAGGCAACAATCACAAAAGAACGGCCCAGAAAAGAATGTTGCGCTTGCGGATTTCGTTAATCCATTGGAAGATCATTTAGGGGCATTTGCATTGTCAACAGGTTTTGGTATTGAAAAATGGATTTCGAAATTCGAAAAGGACCATGATGATTATTCCTCCATCATGCTGAAAGCCCTTGCCGACAGGTTGGCTGAAGCATTTGCTGAACTGATGCATGAAAAGGTCCGTAGAGAGATATGGGGTTATGCGAAAGACGAAAAGCTGTCGATGGAGGAAGTGATCAAAGAGAAATACCAGGGCATTCGTCCGGCACCGGGATACCCTGCACAACCAGATCACACTGAGAAAAATACGCTCTGGAAGTTACTTGACGTTGAGAAAAACACCGGAATCATTCTGACTGAAAGCCTTGCAATGGTACCTACAGCTGCAGTAAGCGGCTTGTATTTTGCACATCCTGATGCGAAGTATTTTTCTGTCGGGAAACTGGAAAGGGACCAGGTCGAAGACTATGCAAAGAGGAAAAGCATGAAGGTTGAGGAGGTTGAACGGTGGCTTGGAAGTGTGCTGGCCTATTGATACCGGTCGGGGAAGTTTTACATTTTCAAGATGATTTCTTTGAGAAAAATACTGATGCCCATTAGTACGATAAACCATCCGAATATTTTCTTCAGTAGGGCTGGTTGTAGTTTTAGCGAGATCATTAATCCAATGAAAATGCCTGCAACAGAAAGCGCTCCAAAGAGGGCGAGAAATTTATAATCGATATCAGAATGCCCTGACATTGCTTCCTGAGCGAAGCCTCCGAGTGAGTTAACAGCAATAATAAGAAGGGAAGTTCCAACGCTCATCCTGACTGGGATTTTTGCAAATAAAACAAGGGCCGGAATGATGATGAATCCTCCACCCACACCAAGAATCCCGGTGAGCAATCCCGATACAAAACCAATTCCGATGAGCCCCGGGTAATTGTAATGATGAAATTCTTCGCTTTCCGGTTCCTTGTATCCTGCTTTTCTGATCATGTTATAACCGACAACAACCATGAGAACTGAAAACAAAATAAGTATGAAGAGTTCCTTGGAAAGTATGAATGATGGTGATTGAAATACAGGATCGGGAATTAACGGCATTAAATACTTGCGCGTCAGGAATACACTGAGGATCGAAGGTGTAGCAAAAATCGCTGCCGTTTTCAGGTCAACCAGTTTCTTTCGCAGGTAAGTTACTGCCCCGGTTGCACTTGTAATACCAACAACGAATAAGCTGAGTCCTGTGGCATCAACCGGACTTATACGCATCAGGTAAACCATGATGGGTACAGTTAATATGGATCCGCCACTTCCCAGCAAGCCCAATGAGATGCCTATCAGGATTGCGCAGATATAACCAAGGATGACCATAGTTTAGGATAACAGCAATTCTGAAAACGTGTTAGAGGATAGCTTCATACTAAGCGAGTAGATTTCCGGACGAAAGTAAAACAATAATGATTGCATCGTCAGGCGGGACAAATTAATTTGCTGATGAAAGCGGGAAGTTTACTTTTTGTTTTTCATGTACTTCCAGTTCCGGGATTTTCCTTCCGTCAGCCACTCCATGGTTGTTTCGACTCTTTTGTTTTTGGTCACTTCCGTTTTGGCTTCAGAGATCCATAGTGCATATTCCCGTTTGTGAGAAGGAGGGAAGTTCTCAAAAGTTGCTTTGGCTTTCTTGTTTTTAGCCAATGCTGAAGAAAGTTCTTTGGGAATAACAAGGTCCTTATTCAATGTCGGTTTTTTCTTTTCCACTTTGATTCCGGATTAATTCAATTTAACCGCCTGTTTGATAAATCCGATAATGGCACGATCCGGCGGGAGGTCTTTAACTGAGGCCATCCGACCCAGGTTTCCCATTGCTTCCCCTCCCTGATTTTTTCTTTCACCAAGATACCCCTTCGGATCTTTCAATAATTTATGTTTCCAGAAACCGGCTACACAATGTTGTTTGAATGCTGCAAACCCCAACAATGGCCCCATATATTCAAAAGCGGGCATTCCCCACTTGATTGTTTCCGTCACTTCCGGACAGGCTTTGTGAACGAGCGTCCGTAATTTTTTTAATACCGGCTGAGCGAATGGTTGTGCCTTGGAAATATAGGCATCAATACGTTTGTCTTTTGGAGGCATGTTGCTGCTTTATTTAGTTGTCAAAATTAATGGTTGATCTGACAATAAAAAATCCCGCCCCATCCCGATACTTTGTGGCGGCAAGCACGCAGCTATCAGAATGAGACAGGATGAAAAAAGCAGAGAGAAAGCGATCAGTTCTTCTTTCCAAGCATAAGCAATTCACCTACTATAATTTCAGTGATGTACTTCTTTTCACCTTCCTTGCTGGTGTAGCTTCTGTTGGTGAGTTTACCTTCAATGGCAATTTCTGCACCTTTTTCAAGGTA
>JAPLDB010000158.1 GCA_026391975.1 Bacteroidota bacterium | reverse complement strand
CCTCAGGCGAGGCGGGGTTGAATTAGAATAATAGCCACGAATTTCACTAATTAGCACTAAATATTTTTGCATTACAAGTTTCGATTTGTGATAATTCGTGGAATTAGTGGCAAGATACCTCGTCTCGCCTTAGGCGAGGCGGGGTCATTTCATTAAAAGTTCCAAGATGCATTAAAATAGATCAAAGAAAGATACCAGAACCCACAAAAGCCTTATCCTGAAATGGTTTCAGGACACACATGATAATCATCATACAATTCTGAAGAATAGACCTCAGTTCAGGATTGTGTTTTGGCTAACAATATCCTGTTCACAAAACTCTTCCAGCTAAACCTGACCTTTTCCTTTGAAGCATTCACACGAAACTCTTCTTCTCTGCCGGATTTATAAAAATCAACTATACGTCCGGCGATCTCTGCTGCATCCACAGCAACAACATAACCAACTTTTCCATCTGGAACGATTTCAGCAAGGCCACCTACATTTGTAACCAGCATAGGGCGTTCAAAGTGATATGCAATTTGCGTGATGCCACTTTGGGTTGCAGTCCGATATGGCTGAACTACAAGATCAGCAGCACAGAAATAATTCTTTACATCTTCCTTTGGAATATAGGATGAATGAAGAATTACATTCTCTGATATCCTGAGTTCAGCAATCATCCTCTTATAAATTTCTTCATCACCATAAAATTCTCCTGCAACAAGCAGCTTGATCTTTAGCGACCGCACGCTTTCATCAGCCATTGCATTCAACAGAAGATCCAAACCCTTATACTGACGAATGAAGCCAAAAAATAAAATCACCTTCTCCCCTATTCCCAAACCTAATTTCCTTCTTGCTTCATCTTTGGTAATCTTTTCACCGAAAATATCATAGACAGGATGCGGCGAAAAGAAAACAGGTTTTGTAACAGTAAATTTTTTCAGGTCATCAACTACCGTCTGACTCATTGCAATAAATGCATCACAGCTATTTACAAAATACTGTGTGAGTGCATGGTCACCGACCCGTTTCTCATGTGGAATAACATTGTCGGTGATGGCGATCACTTTTATACCAGCCTTGCTGATTCTTCTGGCAATGGTTGAAAGAGCCGGAGACATAAATGGAAGCCAGTATCTTATTACAACGAAATCAGGTTTCTGCTTTTTGATAAATGCGGCTGCCTTTAACCATGACAATGGGTTGACTGAACTGATGAGTGAAGCTATTTCCAGATTTGCCGGTGCAACTCCCCCCGTAACCTGGGTTTTTCCGGGGAAAAGAATTTTCGGGTACTGCAGGTAAAATGAAACGATGGAAGTTTGAACCCCTTCATCGATCATAGCTTTACAAAGGGCTTCGTTAAAATCAGCAATGCCGCCGCGGAGCGGATATGCAGGTCCGACAAGGATGGCGGTTTGAGGTTTTTCCTTTGTAGGTTGAGGTTGAGTCACTCGCAAATTTCCAATTTCAGTTTATTCTTCAGCAGAAAACTTTAAATATTAAAGAAGACAAAATGACTTCCGGTAATGTACTATCCAAGCATCCGGGTTATCAGTAGCTTAGTTCACTCTTGCGGCAACATCGTAATGATTCTTGTCATGGGCCTTTCTTGAAATAAGTTCGCCCAGAAATCCGGCAAGGAACATTTGAGAACCAATTATCATACAAGTGAGTGAGATATAAAATGAAGGTCGCTGAGTAATGAGTCTGGCATACTCATTTGAATATACTGACAAGAGCTTGGTTACGCCTAAATATCCTGCGGCAAGAAAACCTATGAAAAACATGATGCATCCGATGAATCCGAATAAATGCATGGGCCTTTTTCCGAATCTGGAAACAAACATGAGGGACAGCAGATCGAGGAATCCATTGATGAATCTCTCCAGTCCGAATTTGGTTACTCCATATTTACGGGCCCGGTGTTCAACGACTTTTTCCGTAATTTTTGAAAAGCCATTCCACTTTGCGATCACAGGAATGTACCGGTGCATTTCGCCATAGACTTCAATGCTCTTTACAACTTCTTTCCTGTAAGATTTCAATCCGCAGTTAAAATCATGAAGGGTATAGATCCCCGACATCTTCCTTGTAGTCCAGTTGAAAAATTTGCTGGGAATTGTTTTCATCAGAGGATCATGGCGCTTCTTCTTCCATCCTGAAACCAGATCGAAATGATCATCCACGATCATTTTATAAAGCCCCGGAATCTCATCCGGGCTATCCTGCATATCTGCATCCATTGTAATGACCACATCTCCTTGTGTGGCTTCAAATCCAACCTGCAGCGCCGCGCTCTTGCCGTAATTTCTCCGGAACTTTATTCCTTTGATGTTCTTATTTCCGGCAGAGAGTTTTTCAATTACACTCCATGATTTGTCCTTACTGCCATCATCCACAAGAATAATTTCATAAGAATAATTATTGGCATTGACAACACGCACGATCCAGTCACACAGTTCAGTGAGAGATTCATCTTCATTGTAAAGGGGAACTACGATAGACAGATTCATTGTAAGGGTACGAATAACGAATTGATACGAATTTACTGATTGTACGAATATCGAAAGGTTACGAATTTACTGATTACTAATTGTACGTATAGCGAATGGTTACGAATTTACGAAGAATGAGAGGTGCGAATAACGAATGAATGCGAATTTACGAAAACGAATTACCCGAATAAAAAATTATCAGCCTTGAAATGGGGTTTGCTCCTTCTTCGTGAATATGGAAACCAGAAGAGAGAAAATGAATGCCATGAATACTGATCCGAGAATAGAAAATACGAATAAGATTCCGGGGTTCATAAATTTCCGTGTCCAGGTAATTGCCACTTCGATCTGCTCTTTGCTCATGGTTCCTTTTTCGATCATGTCCTGTTGAGCCTGCTCAATAATTTTCTGCGCCATTCCGGGGTCAATAACGGTAAACATCAGGACAGTAAAGAACCCTGAAATAATGCCGCCAAACATCCCAATGAGCGTACCTGTTCCCAATGACTTTCCATAGGAAATGAAACCATCCAGATCCTGATCACGGTAACTCTTAATACCGATAAACAAGGATGCGATCAGAATCGCATAGCCAATCCACTGAGGTGCTTTGTTGTCAATAGCTGCGCCGGCAAAATAGAAGATGAGGTAAATAATCGCTGATGCCAGTCCATACATAGCGCCAAAAGTCATGGCTACTTTTACTTGGGTTCGTTTTTCCATTGTGGTTATGTTTTGGACAAATATACATGATTCATTTATCACAAAAACGAACTGATAAGCTATCTTCCAAGCAGTCATTATTTATATATGTTTACTATATAAGCCTGCGATCGCCGGCATCAGTTCCGGGAAGGTTTTTGATAAGAAGGGCTCCGAAAAAAAGTTCCTATTCATAAAGGCCTGATAAGAAACCGGATGGATTTGATACCAAATTCTGTTTTTATTTTAATATCGTAGAGTATTGCTTACTTTCGCGCCGGGTAAGTCCTGTACGACCAGCTCCCTCGAACCTCCCCAGGGCAGGAATGCAGCAAGGATAAGAGGTTGTAGCGGTGCGATACAGTAAGCTTACCCATTTTTTATTGTACGAAGTACGGATTATTACGAATTTACTAAGTACGAATAGCGAAAGATTGCGAATTTACGAAGTACGAATAACGAATATTGTACGAATAGCGAATCCTTACGAAAATACGAAGTACGAATAGCGAATGCCTGCGAATCTTCGAATTTACGAATTTCAAAAACGGTACGAATTACTAAAGACTTCAAATCTCGGGATTTACGGACTGCGAATAATTGATTCGTTATTTGTAAATTCGCAGGCTTTCGCGTTTCTTACCGTAGCGCATAAAGCAATTTAAAAAATTAAACCACTAATCATGAAATTCTTCATCGACACAGCGAACCTCTCCCAGATCAAAGAAGCCCAGGACCTTGGCGTACTGGATGGCGTAACAACGAATCCTTCCCTGATGGCGAAAGAAGGAATCGTCGGACAGGAAAATGTACTGAAACATTATGTGGACATCTGCAATATTGTGACGGGCGATGTTAGTGCTGAAGTTATTGCAACAGACTACAAAGGAATTATTGCTGAAGGTGAAATGCTTGCCGCACTGCACAAGCAAATCGTTGTGAAGGTTCCTATGATCAAAGAAGGTATCAAGGCAATCAAGTATTTTTCTTCCAAAGGAATCAGGACAAATTGCACCCTGGTTTTCTCTGCAGGTCAGGCCATACTTGCTGCCAAAGCCGGAGCCACCTATCTCTCCCCTTTTATTGGCCGGATTGATGACATGAATCAGGACGGAATGGAACTCATCAAACAAATTGTGCTTATCTATAAAAACTACGGTTATAAAACCCAGGTGCTTGCTGCATCCATTCGCAGTTCTATGCACATTGTAAAGTGCGCTGAAGCAGGTGCAGATGTGGCAACTTGTCCACTCTCAGCAATTCTCGATCTACTTAAACACCCGCTCACTGATATTGGACTTGCGAAATTTTTGGCGGATCATAAGAAGAGTGAGGAAAAAGCTCTGGTGAAGTAGTTGGCCCCTCCTTCCCGATAGCTATCGGGACTCCCCGAAGGGGAGGAACAAACAGCCATGAAGAATTGCAGCTAAATAGAAATTTCAATAAACTTCAAAACGATTGCTTAATTTGAGAATAAGAAGTAGATTGTTTGCTCGCAAATCCACTTAATCAACAAATTAACAAGTCAACCATGTTGCAAATTTTTCCCGGTAATATCAACACCAAGAATCTGCAATCTGCTGTTGAGCTATTGAAAAAAGATGGTGTACTGATCATTCCAACCGACACGGTTTATGCGCTTGCATGTTCATTGAAAAGCAGGAAAGCATTTGAACGCATTTGTGCGATAAAAAACATCAAACCTGAACAAGCGAATTTTTCAATCGTATTTACCGACTTCAGCCATTTGTCGGATTATGCAAAATCCTTCAGCCGCGAGGTTTTCAGGGTGATGAAGAGCAATTTACCGGGGCCATTTACCTTTATCCTGAATGCAGGCAGCAACGTCCCGGAAATTTTCAAAACAAAAAAGAAATCTATCGGAATCCGGATCCCCGACCATGAAATCGTACAGGCACTGATCACCGAACTTGGAAATCCTTTGGTGGTTTCATCCTTGCACAGTGAAAGTGAAATCACGGATTATTACAGTGATGCCGGAGAAATTGAAAGTGAATACGCTGATAAAGTTGACCTCATCATTGATGGTGGGTTCAGTGAGATGATTGCGAGTACGGTGATTGATTGTACGGGTGAAGTACCCGTTGTGGTGAGGGAAGGAAAGGGGAAATTAGATATGGAGTGAAATTCTTAATTGAAGCGAAACTGAGAAAAATAGATGATCAAGTCAGTGTGTATATTTCTTTCTTAGTGTTACAAACTATAGCTCTTTT
>JAPLDB010000157.1:3082-13179 GCA_026391975.1 Bacteroidota bacterium | reverse complement strand
GCTTTATGCTCAAGGATTATTTATTGACAAATGCGAATATGAAGTCTGAACTTTTCTCCAATGGAACAGATTTTTTGAATATTTACAAGTCAGGAGATCAACGAAAAATCATTCTCGATTACGAATTCAAAGAGGGTCCGGATGGACTTATTATTCTTGGAAAGATTAAAGCATTAAATCCCATGGCTATTGTCATAATTGTTTCAGGCCAGGACAATCTTGAAAAAGCTGTTGAGACTTTACGCAATGGCGCCACCGATTATTTTCTCAAAGCCAACAAAACAGTTTTTGCCAACATCGTATGTTCTCTTATGAAGTTAAAAGAAATGGAGAAAAATAAGCTGAACTGATTACCCAACCACGAAGTTCATTTCATCGAACATTTGCGAAACTCAATTAGGAATTAGTAATTCGTATATCCGTATATTCGTATACTTTCGTTATTCGTACCACCCTTCAACTCCGCCCCTCTTCACTCAGCACCTTCGTATAATGTTTTAACGAACGCAGCACCAATGCAGCTACAGCAGCGGCACCCAGGACGAACAAGAATTTTTCTCCAATATGAAAAACCTGCCATTTAAAATATCCCATTAAAGCTTCAACATAAACAAAGCCAATAACCGTTGCCAGCACGCCTGAATACTCCCGGCGCAATACACTTTTCATTGAGAATGACACCTCACTCTTACGGAAGCTGCTTATACGCGGAATGAAAGCCGGAACCTTCTTTGACCATTCGAGATAGACATTGCCGAATTTTTTTTCAAGGAATCTTTCCTCTGCAAACATGATGCGTTCATAATAGATCCAGTAGAGTAAACTTACGATGATTGTAAATGAAAAATTCTTCGTGAACAGCACAATTCCTATCCACATCAGGTAGTTTCCCAGGTATAATGGATGCCTTACCATAGAATATATACCGGAAGTATTGAGCTGTTCAGCTACCTGTTTATCAGTATTTCGGCCTGAGGTTCCCCGTGGAGTAGTCCCTATGGTGTAAGCCCGAACAGCAAATCCTGCAACGCTCAATATCACCGCTAAATAATTGATACTTCTTGCCAATGAGCCGGTTATCGCAGAATAATCAGTGAAATAAACTGCCGGAACAGCCATTACGAAAAGAACTACAGGAATGAACCCTCTGCGCTTGAAAAGCCAGTTCCCGTCATCTTCAAATGAATGTATTAACGCCATGGTTGAATGTATTTATGCGTAAATGAAAACAATTTTAAAATCAACGGAAAATTTATTTTGCTCAACCTGAAAAACTGCGCTTTGCTGTCAACTGTTAACGATTAACGGTTAACAACTAGCGGTTAAAGGATTTTACATACCTTGCGACCCTTAATTTTTTTCTTCATAATGAGTAAAGTAAAAACTTCAACAGAAAAAGTCAAGTACTCAATAGAATTCCAGGTAAAATCGTCTCCTCGCATTTTATTTAACCACCTGTCCTCTCCTGATGGTATGGAAGGATGGTTCGCTGATAAGGTCACTCTGAAAGACGGAGATTACGTTTTTCATTGGGGAAAGTCAGAACAACGTGCTAAGATCATGAGCAAGCGTGACAACCAGATGGTTCGTTTTAAATGGATCACTGAGGACCATAAGGACGAGACCTATTTTCAATTCGATATTGTGCAGGATGACATTACCGGCGACATCGCCTTGATCGTAACCGACTTTTGTTCAGAAGACGAGAAAGAACAGAATACGCGTTTATGGAGCAGTCAGGTGCACGAATTGATGCACTCCATCGGATCATAATTCCTGAAGTAATTTCAGAAGCAATTCCAGAGTCCCGGAGGCATATTCCGGAACACGGGCAAAATCCGCTATTGCTGTTTTTCTGCTGAGTTTCATGAAATTTCGTGACTGAAATCCGGGAATAAAATCAGGACTTTTTAATAACTCGTCCAGCAAGACATAATTGTCATTTTCAAAATAATATTGCCATGGTGAGTCGTTTACACAGCAATAAAAGTCCTTTCCTGACAATGTACTTAACCGCTCTGTCACCCTATTCCTGTAATATTCCCATGCCTTACCTTGCAGGTGAAGTGTAAAACTGAACTCCTTTCCCCACCAGAACATGCTTCTGAATGCAAAAACTCTATCAGTTGAAAAATGCCTCGGATAATCAAGCACGATATAAGGCAGTTTTCTGTAGTTTTCTCCTTTGAAAATTTTCGGAGATTCAATATTGGTATGCCCGGCCAATTCAGGAATTGCCACAACAATTTTCCTGATCTCACGTTCTGTTTCACTCAACAGCTCCATCACATTCTGCATTGCAGCATGCTTGGTGTAGAAAAAGTCAGGACTGATCATGGCATCCAGTTCTGCTTTGCTGAAAGTGATTTTACTACCTTGCGCCATACAATTAATTTGCGATAAAGATAGCGTGAAGAAGATTAGCTCGTTAGTCATTAGCACATTCCTGGGTCCCTTTGTGATGACCTTTTTCATTTCACTTTTTGTGCTTTTGATGCAATTTCTCTGGAAGTACATTGACGACCTTGCAGGAAAAGGCCTGGAATGGACTGTCATTTTCAAATTGATGGTTTATGTCTCTGTAACGCTTGTCCCGCTTGCCTTGCCCCTTGCCATGTTACTTGCATCGATCATGACATTCGGAAACCTGGCAGAACATTACGAACTCGTGGCGTGCAAATCTGCCGGAATGAGTGTGCAGAAAATAATGCGCCCACTCATCTTCCTGACCATCGGCATTTGTGTAGGTGCGTTTTATTTTTCTGACAATGTATTGCCGGCGGCTAACCTGAGAATGAGTGCATTACTTTATGACGTAAGGAATCAGAAACCCGGGCTATTGATCAAGCCGGGCGTATTTTACAACGGCATAGAAGGTTATGTGATCAAGGTCGGAAAAAAAGACAGGGACAATCAGACCATCCACAATGTGATGATTTACGATCATACGGAGAATCGCGGGAATACCAAACTGATCCTTGCTGATAAGGGAACAATGCTGATGAGCGATGACGACCGTTACCTCATCCTCACTCTTTTCGATGGCAAGAGCTATGAGGAAAGAAGAAAACCCAAAGGAGCTGATACCAAGGCCATGATGCGTACTGAATTTGAAAAGGAAGTGATTAGGTTTGACCTGAGTGCTTTCAAACTCACCAGGACCAATGAGCAGCTTTTTAAAGACAATTACCAGATGTTGAATCTGCGCCAACTCTCTGCGTCTTCAGATTCAATAGAAAAGAAAATTACAGAAACAAGACTTTATTATCAGAAATACAACAGGAAATATTACGAAGGTGAAAAAGGTGCGAAGGCGAAACAGATACCCTTTACAAATGAAAATTTAATTCTGAATTTTGGAAAAGAAAAGCAGGCAAGCATTTTATCATCAGCCATAAGTTCAGCAAGGACATCAAAAAATATTGCAGGAGATGCGGCCGTAGATATTACAGTCAGGCAAAAGAGCTTTTACAAACACAGGATCGAGTGGAACAGAAAATTCACACTTTCATTTGCCATCCTGGTATTATTCCTGATAGGCGCTCCGCTGGGATCGATCATTCGCAAAGGAGGATTGGGAATGCCACTGGTGATCTCTGTTATTTTTTTCCTGACATATCACATCATTTCAATTACCGGTGAAAAAATGGCGCGGGAAGGAGTGATTCCTGTTTACAGAGGAATGTGGCTTTCATCAGCAATCCTGCTTCCGCTTGGACTATTCCTCATGTATAAGGCGACAACCGATTCTGCACTTTTTGACAGGGATGCTTATGTAAAGTTTTTCAATAAGTTTATTCCGAAAAAGTTTACTCGCGCTGAATGAAAATTCTTCAACTGTGTCACCGGGTGCCTTTTCCCGCCAATGACGGCGGAAATATTGCAATGCTCAGTCTTTCCGACTCTCTCATTTCACAACAGGTTCAGCTAAAGATGCTTGCGCTTAACACAAATAAACACAAAGTTGACCTGAAAACGTTGAATGAGTCAGTAATCAAAAAGTATAACCTGGAATCAGTTCCCATTGACACCAGTGTCCGGGTCATCGATGCTTTTATTAATATTTTCTCATCTGAATCGTACAATGTAAAGAGATTCTACTCTAAAGAGTTTGAACAGAAGCTGATTCAGGTCCTCACATCGGATCAGGCAGATGTTGTGCTGATGGAGAGTCTCTTTATGACCCCATATATCTCTGCTATCAGAAAATACACGTCTGCGAAGATCATCCTTCGTGCACACAACATTGAATTCATTATTTGGAAGCGGCTGGCAGACAACGAAAAAAACATTGCAAAAAAATTTTACCTTTCAATGCTGGCGGAACGTCTCAGAAAATATGAAACTGATGTTATAAATAAAGTCGATGCCATTATTCCCATTACAGCTGATGACAAAGATTTTTTTCAGAAAATGGGAAGCAAAGTGCCAATGTACGTTGCACCGGTTGGAATTGATGCAGGAAATTATGCCAGCCAGATCAATGAGGAGAATGAACTTTGTTTATTTCACCTTGGAGCAATGGATTGGCGGCCAAACCTCGAAGGAATTGAATGGTTTCTTGACCATTGCTGGAACCTGATCCATGAAAAATTTCCATCACTGAAATTATTTCTTGCAGGGAGAGGTTTCCCCGACCGGCTGATGAAAAGGACTGATCCCAATGTTAAATGCTTTGGTGAGATCATGAACGCGCAGGATTTTATGCACAACAAGCAAATATTAATTGTGCCTCTCAAAAGTGGCGGCGGGATGCGAGTGAAAATAATTCAGGGGATGGCGCTTGGAAAAACGATCATCAGTACCACCATCGGAGCTGAAGGAATCAATTATACCAATGAAAAAAATATACTGATTGCTGATACACCTGATGAAATTTTGACCCAGGTAGAGAAATGCGTGAAAGATAAAACACTTTGCTTCAGTATAGGAAGGGAAGCCCGTGAACTTGCCGTGACCAGCTATTCCAATAACGTCATTGGAAAGGGAGTATTGGATTTTTTAAAAAGTATTTAGTGATCCAGTTTCAGCGTATGTCCCAACTTATTTCTTTTAGTGAGCAGGTATTCCTTGTTGTGTTCATTTGATTTTATTTCAATAGGAATTACCTCTATGATCTCAAGGCCGTAACCAATAAGGCCTGCACGTTTCTTGGGATTGTTTGTCATCAGTTTCATTTTACACACGCCAAGGTCGCGGAGAATCTGCGCCCCTACTCCATAGTCTCGTTCATCTGATTCAAAACCAAGTTTAATATTTGCTTCTACAGTGTCCAATCCTTCTTCCTGCAGTTTATAAGCTTTGAGTTTGTTGAGTAAGCCAATACCCCTGCCCTCCTGATTCATATAAACGATAACACCTTTACCGACCTGTTCGATCATTTGCATTGATGCATGAAGTTGAGGACCGCAGTCACATCGGCAAGAGCCAAAAATATCTCCGGTTAAACAACTTGAGTGAACACGTACCAGTACCGGTTCATCCTTTTTCCACTCTCCTTTAATCAGGGCAAGGTGCTCTTGACCGGTTGTTTTTTGCTTGTAGGCATACAGATGAAAGTCACCCCACTGCGTTGGCAGCATGACTTCTACTTCTCTTTCTATCAAAGATTCCTGTTTCAATCTGTAGGCGATAAGGTCTTCAATGCTGATAATTTTCAGAGAAAATTTCTCTGCAATTTTCATGAGATCAGGAAGCCTTGCCATGGTACCATCTTCATTCATGATTTCAACGAGAACACCTGCAGGTTTAAACCCGGCAAGCCGTGCAAGGTCAATGGTTGCCTCAGTATGCCCTGTTCTTCTCAAAACGCCACCTTTGCGTGCCCGCAGAGGAAATATATGTCCCGGTCGTCCAAGTTCTTCAGGATTTGTATTTTCATCAACCAATGCAAGAATGGTTTTGGATCTGTCGCTGGCAGATATACCCGTTGAGGTTCCATGTCCAATCAGGTCAACGGAGACAGTAAAAGGCGTTTCATGGGAAGATGTATTGCGCTGTACCATCATTTCCAGGTTTAGCTCATTGCATCGTTCATCTGTGATTGGTGCGCATATAAGTCCCCGGCCATGAGTGGCCATAAAATTGATCACCTCAGGGGTTGCATTTTCCGCTGCAGTGATAAAATCACCCTCATTTTCGCGATTTGCGTCATCTACAACGATTACAACCTTGCCTGCCTTGATGTCTGCTATCGCTTCAGCAATAGAATCTAATTTCTCTTTCATTTGATCGCAAAGGTACTGATTTAGAGTTCAATGCTAAACTTCGTTTTTACTCTGGAAAACGCGCTCCCGAAATCACGTATTTAGAATTTCTTACACGTGTAAGGATCCGGCATAAAGTGGCCCCTTTCATTCTTTAAACACCTGTATTCTTGAATCGTAATTAGTTTCATAACCTAATACAAAGTTGGATTAACCACAACCCCGTAAGGTTGTCATCAAAAGCAGCAAACCCCGTAAGGTTTGCTGCTTCTGTTTTTATGGCATCGGGGCTATTTCTTGCCGGTAAAAAATATTCCGGAGATGTAAGATGTTGGCATGAATTGATAAATACTTGTCGGCAGGCAACATCATATTGCAGCCATAACAAACCATCTTAAGCATATGGATAAACAGTGACCTCAACCCCGTAAGGTTGGATCAAAAAAAAACGAACCCCGTAAGGTTCGTTTTTTATTTTTACTCTGAAGGTGCTGTACCGGGTGTTACAGGTTTTTCATTCTCCTTTTCTTCTTCCTTTTTTGCTTTTGCCTGCCTGTGACGGTGAATCAATTCCTTCAATGTATCAAACTGTTCGTGATAAAAAATACCGATTCCCTGAGTGTAGGGTGAACTGTAATCAAGTACGTTATTGACGTTGGAACGGTTGAAGCCTTTCAGCTTGAAACGGCCATCCTGCGTAATCGAATATTCAGCATTGAAATCACCTACAATATTCCGCGTGGACTGATCGCTGGCAACACCGATATTTCCTTCGATTGAAAGTCGGTCGTTAAACAATGTTTTAGAAAACATCAATTCGATCTCCTCCTTATTGTAAGTGTCACCGGCACGGTAATTAAAGCCCAGGTTTACATCCTTGCTAAGTTGCGACAGCCAGTTGCTTACCTGGTTGCTCAGCAATTCTGTTGCACTTGACCCTGCTCCTGCCGCCGCATTGATACCTTCAACCTGCTGTGTTCCATTTAGCCTGACAAGGAACTGATTTAACAACATCAAACCGAAAACCTGCCGTGTGAGTTCCGCTTCAGAGTTAAGTCGGCTATAGGCAGTTCCTGCAGTTGCATTGTCAAGTCCCGAAACCTTTATTTCATAATTTATTGTTGGATTCATGAGTTTCTTTGTCAGGTAAAGAATCACCTCGTAATTCAATCTTCTTCTTAACGTTGAGTCTTCCGGAACAACTTTGTATAACGTTGATGTACCTCCTTTGTAAGACGCCGACAGGTTGATATCAGCATCATATGGATCTCCATTCCAGTTGATGGTACCGTTGTTAATTGAGAAATGTTTATTGATGATGTTTTGAAGTGTAAACAGGTAATCGCCTTTATTAATAAAGTAACTTCCGTATATATTAAAGCTTCCGCCTTCATCAAGGGTGAAATGAAGGTTACCGGTCCCATTCCCTTTTATTTTATCACCAATTTTTTCATCAAATATTATTTCAAGGGTCGCATCATTTGTAACATCGAAACGCATATCCAGTGTAATACCGTTTGGATTAAAATGTTTGGTTGCCTTTTCATTTCCAGTCGTATCTCTTCTGTTGATGAATGTGATATAATTACTGGTTGAAAGCTCACTCGATGCTGTCAGGGGAATAAACATTTCAGTTCCCTTTTCAGACTTCAATTGCATTTCCATTTTCATGCTTTCGATCGGTCCCTGAAAGTTCGCAAAGCCCGTTACAAATGCATTTCCATAATAGAGATCACTTTGTGATGATGATGTATGCAGTCCCTCAAATTTTGTAACATCAAGCATGACATTAAATCTGAAATCAGAAAAATATGTATGACTGATCTTTCCGTTTGCTATCCCATTATTCCCCTTCGAATCCTTGATATTGAAATTCCTGAATTCAAAATTGTTTTCATGCACAAATACCCTGTCGTTCAAAGTATAACTCGTATTCAGGTAATTGACTTTACATCCTGCCTTGCTGAAATCCAATGTTCCATTTAACGCAGGCTTGCTAAAAGAACCTGTCAGTTTCAGATCTGCGGAAATTTTCCCTTTCACCTTAGAAACCACATCTGCCATATAGCGCTCATAAGGACTCAGGTAAAAACTGGTTAGCTTCACTTCAAAATCAAAGTTATCACCCGGACGGTTCAGGTAGTAATCACCATCAATATATATGGTCTTATATTCATTTTTCAGCACATTGGCTGTAAGGTGAACTGCCCTCTTTTTAGTATCGTAGTCGCTCAATATAACTGCATTTCCGAGAGTATCCTCATTAACTGCCAAGGAGTGTATTGACAAGTTTGAAAGCAGTAATGGTTTCTTGTATATGTTACTTATGCTCGCCGAGCCATTCAGTATTCCGCCGGTAGTGAGCGCAAATCTTTTTAGAACCGGATTAAGGTCATCAAGCGAAAAATTGTGTGCGCTGAAGAAAAGTGTGTCATTTTCATTCCCGGAAATAAGTCCATTGATACCAACACTGGCCTGTTCACTGTTAAACGTGAATGATTTAATTAAAAATGCATTGCTGTCAATGGCTACAGAATTTTCAGGATATAACTCCCATTTTTTATTATTCAAGGTGATATCAGCATCGGTAAAATTCAGGTTAAATTTTGATGTTGACAGAATTGAAAACTTCCCCATAAAATATCCTCTGTTGGAAAAAACGGAACTGTCTGCAAGTTGCAGATTGAAATCTATTTCATTGAGCTTTCCTGATGCGGAAATAACCGGGCGCTCAATAAAGGAACTGTCTGAATAATAAACGCGATCAGCTGAAGAGTGAACTGAGACGCGCTCCAGTCCGGCGACGAGCGCTAATTTTTCCTTCTCAAGTCTGAAATTCTTATAGCTGATTGCATCAGAACTGATGTTGCATTCTACCTTGTTCAGGATACTGTTGAACTGGCCCTGAACAATGGTAGTTGGGTCAAATCTCCATGAAGGGAGAAATATTTCAGTTATCAGTGAAGTATTCTTGAGGTGAATATCAAAGGTAAAATCCTGGTTGGTTTCTACCCTTCTGCATTCAGGCATGAGTGCAGGAAAAAACTCGGGTACAAGCTGTATAAATGCATTCCCAAGGCTTTTAAATTCAAACTGACCATTGAGGTCCCCATCCACAAAGTCAGACGTAATGTGAATTCCCCTGGATAATGAATCAAGGTCCGACGCAAGTGAAATATTATTGATGTGATATAATTTTTTATCCTCCTTGTAATTGAAATCGTTGATTTGAACTTCCCCCTCCCAGTTATCAGGCGTATTGCCGGAGAATTTAATTTCAAGTTTCGAACTTATTTCAGCTTCACCCGGTAACCTGATCAGATTAAGTTTATCCAGTTGCAGATGATTGATATCGGCAGTAAAATCAAAAACCGGAATTTTCTCCTGGAAGTCGATCTGTCCGTTAAATTTCAGATCCACATTTGGCTCGTCGACTACCAGTGATCCGTCAAAAAGTTTTTTAGACAACCGGCCGTTCACAATAATACTGTTGTAAGCATATCCTTTGTATTCAAGCAATGAGATCGCTCCGTTCATTTTTGTTTCCATGTTGTCGATCCGCATGCCGCTTCCATCTACATCTGCTGTTAAGGAAACCGCTCCGAGATGTGAGACTCCTGTCAGCTTACCAATATCAAAATGACTGGCAGATAAATGTCCTTTGTAATAATCTTTTTTTCCGGCCCTGTCAAATTTCAGGTTAATGTCAGAAGTGAGGTATCCCAAAGCCGTATTTATATTTCCATAGGCTACAAAGTCATTGTAGAATCCTGAAAACTTACCCTTGAAATTAACTTTTCCCAACTGCGTAAAATTTTCGGGTATTATGACGTGGGAACCTGAGTCAAACGGATACAAAGGAATCGTTTCAATGTCACTCTTACTGGTTGT
>JAPLDB010000157.1:0-3005 GCA_026391975.1 Bacteroidota bacterium | reverse complement strand
ATGTCAAAGTATGTTTCTTCAATATTTGGTAAACCGGTAAGCGCAATATTTCCTTTGAACAATGTCTGATTGCCATATTGAAGTGTTATGTCTTTACACCTGAACCGCGTTACAGTTCCTTTGCATTCACCGGTAAGGTTAACACTGTTATGCATCCCCCAGAGGTATTCGCCGGCGAAATAGGCAATATCCGTAAATGATATTTTTGAAGACTGAAAATCAGAATGCCATCTCATTCTATCATTGAATTCAACCCAGTCGGGAAAACTGTCATAATTAAAAGTGAGGTCAGTCTTGATATCGGAAAACGGTGTCTTGATTGAAAGGTCTTTGATCCGCATTTCATCAGATGATAGTTTCGCATCCCCATTAAACGCAGACAACACAAATCCGCTTCGTTCCTTTGCAGAGAGGTTTTTAATTTTCCCGAATACAGAATCATTTATAAAATGGATATTGCTGATATCCCCGGAAATACTGTGCACATCAAGATGCAGGTAATCCAAACCGTGTTCCTGAATGGTGTCATCCTGGACTTCATATTTGAACCGGGCATTTCTCAGACTGAGGTTCTCAACAGTAATTTTATATGCTGATGACGTTGTATCAGTTGTATCTGAAGAAGCGAAATAGTCAAGGATAAAATCAAGATTGTTGCCCTTCTCACCATGATATTCCCTGAGATAAAATCCTCCATCAGTTAGTTTCAGTTCATGGATGTCAAGTATGTGTTTCTTTGTGCTGATGTCATTCAGGTTCAATTCAAGGGCTGCTGCATAGATCAACGTATCGGAATGCTGATCAGCAATAAACAGACCTTTAAGTTCCACCTTCGTAAATAACTTCAATCTTACCTTATCTACATATACACGTGTATTCAGCGCATGCGAAAGGTAATCTGAAACACGGTGGGCAAACCACGTCTGTACAGCAGGCACTGTAGCAGCAACAAATGCCAGACCAACGATCAGTATCAATACTGCCGTCGTCCAAATAAATATGCGTTTTAGTTTTTTGATAGTTTTGTCCTCCAAATCAAATCAGCACCTTTGGCCTGCCCGTTTCCTTCTAGGGCTGTTTAGAAAAACAGATAACAAGGAGGTAACGGAGAACAACCAAAAATCCTGCCGTGAACAAGAGTACAAATATACTCGCTATCGAGTCAAGTTGTGATGAGACCTCAGCAGCTGTTATCAGCAATACTCATGTATTATCCAACATCATTGCCAGTCAGGCAATTCATCAGTATTACGGAGGCGTAATTCCCGAACTTGCTTCCCGGGCGCACCAGCAAAAGATCATTCCCGTAGCCGATGAGGCACTTAAAAAGGCCGGCATATCCATGCATGAACTTGATGCAATTGCCTTTACCCGCGGGCCCGGACTAATGGGATCATTGCTTGTAGGCGTATCTTTTGCAAAGGCATTTGCGCTGGCGCTCGGTCTTCCGCTTATTGAGGTCAACCACATGCAGGCCCATGTACTGGCCCATTTCATACGGACAAAATCAGCGCTCACAGGACATGAAAATCCTGTTCCCGAGTTTCCTTTTCTGTGCCTTACTGTTTCAGGAGGTCATACGCAAATAGTACTTGTGAAATCTCACCTGGAAATGGAGGTTATAGGTCAAACGCTGGATGATGCCGCCGGTGAAGCATTCGACAAGGCAGCAAAGATCATGGGGCTTCCTTATCCGGGAGGGCCGCTCATCGACAAGTTTGCAAAAGAAGGCAATGCCCGCTCCTATCCGTTTCCTTTTCCTCAAATGCCCGGACTCGATTTTTCCTTCAGCGGATTGAAGACATCATTTCTTTATTTCATCAGGGATGCGAAAGCAAAGGATGAACTGTTCATTGAAAAAAACAAGGCCGACATCTGTGCCTCTATTCAGTACACCATTGTAGAAATACTGCTGCGCAAAATGAAAAGGGCAGCAGCGGAAACAGGCATCAATACCATTGCTCTTGCAGGAGGCGTGAGTGCGAATTCAGGCCTGCGCAATGCCTTTCTTGCAATGCAGGAAAAAGAAGGCTGGAATGTTTTTATTCCGGCTTTTGAATACTGTACAGACAATGCAGCAATGATTGCCATTGCAGGGCATTACAAATTTCTAAAGGGAGATTTTACGACACAGGGTGTTACGCCGCTGGCGAGGATGAATTTGTGATACCTCTCATAACATATTTTGTTAGCAGGATTATATCAAGGTAATGCAACATCCCTTCAGCTATTCCGGCAAAGGAATCTGCCGTTAACCCTAAGATTTCTATTTTATCAGAACGACAATAAGCCGGAGAATGTCATTGGCTTCAGTCTGAAAATTATATTTCAATTTTAAAATAATAAGAAAAGTCTACCATTATTCTAAAATAAGGGTGGAATTAAAACCAAACTTATGAAAGGCTACTTTAAAAAAGAACCGGATGTCCTTATTTCAAATTCAGAATTAAAAGACCTGATGCTTAATATAGGATCAGCCATCAGAAAACTCAGAGTTCAGAAGGGTTATAAGTGTGCTGAATATTTTGCCTATCAGTACCAGATGAACCGTTCTGCATATTACGGCTGGGAAAACGGCAAGAACATCAGCATGAAAAAACTCATTCTTGTTTGCGAAGCACTTGACATCTCCTTGCTGGAATTTTTTCAAGCAGTGAAGCCGCAGAAGCGAATTAAAAAAAACAGGCAGGACTTCACTATTCAGTCTATGGCTGCCGAACCGCCCGCGTCGAAATACGGATTTAAAAGGGCTTCAGGTAATTAACATTGAATAAAACTAAGGCGTTTAGCTTCAGTCAAGCATTTTCTTCTTGAACCATTCCGTGAAAATGATGAGTTCAGGCGATTTGATCTTCCAGGCATAATCCGGATCGTCGCTTTCAAGAAGGTCAAGATACCGTTTCCTATTTTTATAAACCCTTTCAAAGTCATAGCCTTCATTTACGAGATTGAGCAGAATCCTCATGATCAATTTTTCACGCTTTCGAATTGGATATCTTTTTGAA
>JAPLDB010000123.1 GCA_026391975.1 Bacteroidota bacterium | reverse complement strand
CATATCTCATATCTCATATCTCATATCTCGCTTCTCATTCCCTGCAAATGTATAAAGTCAACTGAATCTCAACGCCTGCAATGGAGTAATTTTAGTAATAATAATTGTTGGAAGAATCATCATCAAAATACAAACACCAAGCGTACCGACATTGAGCATCAGAATATTTTCAAGCGATAGATTTACAGGAATAAATGATATGTAATAGGATTGCTGGTCAAGATGTATGAAATGTGTAAAATACTGAATGAGACACAAGCCGATTCCAATAAGGTTTCCTATTAGCAATCCGCGGCCGATCAGGAAAGCCGCTACATAAAGAAATATTTTTCTCACACTGAAATTATATGCACCAAGCGCCTTCAAAGTGCCGATCATCTGAACCCTTTCAAGAATAATGATCAACAAAGCAGAGATCATATTCATGATAGATACGATCAGCATGAGCACAATTATTATCGCACCATTTACATCCTGTAATCCAAGCCAGTCAAATATCTGTGGATACAATTCTTTAATGGTCCTTGAATTCATGTCAGCCGGAATGGTTGAATAGATTGCCTCGCCTGTTTTGTCGAGAGAATGAAAATCGGAGACGGCGACTTCATAACCTCCTGTTTGGGATTCACTCCAGTCGTTTAGTTGGCGAATATGTGCGATGTCACAGAAAATAAACTTACCGTCAAACTCTTCAAGGCCGGTTTCATATATCCCGCATATGCGGAATCT
This sequence comes from Bacteroidota bacterium, assembly GCA_026391975.1. Lineage (GTDB taxonomy): Bacteria > Bacteroidota > Bacteroidia > AKYH767-A > 2013-40CM-41-45 > JAPLDB01. Next base: position 4,769 of record JAPLDB010000123.1, on the reverse strand, counting down.
CCTTGCACGCGGAGGTTGTTGAATAAAGTAGGTAATAAGTTCGTCGCCTAATTTTAGTTGTAGCCTTGTTGCTGTCAATTTTGAGATCAGTACATCGTTGGATTTTCCACTGTCCGGCAATTGAAGTGTATGCCCTCCAACAAGATTTTTATTGAAATAAGTCCAGTCAAAATCTTTCCCGATTCCTTTTACTACAACGCCTTCAATTGCAGTCTGTGTTTTAATGATCCCCGCCTTGGTTGCAAACTCTTCCACATGCTTTACCCCTTTTATAGATGATAGTTTTGCTGTTAATGAGTCACTTTTCAGTATGGGCTTTGTTTCATAGGAGTTATTTTCATCAAAATTGCTGATTTGGATGTGCGAACCAAAACCAATAACTTTTTCACGGATCTCTTTCTTAAAGCCTGTAACTATAGCTATCGCAACGATCATAACCGCAAATCCAATGGCAACACCTGTTACGGCGATCTTTACAATTGGCTTTGATATGGTTGCAGAACTTAATCTGGAAGAGGAAATCTTCCTGGCAATTAACAATTCGTAATTCAATTTGACTGATGTTTCTTTTTTTAAGAGATTGCCGCCTGTTAGGAATTCAAACTCCCCGACAAACCTGCGAAAAATAATCCATTTCTCTTTAATTCAAGGCAAGTGATTACAAGAAAGAGTATTAATACAGATTTTATTGAGACGCTCATTAAGGTACTTATCGGATGGATATTGATGTTCATGCTTTTCTCAACGGAAAGCTTTGCTCAGCAAATTGGCGCTTCCGGTGATACTATTTCGGTTCATACGGATTCATTGGCTATAAATGCAATAGATACTTTGTCTTTGTCTCTTCCTGACACCGGAGCTGCGAAGATCAAGAAATTTATGACAGGTGCTGATCAGGTAAAAGCATATGCAACATTATTGAAGGGGAAAAGAGTCGCCATTGTCATGAACCAGACCTCAATGGTTGGGAACGTCCGCGTTGTTGACACGCTGCTGAAACTTAAAGTTAACATTACAGCCATTTTTACCCCTGAACATGGTGCTTCAGGCAAGGCTGGCGCAGGAGAATTAATTTCAGGCTCAAAAGATGAGAAGACCGGAATTCCGATCATTTCTCTCTATGGCGACCATCTGAAACCCACAAAGAAGGAGATGAAGGAAATCGATGCTGTTGTTTTTGACATTCAGGACGTTGGCGCCCGTTTTTACACATACATCAGTACACTACACAACGTAATGGAGGCATGTGCAGAAAATGAGCGGTTTCTCATCGTGCTTGACAGGCCTAATCCCAATGGGTTTTATGTGGATGGTCCGATGCTGGAGTCTAAACAAAGATCTTTTGTTGGGATGGATCCAATACCGGTCATGTATGGAATGACAATTGGCGAATTAGCTCAGATGATGAATATGGAAGGCTGGATAAAGGGTGGACCATGCCGCCTCAGGGTTGTAAAAATGAAGCAGTACGATCACAATAAATTATACAACCTGCCGGTCAACCCTTCCCCCAATCTGAATGATATGAAGGCTATTTATCTCTATCCTTCGCTTTGTTTTTTTGAAGGAACGAAGGTGAGTGTTGGCAGGGGCACAGACAGGCCATTTCAGCAAGTCGGTTATCCGGCATTGAAAGATGGCGATGTAACGTTTACTCCCAAAAGCATGGAAGCAGCACCAAATCCACCTTATAAAGACACTCTTTGTAACGGATGGGACCTTGCCCATCACGTTGAGGATTCTACAGACCTTCCAAGGCAAATCAATCTTCAGTGGCTTATTAAGATGTATGCATCTTACCCGGATAAGACAAAATTTTTCACACCTTTTTTCGATAAACTCGCCGGTACTTCAAAGTTACGGGAACAGATTCAGAAGGGAATGAATGAAGACCAGATCCGTGCTACATGGAAGCAGGATCTTGATGAATTTATGCTTATGAGAAAAAGGTATCTGCTTTATGATGATTTTGGCGACCCTAAACAAAAAACAAAGCAGAAGTCAAAGCCCGTTGGAAAGAGCACCCCGGGCAGAAAGCATATCTGAAGATTTTCAACTTTGGGCTCTTACGGCTTCCCGGATCGATTTTCTTCCCGGATAAACTTTAAGCGCTTCTTCAATGCACCTTATTGATCTTTTCAGGTCATCGATCTTGAGCACATATGCAATGCGTACTTCATCAGTACCTAGAGCAGTATTCGAATAGAAGCCTGTTGCAGGAGCAAGCATCACTGTTTCATTTTCAAATGAAAATTTTTCTAAAAGCCATTGGCAAAACTTATCTGCATTATCAATAGGTAACCGTGCAATGCAATAAAACGCACCACTCGGTTTAGGGCAAAACACACCATCGATCTTGTTCAAGGCTTCCACTACATAATCCCTCCGTGCTACATATTCGGCTTTCACTTTTGTGAAATAGGAATCAGGAGTATCAATCGCTGCTTCAGCTGCAACTTGTCCGAATGTTGGCGGACTTAACCGTGCCTGCCCGAACTTAAGTGCAGCATCCATTACTTCCTTGTTCCTGGAAATAAGAGCGCCAATCCGTGCTCCGCAGGCACTGTATCTTTTGCTGATTGAGTCAAGCATCACCACATTTTGTTCAATACCTTTAAGGTGCATCACCGAAAAATACTCTTTGTCATCATAACAGAACTCCCTGTACACCTCATCGCTGAAAAACCAGAGATTATATTTTGCAACCAGATCACGAAGCGATTCAAGCTCATCTTTTGTATAAAGGTATCCTGTTGGGTTGTTGGGATTGCATATCATAATCGCCTTGGTTTTAGGCGTGATCACTTTTTCAAATTCTGAAATAGGAGGGAGGGCAAACCCGTTCTCAATAAATGATTGAACAGGCTTGATTACAATGCCTGCCTGCATTCCAAAACCATTGTAGTTTGCATAAAACGGTTCAGGAATAATAACTTCATCACCTTCATCCAGACATGCCATCATTGCAATTTCAATGGCTTCGCTGCCACCAGTGGTGATCATGATGTCCGTGTAGTCAAGTGCGATTTTGTAGCGGTCGTAATAACTTGTAAGTTTTCTGCGGTAGCTTTCAATCCCTGCGCTGTGGCTATATTCAACCACTTTTGGTGAAAAGGTATGAATGGCATTCAGCATTGTTTCCGGTGTTTCGATATCCGGTTGCCCGATGTTCAAATGAAATATTTTTTTGCCTTCGCTCTTTGCTTTCTCCGCATATGGCACAAGTTTGCGTATCGGAGAAGACGGCATAGAGGACCCTTTATGTGAAATTTTTGGCATAGGATTTATCTATTCGTAATTAGATTATTCTGCTCGCCTTAAGGGCGAGATTAGTTATTCGAAGGGGTAATAAAAAACCCTCCACAATTTGTGAAGGGTCGTAAAGGTAATTGAAATCTCTGATTATTTCTTCTCAGCAGGTGCCGGAGTTGCTTGAACCGGAACTGTTGATGGAGTTGCAGCTGCTGGTGGTGCTTCTACATTTCCTTTCAGGTGAAGTACTTTTTGTCCGCCTTTTGCGTTGGAAGTAATGGTAACAGTTTTGTCCTGCATTCCCATTTTTCCAGTTGAATTGAAAGTAACTTTGATCTGGGATTTATCACCTTTTTTGATTGGTTCTTTTGGCCATACAGGAACAGTACAACCGCATGAACCGTGTGCTTCAGAAATGATCAACGGGTCCTTTCCAACATTGGAAAAATTAAAATCATAATTTACTGATTCACCTTGCTTAATTGTGCCGAAGTTATATTCTTCAACTTCGAATTTGAATTCACCTGCATTCGGATTTTCCTGAACTGCCGGAGCAGCAGTTGCAGGAGATGTTTGCACCGGTGTAGCTACCGGAGCAGCTTTATCCTGAGCATTTACTGTTACTGCAAATGCGAATGCAGCGATTAATAGAACTACTTTTTTCATTTGTTTGATTTGGTATTAAAGGGTTTAAATTAAATTATTTTTTTTCAACATTGTTTGGATTGGCACCCGGTTGTTCAATTGGTTTGTCTACATTTCCTTTGAGATGAAGCACCATCGGGTTTTGTTTTGCATTCGACTGCAGTGTAACAGTTTTATCCTGTACTCCCTGTTTACCTGCAGAATTAAAAGTTACCTTGATCACAGCTTTTGCGCCTCCCATGATGGGCTCTTTTGGCCATTCAGGGACAGTGCACCCACAACTACCTGCAGCATTTGAAATAACAAGCGGCTCTTTGCCGGTATTTGTAAACTCAAAATCATGCTTTGCCTGATCACCCTGCATAATTGTTCCAAAATTATATTCTTCCTCGTTGAACTTAAAAGACGGTTGGTTGGTATTGTCATTCCCAACATTGGAAAGTGTTGGTTTGTCCTGAGCATAAATTGCAAGCGAAGAGAAAAGTAGAAAAGTAATGGAGAGGATGTTCTTTTTCATATAAATTATTTAATGGATAGATAGGTAATTTATTTGCTGCGCATTTCAAGTGGAGATCCTTCATTCTTCTTCAGTGGCATTCCTTGATCAGAATCAGCATCAGGTGAAGCCTCAACTATTCCTTTAATCGTAAGAACCCGTGGATTTGTTTTAGAATTTGATTCAATAGTAACAGTTTTGGTAAATGCACCTACACGTTTAGTGTCATAATGAACCTTAATAACGCCTGTCTGCCCTTTCATAATAGGCTCTTTTGGCCAGGTAGGAACTGTGCAACCGCAACTTCCTTTAGCATTGGAAATCACAAGGGGCTCCTTTCCGGTATTTTTGAACTTGAATTCACAACCACCATCTG
>JAPLDB010000235.1 GCA_026391975.1 Bacteroidota bacterium | reverse complement strand
TCTTAACATCTTCATAATTTACTTTGTGCTCATCCCAGAAATAATCAACGCCTAGCCCTTCCGGAGGAAACTCGGCGAACATGTCAAATAAAAGTATTCTCTTTTCTTCACCGAGTTGCCTTAGAGTCTCTGTAATTAAGTATCCACTGTGACCTCGAAAAGACCCAAACTCTGCTATGTCTCCGGCAATCCTGTTTTTGGTAATGTGTTTTAAAGCTTGGCATAGATCCATGTAATCCCTGATATCACATTTTTGTTCAAACTTGCTGAGCGATTCTTCATAGATGGATATATAATCTATTCGGTCTGCAAATAAAGGAGAAGTAAACGAGTAAGATTGGTATAGATCAAATTTGCGGGGCCGCTCAAAATCCTTCTGAGGAATAAGTATATACTCAAATGGAATTTCTCGCGTATTTTCATGCGAAATTAAAAACCGACCGCAAGCCATTGTACCGGCTGCATTGAAGTAACCGCAAACGATACAAGCAACAGATGCAGGATTCTCGTTTTCCAGCTTCGAAAGATGCTCTACTCCAATAACCTGCGGGACAATATTTAAAGCACTGAATTTTGAAAGAAAAGAATCTCGATTTGCCCCGGGATCAATTATCAGTACTACCTTTTTGCCCGGACGGAAAGCCGCTATTTGGGAAGATCTTTTTACAAGAAAGCCAATCGCTTCTTCTTCTGTTAAAATATTCCATCTTGTAATTTCGGGTTCATGAACAGCGCCGAATTGCCTGGCAATTTTATTCCTGGCGGCCTTGATGAATGTACCATTGTTCAGGTGATATCTGATTGATGAAATTTTCATATTGAATATTTATCTCAACTACTTTTAGAGGTATTTTAGAAATAAAAATGAACTAGCGTTTTGACCACTCTTTCCTTTCTTCAGTCCTGCAATCGATTGATCATCCTACTTTTTTCCACTGACCTGTATGCCACAATATACCGTTTGCACCGTCTTTAATTTTATGTGTTTCAGCAATGTCAAGAATAACCTCCACTTCACTTGAAGCATTCACATAGTCATGAGTATGCTCATCAGCTACACCGAATAATACCTGATAGTATCCCGGAGCAAGGTCAGGTATGTTAAGGTGAGCATCAAAGGTCATTTTGCCGTTGTATGTACTAAATGATTGAAAAGATTTGTCATCCACCGAATGGGAAGTAAAAATCCTTGAGCCATCTTTATTCATCACTGCAATCCCGATATTCAGAAAAGTAAGCTCCCGGTGGAATTCAAAGTCAAACCGCAGCTTGTAATCTGAACCGAATGAATAGCTTGGGATCTCTTCTCCCGCATTGTTGACCCAGTAAGGTAGCTGAAGTGTAAAGCTCTTATCAAGTGCTGAGATCGTCTTTCTTCTTTTACCCGACATTTGAACAGAATCATGAAGATACTGCTCAACAACTTTCGATGAGTTGTCAATCATGGCAATCTTACCGTCCCGTAATAACACCGCCTTTGAACACAAGTTGCTTACAGCGCCCATGTTGTGGCTCACGAATAAAATGGTGCGGCCGCTTTTGCTAACCTCATCCATTTTCCCCATGCATTTTTTCTGAAACTCGGCATCCCCAACAGCCAGTACCTCATCAATGATCAATATTTCCGGTTCCAGAAAAGCTGCTACTGCAAAGGCAAGTCGCAACTGCATTCCGCTTGAATAATGTTTCAACGGAGTATCTAAGAATTTCTCAACACCGGAGAAGTCTACGATCTCGTCAAACTTTCCCTGTATCTCATTCTTTCTCATTCCCAGAATGGAGCCATTTAAAAAAATATTCTCCCTCCCTGTAAGTTCAGGGTGAAACCCCGTTCCCACTTCCAGCAGACTGGCAATACGGCCCCTTGAAATTATTTTTCCCGAAGAAGGCGGTGTTATTTTCGATAGTATCTTCAGCAAAGTAGATTTGCCTGCTCCGTTCTTGCCAATAATGCCTATGCTCTCTCCGGCCTCTACGGAAAAAGTGATGTCTTTCAATGCCCAGAATTCTTCTGTGCTTGTTGCCTTTTTCCCACTAAAAATCTGAGAAACTCTGTCACGGATATTGAGATACGGCTGCAACTCATGCGAGATGCGAAATCGTTTTGATATTCCTGAAATTTCAATGATTGGTTTCATCAGGCAAGGTCTGCGAAATAATATTCTGTTCTCCTGAAATATGAGATACCAATAATTAACCACAAGAGTGATGACACTGATGCCATAGCAACTGCAGTCTGGTTGACCGGAACCTGCATCACTGCACTTCTGATCAAATCAATCGCGCCGGTCATTGGATTTAATAACAATAGCGTACGAACCCATTCCATGTCGGGAGTTGAAACAGGATAAATAATGGGTGTCATAAACATCAGAACCTGAATCAGAAAAGGGATCACATACCTGAAATCACGGTATTTCACATTCAAAGCTGCCAGAAAACTGCCCGCTCCAAGCGTTGTACAAAGGGTAATCAGTAAGCTCAATGGAAGCATTAATAGTATAGAAGGGATCGTGCTCTGCAATCCGTAAAAAAACAAAACACAAAAATAAACAATGATGGAAATTAAAAAATCAACCATGGCTGAAAGAATGGAAGATATCGGTATGATCAGTCTGGGAAAATAAATTTTTTTAATAATGTTTGCATTTGCTACCATGCTATTTCCAGCATTGCTCAGTCCATTTGCAAAAACATTCCATAAGAGTAGTCCTGAAAATACAAAAACAGGATAGGGAATATTACCGCTTTCAATAGTAAAATTGCGGGCAAAAAAGACTGTAAAAACCACCATGAGCAACAAAGGCTGAATTACCGCCCATGCTGCACCGAAAAAAGTCTGCTTGTACTTAACTTTTATATCGCGCCAGGTAAAGAAAAAAATAAGTTCTCTGTATTCCCAGAGTTCGCTCAGGTTGAGCGAAAATCTTCCTGCTGGTTTTATTTCGTATTCCAATGCCTGTTAGACTTAATATTAAATAATTTTCACGTTGCTCACAAAAAAAAATCACCGGGCAACTTTGCAGGAAGCAAACCTAACTGATTTAATCATTAAAGCAAAAGAGGAATTTGGCGTATTGAAGCTTTTTGTGTGCAGATGTATGTTTACATCATGCAGGAATAATTAAGAAGGTTTCTTTTCAATTTACTTTTTCGGCTACCAGCTACCACCTGCACCGCCACCACCCGAACTACCGCCACCGAATCCCCCAAAACCGCCACCGCCAAATCCACCGGAACCTCCGGAGAATCCACCCCAGCTACCATGGCCGCGTCCTCTGTTCATGGCCGCGTTCATCAAAGCCCAGGCAGCCCAGAATCCAAGATTATTTCTGCGTGCATAATTTCTGGTTGAACCGATTTTTGAAATGATGACAATAATAAATATGATGATCGCAAGCAATACTCCAAACCAGGGAACTTTTTCCTTTTTACCTTTCATATACTCATCAGCAGTATACTCCCCTTTAACAATGCTCATGATAGAATTGACTGCAGCATCAATTCCGTCGTAATAATTTCCCGCTTTAAAATTCGGAAGCACGTCGTTATTAACTATGCGTTTGCAAAGGGCATCCGGTAATACGCCCTCCATTCCATATCCAGTCGTGATAAAAACCTTACGGTCCTCTTTTGCCACAAGGATTAACACACCGTTATTTTTTTCTTTTTGACCAATGCCCCATTTATTATATAGCTGGACGGCATATTCAGAAATGTCATAATTACCAACTGAACCCATGATAACAACAGCCACCTGTGTAGAAGTGGAATCATTAAAAACAACCAGCTTTCTCTCAAGCGACTGTTGCTCCTGCGTGCTCAGCGTGTTAGTATAGTCAGTAACTATCGTTGAAGAGCGTTCAGGAAAATCATCTGCCCGGCAGGCAAAAGAAAATGCAGTTAGCAGAAAAATAAGGCATAAAACCTGCTGAATCCCTCTTTTAAAAATCAATGCAAATTGTACCATAAATCTTTTACGGATCAAAGGTACCTATAAAAAAAGATGTCATGGAATTGATTTCCATGACATCTTAAAAAAAAATTCAGCTACTTACCAGATCTTGGCGCGGATACTGTCATTCCTCCACATCAGATCGCCTTCTTTAACACCAAATGCTGCATAGAATTCAGGCATATTACTTGTCGAACCATTTACCCTGTAATTCCCAGGTGAATGTGGGTCTGTAATTATTCTGCGCGCTGCTTCTTTTGGACGAATACTTCCGGCCCATACATGGGCAAAGCCTAAGAAGAACCGTTGATCCGGGGTTAACCCGTCGATCTTGTTATTGCCTTTGCCCTGTTCTGTATTTTTGAAAGCATGATATGCAATGGTCAACCCTCCGATGTCGGCGATATTCTCGCCCAGACAAAGCTTGCCATTGACATGCAGTGAATCGTTTACAACATATTGGCTGTACTGATCAACTATAAGTTGTGCACGCTCTGAGAACTTTGCAGAATCTTCACTTGTCCACCATTGTGTGAGATTCCCCTTTGAATCATAATTTCTTCCTTCATCATCGAAACCATGGGTAATTTCATGTCCGATAACCATTCCAATCCCTCCGTAATTAACTGCATCATCGGCATCCTTATTAAAGAATGGAGGCTGGAGAATTCCGGCAGGAAAAACAATTTCATTCATCAATGGATTGTAGTATGCATTTACTGTTGGAGGAGTCATTCCCCATTCGGTTCGATCTACAGGCTGCCCGATTTTATTAATCATATACTGATAGTTGTATTTAGTCAGACTCATCAGATTCGCGAAAAAATTATCCCTGGTTATCTCAACCCCCTCATAATCTTTCCATTTATCCGGGTAACCGATCTTTCGGACAATTGTGCCCAATTTTTCAAGTGCTTTTTTCTTTGTTTCCTCTCCCATCCAGTCAAGCTTGGTAATGCGGTCTTTATAAACTACCATCAGGTTGCTTACAAGTTCGTCAGCCTTCTTTTTTGCATCAGGTGGAAAATATTTTGCGACGTATAACTGTCCCAGTGCATCTCCAAGATAACCATCCGTAAAACTGACCATGCGGTTCCATCTTTCTTTTATTTTCTTCTGGCCACTGAGTATTTCACTGTTAAAATGAAAGTCTTCCATTACAAAATCATGGCTGAGCGTGTTGCCTGCAAGATTCAGTAAGTTCCACTTCAGGTATATTTTCCAGTCATCAATTTTATTTCCTGCCAGTTGCTTTTCAAGTGCTTTTAAGAATTCGGGTTGCCCCAAAATAACATAATCAAATTTTCCTTTCACCTCCATATTGCTCAGCATATCTGCCCATTTTAGTGAAGGTGTCATCATATCGAGATCCGCGAGGGAAACCTTGTGATAGGTTTTAAATGGATCGCGCATTTCCTCTCTCGGCATACTTGCTTTTGCAAGTTCCGTCTCAATACCTAATATAACACTTGCATACTTTTTGGAAGCTGTTTCATCCATTCCGTATAGTTGAAACATCTTTGAAATGTGTAATACAAATTCATCCCTTATCTTTTTTGAATCTTCATCATTTTTCAAATAATAATCACGGTCCGGAAGGGACAATCCACCCTGTACTAGCTGAGGCACCTGCACTTCAGTGTTCTTGGGGTCCTGACCTGCATAAAAACCAAACATCGGGTTGCCGCCCCACATCTGAAGTTTTGCTGTGTAATTTAAGATGCCATTCATGTCTGCCAACTTATCTATCGCTTCCATGTCAGCCTTGATTGGAGAAGCTCCCTGCTTTTCGATGGTGACTGTATCCATTGCGCTGAAATAAAAATCTCCCACCATCTGTTCAGCCGATCCTTTTTTTGCATCCGCTTTCTTTGAAGCCTCTTCAACGATTTCCCTTATTTGCTTCTTATTATTTTCTGCAAGAATGGAAAATGAACCCCAGCGTACCTGGTCATCAGGAATTGGATGGGCTTTAATCCATCCTCCATTGGCATGGGTGAAAAAATCCGCGGCCGGACTTACTGTTGTATCAAGGTCAGCGAGAATAATGCCTATTCCGGGTTTTGACACTTGTGAAGTGCATCCGGCAAGTGCAGCAATAGTAGTCAGGCCGATGGTGTAAACGATCGATCGTTTCATTTGTAGTTTATTAAGGTTTTAATTAATTGCGCAAAAGTAAAAGGTTAGATCACCTACCCAATAGGATTAACCTTTCTTTAACGTGAGCATAAATCAAATAAATAAAAGCTATTTGTTTGGCTCGACAGGCTTTTCCTCGGGGAAGGTTACCTGAGACGGATTGTTAATGATAATTTCAGGCTTGCCTTTATAGTCCACAATACGTCCGCGCACGCAGATTTTTTTATTGTCCGGAAATTTCGCAGGATTATAATCGGTAAACTTTGCTGTATCATCTTCCATGATAACTGCGGTAAACAGTTCGTTTGGATATTCACCTCCGAAATTGATCAGCACTTTTCCTGATTTGGTCACATGGGTACCGGAAATCCTCCCACATACAGTGGCAAGTTTACCAACATAATCTTTTGCAAATTTTGGGGATACCTGACCATCACAGTTAAGAGCGAAGGCCACAATCAATATCATGAAGAAATATTTTCTCATAAATGATAGAATTAAATTACGGTAATAACTATTTTATTTAATGACTAAGCAGGAACCAAATAATCGTATAAAAATATTACTTTATTTCTATTCTGCAATAGAATGGCTTGAAAATTCTGCAAATAAACCCTTTCAAAGCCCGATTTTTTTTATTCGCTAAGGTTCATTAGATTTGAAACTGAAAATATTTCATTCTTATGAAAGGCCCCTTTCTCATTGTTTATTTCACGCTGAGCCTAATCGTTGCATTTGCGCAGAAACCGGCACTAGAAATCACCATCGCCGAAGCCAAGGATCATGAAGGTGATAAAGTAACTATTTGCGCAGAAATAAAAGAGACTTTTTACAATATTAAAGCAAAAGGCCAGCCTACTTTGCTGAATTTTGGCGCACCCTACCCCAAGCAGACATTTTCATGCGTTATATGGAAAGATGATTTGAAAAATTTCAACTACGATCCAGCAACATATTTCAAGGGAAAACAGGTTTGTGTCACCGGAATTATTAAAATGTACAAGGGTAAACCTGAGATGGAAGTCCATAGCCAGGATCAGATTTTCGAATAAGGTCAGGTAGAAATCCTGTCATGCCCGGTTTCTTCACACTTCATTAAATTCCTTCATCTCCCTATTTTGCTATCTTGCGCAACTTTTGAAAATGGGCGTTCGAGAACAAATAAATCCGGGCAAAATTCCGTTACACATCGCTGTTATTATGGATGGGAATGGACGTTGGGCAAAGCAGAAAGGTAAGCTCCGCGTATTCGGACACCAGAGTGCTGTTAAGGCTGTTCGGGACACAACAGAGGGCGCTGCAGAGATTGGTGTGAAATACCTTACTCTTTATGCATTCAGCACTGAGAACTGGAGTCGGCCAAAACAAGAAGTAGATGCGCTTATGGAGTTATTGGTCCATACAATAAGCAAGGAAAGGCCCACTTTAAATAAAAATAACATAAAGCTCCTTGCAATCGGCAACCTGGAATCTCTCCCTAAGAAATGTTACCGGGAGCTAATGGAAGCAATTGAAGACACGAGCAAAAACACACGCATGACACTGATACTTGCCCTTAGCTACAGTAGCAAATGGGAAATTACAGAAGCGGTAAAAGCAATAGCGGAGAAGGTGAAAATTGGCGAAATCAGGATTGATGAAATAGATGAGCAATTGATCTCTGACAACTTAAATACGAAAGGAATGCCTGATCCTGAATTAATGATTCGTACAAGCGGAGAGTACCGGATCAGCAACTATTTGCTTTGGCAGCTTGCATATGCTGAGTTTTACTTTACTGAAAAACTCTGGCCGGATTTCAGAAGAGAAGATTTGTATGAGGCCATTCTTGACTATCAAAAACGGGAACGCAGATTCGGGATGGTGAGCGAACAATTGGCTAAATAATTTTACTACTATTTGAAAGTTTCTAATCGATTAATGAAAAAAATATTTGCTCTTCTTGCTATTGCAACTTTTGGGTTCAATGCAAATGCCCAGGTACAATTAGGTGGTGACAGTGTAACTTTCAATTACAATCAGCCACAACGTTATGAAATTGGAGGTGTAACTGTTTCAGGAACACGTTTTCTGGATGAGCAGGTACTCATTAATCTTTCAGGGCTGATCGTCGGAGACACTATTGATATTCCTGGTGAAAAAATTTCCAAAGCAATACAAACACTTTGGAAACAGGGGCTTTTCAGCGATATTAAGGTACAAGTAGTCCGTTT
>JAPLDB010000051.1 GCA_026391975.1 Bacteroidota bacterium | reverse complement strand
CATCTGACAATTCCAAAGATGGCTATCTCTATTCTGAGATGAATTACGATAGCCGGGGCAACCTTATCGAATACAAGGAATACAAAAGGAATGGTGCAATTAAAATTCATGGATGCTATACAATGGACGATTCCGGACGTATGCTTGAATACCGCACGCTTCGCCCGGATGGAAGCAATAAATACAGAGAATCATATACGTATGATGCCGCCGGTAACCAGACTGACCTTCGCAATTTTGGAAGAACGTCACTTTTCAGCAGGAAGGAAAAAATCTGGTTCCATAGCGCAGCGAAGTTCGATGACAAACAAAATATGCTCGAACAAAACTATTACTATGATGCCAATGACAAAAAGCTGTTCGACCGGTTTGTATATTCTTACTATGATGATGGAAGTAAAAAGCAAACGGTTGAATACAACAGGAAGGGCAAAGTGAGACATTCCTGGAAGTACGATTGCAATCCGGTGGGGAAAATGGAAGCCAAAAACTTAAAGGACACAAGCAAAATCTGCATCAGGTATGAAACTGATGCCGGTGGGAATAAAATAAAAGTGAAGGAAGAAAATGTCAAACGCGGAAAAGTGGTACGGGTCATACACAAATATGACAAAAACGAAAATCAGGTAGAAGAAATCAGCTATGATGCAAAAGGCAGATTGCGCTTTCACAGCACTTCAGGTTATGATGAAAAAGACAACTGTACTTCCTTTACGGCTTACCGGCTGAACAGCAACAAAATCAAAATTAGGTATCTGTTTAATTATGATTCTTCAGGAAATATAACTGAGCGGATTGCCTACAAAGAGTCATCAGTGCCGGCAGGCATTCTGAAGTTCAACTATTCTAAATAATTTGCATGTTTATTTAGAGAAATCCGGTTTCTACAATCGCTATTTGTTTTTAAGAATTTCATCCGCCGCCTTTAGCCATACCGGCGGTCCGCCATCAAGGTATCCGGTATTACCCAGCTTTTCAAAGTTGATCTTTCCTTCAACCTTCGTTGCCTTCACAAACCAGATTGTCGGATATCCCTGCACTCCGAAAAATTGTCCCAACTGGTTATTTTGTGTCTGCAGTTCCTGAGGTAATTGTGTTCTTCTTGGAAAATCGACTTCTAAAAGGACTACATTTTCTTTAGCCCATTTTTCAAATTCAGGTTTGAAGAAGACTTCTGCCTGTAATCTTTTGCACCAGCCGCACCAGTCGCTGCCTGTGAAAAAAAGCAGCAGTGGCTTATTGGTTGTCTTGGAGATTTCCATTGCCTTTTCAAGACTCGTATTCCATTCAAGTCCTTCAGCATTCACAACGAGTGTGCCTGCAAGGAGAAATAAAAGCATTAATATTTTTTTCATAATTGAATTTCGGTTTTTTTTCTGATAGCAGGTAAGTTGATTATTCGGGTTTCAAATTTAGCAAAGTTACCTGAATCGGCATATACGCTGCATTATAAGGGAGGGATTCGGTTACATTGTTAATTATTTCGGTATTCTTTGCTGAAATTGATGTTTTACATCTCAATTTCAGTACACAAACGGAATTATCCTTTTGGTTCTTTGAATATAGTCTGAATATTTTTGTCCAAATTGCTCAGTCAATACGCGTTCCTCAGTGTTCATTCGATGAATATAAGCAAATAACACAGAAAAGAATACAATACCGAGACTCAGCCAATTGTTAAGAGCCATCCCTAATCCTAAAAATGAGAGCATTGATGCACTGTAAGAAGGGTGCCTGAGATATTTGTACAAGCCGTCTTGCATCAATTCATGGTCGCTGCGGATGGTGACATCTACCGTAAAGAATTTTCCCAGTTGCCGGATCGCAATAAAACGGATGATTATTCCTGCAACGATCAGCGCTAAACCGGCGTATTCAAACTGTTCCTGCAAGAAAATAGGAAAGGAATACTTTTGGGAAATATAAACAGAAGCATTTACGGAAGTGATAATTGTAATCCAGAGATAAAGCTCTGTGTTTTTATCGGCAGACCGTTTGTCTGATTTTCCCGACCTCACAAAACGGTTGAGGATGACTTCAGACAAGATCCAGATAAAAAATGTCAGATAGAATAAATTCATTGGTTGCCTTTTTATTTTTACGAGGGTGCTTTCAATGGTAATTCAAATCTATGGAAGTTATTTCATCGGACAAAGTTGTCAGTTATTTCGAACGCAAAATACATTTCTCTTTTCGCTGATTTGCTGCAGTATGCCTCCGGGGATTTCGCGCAAAAAAAAACGGCTCTCAGCAGTTTTTACACTGTTGAAAGCCGAAAAAAAAAATAATAACTTATTAATTCTGCGGTTGTCTGCGCTGTGGACGTCCGCCATCGCCTTGACCTTCAGAAATTCCTTCAGGTTTTGGCAAAAGCACCTTGCGCGACAGGCGGTACTTTCCTGTCTTCTTGTCAACTTCAACCAGTTTAACTTTGATCATTTCTCCTTCTTTGAATACACCCTGCATGCTTCCTAAGCGTTCCCAGGTGATCTCTGAAATATGAAGGAGTCCATCCTTGCCAGGCAGGAATTCTACAAATGCGCCGAAGTCCATGATGTTCTTCACCTTGCCTTCGTACACTTCTCCTACTTCCGGCATTTGTGTAATGCCCTTGATGCGGCTCTTCGCTGCTTCAATGCCTGCCTTGTCAGCAGATGCAATTTCAATATGTCCTTCGTTGCCGATCTCTTCAATGCTGATAACGGTATTGGTTTCGCGTTGCATCTCCTGGATGATCTTTCCACCAGGTCCGATCACTGCTCCGATAAACTCTTTCGCAATGATCATCTTTTCAATACGTGGTGCATGTGGCTTGTAATCTTCGCGTGGAGCACTTAACGTCTTCATCATTTCGTTTAGGATATGCGCACGGCCTTCTTTCGCCTGATACAATGCCTTCAGCATGATTTCATGAGAAAGTCCCTGTACCTTTAAATCCATCTGACATGCACAGATACCTTTTTCAGTTCCTGTTACCTTGAAGTCCATGTCTCCCAGATGATCTTCATCGCCAAGGATATCACTCAGGACTGCATAACGTCCTTTCTTATCCATGATCAATCCCATTGCAATTCCGGAAACCGGTCTGCGGATAGGAACGCCTGCATCCATCAGTGCCAGTGTTCCCGCACAAACGGTGGCCATTGAAGACGAACCGTTCGATTCAAGAATGTCGCTGATCACACGAATTGTATAAGGACAAACAGTTGAGTCAGGCATCACCATGCGCAATGAACGCATAGCAAGGTTACCATGACCAATTTCTCTTCTTCCCGGTCCGCGGTTTGGTTTTACTTCTCCTGTGCTGAAAGCAGGAAAGTTATAATGCAAAATAAATTTACTTGATCCTTCAATCGTTGCTCCGTCAATCATCTGCTCATCCTGCTTGCTGCCAAGGGTAATTGTTGTCAGAGACTGAGTTTCTCCACGGGTAAAAATGGCTGAGCCATGTGTTGATGGCAGGTAGTCCACTTCGCTCCAGATAGGACGAATAGTAGTCGTGCTGCGGCCATCGAGACGGGTGCCTTCATCAAGCAAACAATTCCGCATGGCATCACTTTCTACTTCGAAAAAGTAGCGCTTAAACATGCCTGTCTTTTCAGCTTGCTCTTCTTCAGGAATAGTTGCGAAAAAATCTGCAGCTATTTTTTTAAAGGCTTCTGTGCGTTCTTTCTTATTAGGATTCGCCGACTTCGCAACTGCATAACATTTGTCATACAATTCAGTAGTCATGCGTGCCTTCAGTGCTTCGTCATTGGTTTCATGAGAATAAACACGTGCAGGTTTGTTACCGCAAGCTTCTTTCAACTCTAACTGGAACTTACATTGAATCTTAATGGCTTCATGCGCAAACTTGATCGCATCCAGCATTTCTTCTTCGCTTACTTCATTCATTTCTCCCTCTACCATCACGATGCTGTCAATCGATCCCGCCACAAGCAGGTTGATATCAGCCTTTGCAAGATCATCCATGAATGGATTGATGCAGAACTTTCCGTCAACACGCGCAACACGCGCTTCACTGATCGGTCCATTAAAAGGAATGTCAGAAATCGTAATCGCACATGACGCTGCAAATCCGGCTAACGCATCAGGCATTATTTTTTTATCACCTGAAATCAGGGTCACCGCGACTTGCGTATCCGCATGATAGTCATCCGGAAACATCGGGCGCAGCGCACGGTCAATCAAACGACTGATCAGAATTTCATATTCAGACAAGCGGCTTTCGCGTTTTAAAAATCCTCCGGGAAACCTGCCGACTGATGAAAATTTTTCCTGGAAGTCAACCGACAACGGAAGGAAATCAGCTCCCACCTTTGGTTCAACAGCGCTTACTACAGTGGCGAGCAACATACAGTCACCCATCCGTACAACTACCGCTCCGTCTGCCTGGCGTGCCAGTCTTCCGGTTTCTACAGTGACAATACGTCCGTCACCAAGGTCAAAACTTTTTATTATTCCTTTACTCATAATTATTTTTGTTATGAAAGAAAAAAGGCAATCACTTGAATTGCCTTTTCAAATTCTATTATTAAATAAATCCATTTATTAAAACATACCGGAGTTCATGTCATACAGTGATGACAAAACTTCATTATTTACGGATCTTCAATTCCGCAATAAGGGTACGGTACTTCGTAATGTCGATACGGTGGAGGTAATCCAGCAGACTTTTGCGCTTACCTACAAGGGTAATGAGCGTACGCTCTGTACTATAGTCTTTTGGAGAAGCTTTCATGTGTTCAGTCATGAAATTGATCTGTTGTGTGAACAATGCAAT
>JAPLDB010000203.1 GCA_026391975.1 Bacteroidota bacterium | reverse complement strand
CTTTCTGAAGTTTGCCCAGTGTTTCACCGCTTCGCTGATCTTCAAACACATGATATGGGAGTTCCAGTGAATGGCGAATGCCATCGGTATACATTTTGGCTGCGGATTTCTGAACGACTACATTGGTGAAATAATCCTGAAAGTTCTTTGCAATTCGTGAAATCATGGCGACTCCCATAGAGGCGAGTAGCAACCACATGATGTCATAAGCGAAACTTTTTGAAGGGTCATTGCGGTAGTCGCTAATATGTACTCCGAAACGGTCCATCATCTTTCCGGCAATAAGTGGGTCCATCAATGAAAAGCACTGATTGACTGTAGCCAGCAGAAGAGCGAGAAAAGCTATTCCTTTATGTTCCTTTACGTAATTCAGGAGAATTTTCATTCGTTTATTTAGTATCGAAAATATTGTGTGGGGAGCAAAAATAGAGAATATTAGTTGCACTAAATGTAAAAAGAAAGGCTGCTCCTTTTCAGAAGCAGCCTTTAGAAATAAGTTTTAAATTTTATTGAATCACCAGTTTCTCCTGGGATCTTTCATTACCTGAAATTACTACCAGTGAATATACTCCTTTTGACAGGCCTGAAAAATCAAATGACTTTTTAACTATGGTTCCTGAATAAGATTGAGAAAATACAAGTTTGCCCATTGCATCAATAACCTGAACAGTGGTAGCATTTGATTTCGATTTCAGATTAAGTGTTACCCGGCCATTTGATGGATTAGGATAAAGATTATTCCTTCTAAGATCTACTGTATTTTCACTCACGCCGAGAACAGTACCATCCCATTTGAAAATACCACCTGATTGGAAACCACCACTGAATCCTCCGCAGTAAATGCTATTAAAGCTGTACGCACCCAAAGATGTATGCTGTACTCCTGCATCAATATCAATCCAGCTCATTCCCATGTCTTCAGAATAGCTTGATCCTTCAACACCTGTAGCTGCTCCGGTACTGATTGCAACAGCAGTTCCGGGAACAACAACCAAATCAGAGGTCAGGAAGTTTCCTGTCGGAACATATGATGACCAGCTTACACCACCGTCAGTCGTTTTGTATGATGTAACAAAAGCTCCGCCTGTTGTTCCGATGTTTGAGATACCATTGTTTGCATCAAAGAACTTAAGATTGATGAATTGGGTGGTTGTCAGATTATGCATTGGTGACATAGCCCAGGTCAAACCTTTATCATTTGAGCGGAATACGCGACCTTTATTTGTATAGAACCAAATGTTGTCTCCATATACGGCATACCAATTCACGATTCCAAACTCTCCGCTCTGCGCGGCAGGAATATTCGCCTGCGGAACCCTTGCCCAGTTAGAACCTCCGTCGTCAGTTGTCCAGATTTCAAAGTAACCATTATTGGGGTCACCAATGGTTACGCCATTCTGAAAATCCCAAAAATGTACAATGTCAGGAAATGAATTCGCATCGTAAATAACGCCTACTCCTTGTTGGTTCCATGATACACCTCCATCAGTTGTCTTCCAGATTCCGCCACCAGAACCAGCCACATGGTTAAACATACAAACCCAGGCCGTGTCCCCGTTAATTGCTGAAATATTAGAGAACTGGTATGTTGTGTCCGTTCCAACAGTACCTGTTACAAAAGTATTACCACCATCAGTTGTACGGGAAAAGTCAATGAAATTGGCGCCGCTTCCTGTTCCGTCATAGCCAAGAACCCAGGCGTTATTGTCATCTGTAACAGAAATACCAAGTACTCCTTCAGACTGAGTGGCAAAATTTGAATTGAGCTCAATCCAGGTTTGTGCTTTCGAGGTTGTAACAAGCAGTGAAACCGAGCATGCAAAAAGTAATGTTTTTCTCATAATAAATAATTGTTTTTTTAATTTAGGGATTCAAAAGTAGGCAAATAATGCACATGAAAAATCAGGGATATGTAATTATTTTAGGGGTTCACCGAATCGTGTATCTTTGGCGCGCATCAAAAAATGAATTATCCCAATACTCACATTCATCCTGACGCAAAAATCGGGAATAACGTAACCATCGACCCATTTACCGTAATCCACAATGATGTGGAAATTGGTGACGGAACATGGATTGGTAGCAGCGTTACAATCTTTCAGGGCGCAAGAATCGGGAAAAATTGCAGGATATTCCCGGGAGCGGTAATCTCAGCAGTACCTCAGGATTTGAAATTTGGTGGCGAGATTACAACTGCTGAAATTGGCGACAATACCACCATAAGAGAGTTTGTAACTATTAACAAAGGTACCAAGGCCAATGGAAAAACCGTAGTGGGAAGCAATAACCTGCTAATGGCGTATGTTCACGTTGCTCATGATTGCATCATTGGCAATAATTGTATCCTCGCTAACGGAGCGACACTTGCAGGGCATATTGTGATTGATGATTTTGCAATTATCGGAGGACTTTCTGCGATACATCAATTCGTCCATATTGGTTCACATGTTATGATCTCCGGAGGTTCCCTGATCAAAAAGGACGTTCCACCTTATATTAAAGCCGCCCGCGAACCTCTTGCATATATGGGATTAAACTCTGTAGGCCTAAGAAGACGTGGATTTAACAATGAGAAAATTGCAGAGATTCAGAATATCTACCGCATCGTTTTCCAGCAGGGCAATAACAGGTCTCAGGCGCTTCAAGTGATAGAAAATGAGCTCAGCGTTTCCGCAGAAAGAGATTCAATCATTTCTTTCATGAAAGGCTCCACAAGGGGTTTGCTTCGAGGCAACTCAACTAACGGAATGGATGAAGATTAATTTTTGAATTTGGAAAACCCAACTTTCAGCATTGATATAACAGACGGTGGAAAAAAATTTTTCCGCAACTGGATTTTTAAAAACCTAACTTTCAGGATTGAAGCAGGAAATAAACTGGCTGTAACAGGCCGGAATGGATCGGGCAAATCAACACTTCTTCAGGTTTTATGTGGCTATGAATCCCTTTCACTGGGGAACATCCGCTATACAAAGAATGGAAGTGAAATTGCGCGCGAAAACATTTTTTCTCACATCGACTTTCATTTTCAGTTTAAAAACCTCAGGCAGCCATTATCGACAGATGATATCATTAAACTGATGGAGCTTGAAAGTTCTAAGATGAAGACTTTTAAGTATTTTTCTTCAGGCATGAAGCAGCGCACAAAACTGGCTCTCGCCATTATTAGCGACGTTGATCTCATACTTCTGGACGAACCACTTTCAAACCTTGACAAGCAAGGGGAGGTCTGGTACCGGAATCTTGCGGAAATGTATTTGGCAGATAAAACTGTGGTGGTTTGTTCAAATCAAAACGAAGCTGAATATTTTTTCTGCGAGAAGACCATTAATATTTCAGATTATCAATAAAAACATGCTATTTGCGTAATAATCAAGCATTATGCGGGAGTAGCTCAGTGGTAGAGCGTCAGTTTCCCAAACTGAAGGTCGCGGGTTCGATTCCCGTTTCCCGCTCAGGGATAGAACTAAAAAAAGGTCAACACGGAAGGTTCATCATTGATTCATACTTCCTTCATTGCATTTCGTCTATTTTTGGCTCATTAATTACGTAAATCTATCATTGTTCACGATTCATACAGAAGTAGATCACCATTTAAAATTACATTTGAAACCTAATTAACCTCACAAGAAAATGAAACAACTCTCTTTATTGGTCCTCTTTATTACCGCACTTGCATTTTCCGGCTCCGCCCAAAATACTCCTGTTAAAGCTGACACTGCTGTAAAAGCTGATAATCCCAATGCACCAGAAATGACTTTTGAAAATGAACTTCATGACTATGGCACCAT
>JAPLDB010000081.1:936-48610 GCA_026391975.1 Bacteroidota bacterium | reverse complement strand
TTTCGTTCATGAATATAGGAACGTAACTCCCTACTTAGTTCCTGTGCAATAAAAGAGTTGCGCATCAACCCGTGTGCATGCAATTGGTGCAGCCATTGGCAATCTTTGACATCTGTTTTTTCCGCCTCGACATTTTTGTAGTGACGCGGATTGACCACCGATACATGAATACCCGCATCGGTCAAGATCTCAAATACAGACATCCAGTAGACTCCAGTTGCTTCCATTGCCAGGTGCGTGACCCCTGCAAGTAGCAGTTCGCTTGAGAGTATTCGCAAGTCCGCAGTAAACGCCTGTACTTCTTTTAAAACCTGAACACCATCTGTGCCTTGATAAGACACAAAAATGCTTTTGGCGCCAATATCCATTCCAGCCGAATGAGGATGAATAACTCCTAATTTTAATTCAAACTGTTTTCCTTTTGCGGTTGGCTTTTGATTGACGACATTCCCTTTTTTTGTTTCTTTACCCATACGTTTAATAATTTTATAGTTAAACACAAAGCGCAAGGCAACTCAAATGTTCTTTGGAAATTAAGCAAGCTTATAAACAGGGTCATCCCGTTTGAATCAGGATGCCACTAACATTTTTTTCATAGAACATTAGTCCCAATCTCGCAAACGGGCTCTGCTGGGCACCAAGGCTGAAGGCGGGTTATGTAGTTGCCTGCGCTTTTCTTGGCAATGTCATCACCATTTTTTTTCTGTGCAACAGGTTGAAATCTCGCAATGACTACATGGCTTTGGGGCCTCGTTGCACTGGAATGTTTCCTGAATTCTATTGGTAGGGCTGCTGAAAAAATATTCAGTGAAAAAATATTCATTCTAAAGTAGCCCTGATGGCAGCGGAAAGCCCGCATGCGCAGGCATTTGCGGAGGCGCGGACTTGCAGCGAACAGCAGGGCAAAATTCTAAAAGAATCGAATTTTTTCACTCTTAAATATTTGAAAAAAAATTTCTCTTGCAGGTAAAAAAATAAAATGCTTTTATTTGCGCGCTGAAAAATCCTGAAATGAGATATGAGTATTGAGATGTGAGACAAGGCAGCATGCGGCTGTTATCTCAAATCTTACATCTCAAATCTCTTTTCTCAACTCCAATACATGTCAAAAAACCTAGTCATCGTTGAGTCTCCTGCAAAGGCGAAAACCATTGAGGGATACCTCGGAAAAGATTTCACGGTGAAGTCGAGCTACGGACACGTGCGTGACCTGGTGAAGAGCGGCATGGGTATCAATGTCAAAAAGAATTTCGAACCGGTGTATGAGATCAGTCCCGACAAACAGCATGTGATCAATGACCTGAAGAAACTATCGAAGAAAGCAGACATTGTGTGGCTTGCAACGGACGAGGACCGCGAAGGGGAGGCCATTTCATGGCATTTGCTGGAGGCACTGGAGCTCGATGAAAAGAATACACGTCGCATTGTGTTTCATGAAATAACAAAGAAGGCAATATTAAATGCCATTGATAACCCGCGAAAGATCGACCGTAATTTAGTTGATGCTCAACAAGCACGCAGGGTACTGGATCGTTTGGTGGGTTTTGAACTGAGCCCGGTACTGTGGAAAAAAGTTCGTCCATCACTTTCGGCAGGACGCGTACAAAGTGTCGCTGTTCGGTTGATCGTGGATCGCGAAAGAGAAGTAACATCTTTTGGCATTACTACTTATTACAGGGTAACGGCGGTATTCTCTGTTAACGGTAAAACGTTTAAAACAGAACTTTCGAAAAAATTTACAACGAGAGAAGAGGCGGAAAAATTTCTGAACGATTGTATCGGTGCAAATTTTTCTGTTAGGAACCTGGAAGTAAAGCCCGGAAAACGCTCACCGGCTGCGCCTTTCACGACATCAACATTGCAACAGGAGGCCAGCAGAAAACTCGGGTATTCCGTTGCGCAAACAATGGTGATTGCCCAAAAATTATATGAGAGCGGAAAGATCACTTACATGAGAACGGACTCTGTAAATCTTTCTCAGGATGCCCTTGCAAATGCACGCCAGGTTGTCCTTAGCAATTACGGGGAAAGATATTCTGAGACCCGACAGTATAAAACCAAGCAGGCATCGGCACAGGAAGCCCACGAAGCCATTCGTCCGACTGATTTTAATACGGAAGTAGTTGATGAAGACACACGCAACCAACGGTTATATGACCTCATCCGCAAGCGCGCATTGGCATCACAGATGAGTGAAGCGATTCTGGAAAAAACAGTGATCACGGTTGCGTCGGATAAATCAGCTTTGAACTTTATTGGAACGGGAGAAGTGATCAAGTTTGATGGATTCCTTCGCCTTTATATGGAAGGAACAGATGAAGAAGGTGATGAAACGCAGGAAGGACTGATGCCGGAAGTAACTATTGGCGAGAAGCTGGCTCTTGTTGAATCCGTAGCCATGCAGCGGTTCACTTATCCGCCGGCACGATACACGGAGGCTTCGCTGGTAAAGAAACTTGAGGAGCTCGGAATCGGCAGACCATCAACATATGCGCCAACAATATCTACCGTTCAAAAACGCGGATATGTTGTTAAGGAAGAGCGCATGGGAAGAGAACGCGAATACGATGTGATCACACTGCGTGACAATCAGATCAAAGCAGAAAAGAAAACGGAGACAACAGGAGCTGATAAAAATAAATTATTCCCTACTGATATCGGCATGCTGGTGAATGATTTCCTCGTGGCAAACTTTAAGGAAATTCTTGACTTTAATTTTACTGCTTTCGTTGAAAAAGAATTTGACGATATCGCCAACGGCGATTTGAAATGGCAGAAAATGCTTGCTGAATTTTATGTGCCATTTCATAAAACAGTGGAGCATACAACGGAAAATTCGGAACGCGTTTCCGGCGAACGTATTCTCGGCAAAGATCCGGCAAGCGGATTGACATTGCTTGTGCGTGTTGGCCGGTTTGGACCAATGGCGCAAATCGGAACCACGGATGAAATTGAAAAACTCGGCGAGGGTGCGAAGGCGCGTTATGCCAAGTTGCGTAACAACCAGCGAATAGAAAATATTACCCTCGAGGAAGCGATTGATCTGTTCAAACTTCCGCGTAACATCGGACAATATGAAGGGGATGATGTTGTTGTTTCCATCGGACGATTTGGACCATATGTTCGTTTCGGGAGTTTGTTTGCCTCTCTGAAAAAGGAAGACGATCCGTATACAATAACCTATGACAGGGCAGTGGAACTGATCATTGATAAAAAGAGGGCCAATGCAGAGCGCCTGATACAATCATTTGAAGAGGACAAAGAGGTTCAGGTGCTCAAAGGAAGATGGGGACCATTTATCAATTTCCATGGACGTAATCTTCGCATTCCAAAAGACAAAGACGGTACTACCATAACCCTTGCAGAGATCAATGAAATTGCAGCAAACACACCCGATACCGGTAAGAAATCCTGGGGCGGGAAAAAGGGCGGTTTCAAGCAAAAGGCGGCAGCACCGGTGAAAAAATCTGCCGGCAAAAAGAAGGTTACAGAGGAGGAACCTCCATTGAAGAAAGCTGCATCGGCAAAGAAAACTGCCGTGAAAAAGAAAGCTGTTAAAACAAAGAAGGCTGTTAAAAAATAATTTTCAACTGCCCGTTTCCATCCAACGCTTGAAGTAATTTCATCGTCACAAATATTTGTGACAACTTTATTCTAAAAGCCTGTGGATCTTTCCGTTTATTTTCAGCCCCTCGACAAAGAAATTTTTGACCGCTACAGTCAGCAGAAAAATTTAATGGGGAATGTAGTCAGTAAATTTCTTGAAGAAGAAAAATTTCCTGACCTCTCAGAAACAAAAATTGCCATCTTTGGAGTAGCTGAAGACCGCAACTCAGTTGGAAACAAAGGTTGCGGCGAAGCACCAGACAAGATCCGGGAGCGGTTTTACAAACTCAAAGCAGTAGCGCATCCATATAAAATAACGGATCTCGGAAATCTTAGGCTGGGAGAAACCGTTAATGATACCTATGCTGCTGTTTCAAGCATCATGGTTGATTTGATGCGGGAAGGAATTTTGCCAATTATTCTGGGGGGAAGTCAGGATCTGACTTTTGCGCAATATGTCGCGTACCAGAAACTGGAAGAGACTGTGAATATTGTTTCGGTGGATGCTTATTTTGACCTCGGTAATACAGAAGAAAACCTCCGCAGCCATTCTTATCTCGGGAAGATCATTCTGCATGAACCAAACTTCCTGTTCAATTTTTCAAACATTGGCTACCAGACTTATTTTGCAGGCGCTGATCAGATTGAGCTGATGGGCAAGCTCTATTTCGACGCCTACCGTCTGGGAGATGTGAGAAAAAACATGGAAGAGACAGAACCCATTGTCAGGAATGCCGACATTCTGAGTTTCGACGTAAGCAGCATCCGTCAAAGTGATGCGCCCGGGAATGCCAATGCAACACCCAATGGATTTTATGGAGAAGAAGCCTGTGCCATTATGCGTTATGCCGGCCTGAGCGACAAACTAACTTCCATCGGACTTTATGAAGTGAATCCGAGCTATGATCTCCGCGACCAGACCTCTCACCTTGTTGCGCAAATGCTGTGGTATTTCCTGGACGGATATTACCAGCGAAAAAAAGATTTGCCATTGGTGAACAAAAGTGCATTTGTGAAGTATCATGTAAATATCAAAAAGGATGAGCAGGAGATTGTTTTTTATAAAAGTAAAAAAAGCGAGCGCTGGTGGATGGAAGTTCCTTATCCGAATTCAAAAGTGAAGTATCACCGGCATCATTTGGTTCCTTGTTCTTACCGGGATTACGAAGTAGCCATGAAGGATGAAATGCCTGACAGGTGGTGGCAGGCCCTTCAAAAGCTAAGCTGACAGTGAGAATCCTCCTTTTTGGGTTAAATCTGAATCCCCGCCCAAAATAAATTTTGTTATTATTTTAATTTTTTCATTTCTTTACGCCTCATAAGCCCGAAGTACTGGTCGGGCCTATGTGAAATTTACTCGATGATTAAACACTTTAAGGTTGCCTTTTTTGTGAGCTTGCTATTTGCATTGCCGGGATTTGCACAACAGGATCCCCAGTTCAGCCAGCACATGTTTACGAAGCTTTATTACAATCCTGCTTTTGCGGGGGCCAATGATGCCATTTGCGGAACGCTGCTTTACCGAAACCAGTGGACTGGCTTTGGTGGAGAACCCAAGACTGCAATGCTGACAGCAGACATGCCTGTTGATGCGCTTCACGGAGGTGTTGGATTGTCTCTGCATGCCCTTGACAAATTAGGCGCCGGAAACAGCCTGAATATTAAAGCCAATTATGCTTACCGTACTGATCTTGGCAATGGCCGGATCGGCATCGGTTTAGGAATCGGGTACCATCAGGAATCAATTGATGGTGGCAAACTTATTTACAATGATGCCGGCGACCAGAATATTCCTACAGGAACCCAAAGCGGAGGAAGCTATGACCTGTCACTCGGGTTGTATTACAATACTGATGCAATGTATGTGGGATTGTCAACTTCACACCTTACAGCAAATGACATAAAGGTTGGTGATGTTACCACGAAACTTGACAGACACTACTTCCTGATGGCAGGATACAGTTATGACATCAATTCGGTATTTACCATAAAGCCGGCTGTCATGATCAAAAGCGATATTGTGGAGACGCAGTTTGATCTCAATGCAAATCTGGTTGTGAACAGCAAATACTGGATCGGCGGAGCATATCGTTTCCAGGATGCAATTGTGGTGATGGCTGGGATAGAATTAATTCCCAATTTGAAACTGGGATATGCTTATGATATTACCACCTCAAGAATAAAAACATACAGTTCAGGCACACATGAAATAGTATTGGGATATTGCATGAATGTGGCGAAAGTGGTAAAGAGGCAATTTCACAGGAATGTAAGATTCCTGTAAGAATAGGCAGCATGAGGGGATTTGATGAATTAGATTAGGTGAAACCAAAGGTTTAGAATGTCGTTAGAGGTTGTTACACCCCGAAGTGTATACAATAATTTAGGGATAAATACGTTAATCAACTTGCAAACTCAATTTAAACATCTCAATAGTCCAATGAAGAACAAGGCAACAGGATTCAGGAGCGCGGGATATTTATGCTCCATTTTCCTTCTCGCATTAGCAGGATGCGGTGGCGGAAACAAAGGTCAGTTGGTTGGCGTGCAGGGCCGGGAAAAGTGGTATCAGGCAGATCCATACGGAATGGTTTACATTCCGGCCGGGTCTTACAATATGGGCCCCAGTGACCAGGACGTTCCGTATGCATTGACCTCCCAGGCAAAGACAGTTACCATTCCTGCTTTCTACATGGACAATACTGAAATTACGAATAATGAATACAGGCAGTTTGTGTATTGGGTAAAAGATTCACTTGCGCACCGATTGATCGGTGGTGAGCATTTGATCGATGAAGGAGAATATGGAGAGCGCATTAACTGGAGAGCAAAGATTAAGTGGGATGATGAGCAGAATGTTGAAACGCTTGCTGAACTTTTCCTTCCGGAAACAGAGCGTTTCTACCGCAGAAAAGAAATAGATACCCGTAAGTTGAACTTTGAATACTACTGGATCGATCTCAAAGCAGCTGCAGAAAAAGATTATACTACCCCTGCAGATAATTCAGCAGGAGGACTTTCAAATCGTGCACAAGGCAGGACAGACCGTTCTGTATTTATCAAGAAAGATATTTTGAATGTGTATCCTGATACTTTGTCATGGATACATGACTATGCTTATTCATACCATGAGCCTTTGACCCAGATGTATTTTTGGCATCCGGCATATGATGATTATCCTGTAGTAGGAGTTAGCTGGAAACAGGCCCGCGCATTTTGTATCTGGAGAACACAGTTGCTCAATAGCTACCTGGAAGAAAACGGAGATGCATTTGTTCAGGATTTCCGATTGCCAACAGAAGCAGAGTGGGAATATGCAGCACGTGGTGGTCTGGATTTATCTCCATATCCATGGGGAGGTCCTTACATCAGAAATAGCCGTGGTTGTTTCTTAGGAAACTTTAAGCCAATGCGTGGAAGTTACCAGGATGACGGCGGTGTTTATACTGTGAAAGTTACTTCTTATTGGCCTAATGATTATGGATTGTATTGCATGGCCGGTAACGTATCTGAGTGGACAAGCAATGCTTTTGACGAATCAGCTTATAGCTTCAGTCATGACATCAGCACGGATTATGTGTATGATGCGAAGGAGTCTGATCCGGCAGCGATGAAAAGAAAAGTATTGCGCGGAGGTTCCTGGAAGGATGTTGCATTCTATTTGCAGACAAGTGCCCGCACTTATGAGTACCAGGACACTGCAAAATGCTACATTGGTTTCCGCAGCGTGATGAGCTTTCTTGGCCGTGATAAGGCAGATTACTAAGTTATCCTCAGGCCAAAATTTCCCCTTTTTTGTTTAATCGAAACGATTACATTTACGCCTTTCAAAAAATTGAAAAGTCAACTTACTATTATTGTTTAACCTCAAAACTTAATCTCTTTACATTATGGGAATTGCCGAATTAACACAAGGAAAAAAGTTTAAAACGTTCATGGCTCGTCTCTACGGATGGGGCGCTGCTGTCGTAATTGTCGGAGCACTTTTTAAAATCCAGCACTATCCCGGTGCCGGCTTGATGCTGGTAATCGGACTATCTACTGAAGCAGTGATCTTCTTTTTCTCAGCCTTTGAACCACCGCATGAAGACGTAGATTGGTCATTGGTATATCCTGAACTTGCAGGCATGCAGGATGAAGATGCGCATTCAAGAAAGAAGGAAAAGAAAAAAGCTGTTGATCCGGTTGCGCAATACCTTGATAAATTGATGGGTGAAGCAAACATTGGAGGCGACCTTATTAAAAATTTAGGATCAGGTTTAAAATCATTGGGAGACAATACAGCTAAGCTTGCGGATCTATCTGATGCATCTGTAGCAACAAATGACTACGTAAAGAATGTAAGCAAGGCGTCTCAGTCAGTCGGACAATTGTCGGATTCATATATGAAAGCAGCGCAGGTTGCTGATCAGTTTAGTTCTTCTACTGAAGATGTTCGTGTTTACAAAGACCAGGTTGTTTCAGCAGGAAAGAATCTTGCTGCATTGAATGCAGTTTATGAATTGCAGTTGCAGGATTCCAATGAGCATTTGAAACAAACCAGCAAATTCTATGATGGAATAAATGAGTTGATGGGTAATCTGAATTCATCGCTTGAAGATACCAAGAAGTATCGTGAAGAGGTGGCAATGCTTGCTACCAACCTCACTAAGCTCAACACTGTTTATGGAAACATGTTGTCTGCAATGACAGTGCGATAAACACTTCAATCAACCCTAATCAACCAGTTACTTAACAAGCTAACCCACCCATAGAATATGGCAGGCGGAAAATTGACCCCCAGGCAGAAGATGATCAACATGATGTACCTCGTGTTGACAGCCTTACTTGCTTTGAACGTTTCCAAAGAAATCATTAACGCTTTCGTTACTGTAAATGAGAGTCTGGAAGTGTCCAAAACAAACATTGACAATAAGAACAAGAATACCTATGCAGCTTTTGAACAGGCCATGCAGAACGACGCCAAAAAATATGGCGAAGTGAATGCAAAAGCAATGGATGTGAAGAAAGCTTCAGACGCTATGGTAAAATATATTCAGGATCTGAAAGAAGAAATGGTTCGTCACAGCGACGGCATTAAGCCGGAAGAAAAAACGCCGGACCTCCGCGATATGGAGAAGAAGGATGACTATGATACACCAACCCATATGATGTGCGGAGATGCCAATGACGGCCGCGGCGCAAAGGCAACTGAATTCAAAAACAAGATGGAGGAGTATAAGAAGAATATGCTGAAGGATGTTCCGGCAGAAATGCAGGGAGATTTTAAAAAGCGTTTGGATGGTCTCTTAAATACTACTGATCCAGATGCGAACAGTACTGAATATAAGGAAGACGGAAAGCGCACATGGGAAATGTCAAAATTCTATCACAACCCGGTTGTTGCATCAGTTGCATTGCTGACAAAATTTCAGGGAGATATCCGCAACTCTGAATCTCAGATAATAGATAACCTGATTGCTTCTGTAGACGCAAAAATTATCAAGTTTGACTTGCTGAAGCCTGCTGTAATTCCGGTAAGCACAGTTGTTACTATTGGTTCTAATTATGAAGCAGATGTATTCTTATCAGCTACCTCTTCAACGCTTGCTCCGGAAGTATTTATCGGTGCCTCAACTGATTCAAACGGAGTAGCGTGCAAAGGTTGCGAAGGTACTCCATTGCCAACCGAAGGTGGTTTTGCGAAATACACTTCGCATCCCGGTTCTGAAGGTGAGCAAAAGTGGGGTGGCGTTATTCGAGTTAAAAACCCTGATGGCAGCTACAAACACTACAACTTCAACACAGCGTATACAGCGCAGAAACCAAATTCTGTTGTATCTGCTGATAAGATGAATGTATTATTTATTGGACTGGACAACCCCGTTTCTATTTCAGTTCCCGGGGTTCCGAATAATAAAGTAAAACCTTCTATTGAAGGCGCTGGTGCTTCATTGTCGGCTGATCCAAAACTGGGCGGTGGTCACTACATTGCCAATGTGAGTTCTGCAACCGGCGGAAAGGCGACCATTCGCGTAAGCGCTGAAGTTGGCGGCAAGCAAATGCCAATGGGTGCCTTCGAATACCGTGTAAAGAGTGTTCCAAACCCTGTTGCAACAATGGGAGGCAAAGCAGAAGGCGGACCAATCAATAAGAACCTATTGATGGCAAGCAGCATGATCCCGGTTATGAAAGATTTCTATTTCGAACTTTTCTGGCAGATCACAGAATTTAAAATGTCTATCGCCGGTAAAGGAATTGAGTATGCTGAGTTTACTGTAAAAGGAAACCAACTAGATGAGAATTGCAAGTCGGTTCTTGCACGTGCAAAACCAGGGACAAAAGTTTTTTTCGAGTATATAAGAGGAAAAATGGTTAATACCAAAGACCAATCAACAAGACAACTATCGCCGATGACGTTTGTATTGCAATAAATTTAATTTAATATACAATGAAAGGTAAAGTCGTTCTCTTGGTTCTTATTTTATTTTCTGCCATATCTACATTTGCGCAGAACACTCAGAATGTGGGGTTGCTTGACGGGGTTTATGTAAAGGAAAATACGCCTACGCGTTCTCCTTTGGCATATCCATACCTGCGTGAAGCAGATGTGATGTGGTCAAAGAAGATCTGGCGCATCATTGACCTCAATGAAAAAATAAACCTTCCGCTGAAATGGCCTTCAAGTCAAAGTACCCGCGACAGGAGGAATATGATCGACGTGTTGTTAAGTGCCACCAAAGAAGGAACACTTACTGCATATGATTATATGAACGATGAATTTACCAATCCGATTACCATGAAGGAAGTGGAAGCACGCGGCGGTGCCCGTGTTGATACACAGCGTTTGACTCGCCCGGATCCTCCATATGATGAGTATGATACTGTTATTGCAAAGGACTTTAACTATGATGATGTTGTTGCTTACCGTTTAAAAGAAGAATGGTATTTCGACAAGCAACGTTCTGTTTTGGAAGTGCGCATCATCGGAATAGCTCCTTTGATTTATGCAAAAGATGAGGCAGGAAATGTGCGCGAGGGAAACCAGAAGATAGCAATGTGCTGGTTTTATTATCCCGAATGCCGTAGCCTGCTTGCCAAAGCAGAGACATTTAACAGGCAGAATGATGCAGAACGCAGGACATTAGACGATATCTTTCAGAAGCGGATGTTCAACAGTTATATTTACAAGGAAGCGAACGTTTACGATAGGAATATTGGAGATTACAAAACAGGAATTGCGACTTTGTATGAATCAGAAAAAATCAAGTCAGAGATAGCCAACCTTGAACACGATATGTGGGAGTATTAAACTCCGGGTTACTTAAAAAGAATTGCAAAGCGGGTCATGTATTTCATGGCCCGCTTTCGTTTTTGAATTGTAAGGGAAATCTTTGGAGATTTTATAAATCAAATATTAATCAGAGATTCGCAGGATGAACAGGTACAGCGTCGTGGGTTTAATGTCCGGCACTTCACTGGATGGAGTGGATATAGCGCTTTGTGTTTTTGAAAAAAGCAGAGGCAATTGGAGTTTCAAAATTGAAGCGGCTGAAACAATAACTTATACAGCAAAGCAAAGAAGAGATCTTGCCTCAATGGGACAAACAAGTGCTTCTGTATTTGCCGGAGAACATGTCGCTTATGGGAGGTTTCTTGGTAACCTTGTAAGGGAATTTTTAAAATCAAAAAAAGCAAAAGTTGATTTTATTTCCTCTCACGGTCATACAGTTTTTCACCAGCCACAAAAGAAATTTACAACGCAAATAGGTGACGGGGCAGCCCTCAGTGCTGCATGTGGATTACCGGTAGTATGTGATTTCAGGTCCGCAGATGTTGCCCTGGGCGGACAGGGTGCCCCATTGGTTCCTATTGGAGATAAGTTTTTGTTCGGTTCATACACGAGCTGCTTAAACCTGGGAGGTATTGCAAATATTTCCTTTGACCAAAACGGCAGCAGGATAGCATTTGACATCTGCCCTGTAAACATTGTTATGAATTCCCTGGCGCTGAAGCTGGGAAGGAACTACGACAAGGGCGGCAAACTTGCGCAGAAGGGAAAAGTTCAGTTGAAACTTCTTGACAAGCTAAATGCAGTTCCCTTTTACAAAAAGCAGTTTCCAAAATCACTTGGCCGGGAGGATATTGAAAGATACTTTTTCACCATACTTGAGAAGGACACAGCTTCCCCTGAGGATATGCTTCGCACCTTTTGTGAGCATATTGCAATCCAGATTTCAGATGTTGTCAATCGAATTGATAGGACTTCCGGAAGCATGCTTGTGACCGGTGGAGGAGCCTATAATTCTTTTCTCGTTGACAGGATGAAGACCCATTGCAAGTCCGCAATTGTACTGCCAGGTAAACAGATCATTGAGTTTAAAGAAGCGCTGATATTTGCGTTTTTGGGAACGCTGCGTTGGAGAAATGAAATAAATTGCCTTCGCAGTGTGACGGGGGCTTCACGTGATTCCAGCGGAGGGGCAATTTACCATCCATAGGTTTGCAAAGACATCCGCAAAAAAAGGGCCCCGCTTACCAAGCGGGGCCATGTTAGAAAAGCAAACTCAACATGAAACGGTATCTGTAAGTTAATCGTTGCCGGTTACTTGTTATTCTGTAAACCTGATTTCAAATGTTCTACCAAATAACGGATAACGATTGACCAATATCTATTTAATCAACATTGTCGTGCAGGTAGGAGTTATTCTGACGCAATTCCGGTTTCTTCTCTTCTTCTGCGCTCAATGTATATCTTGAAATATGCGGTTCGCTGCTATGGGGAATATTGTCAAGCTTTACTCCCTGGCGTAAGTAGGCCGGAACCTTTTCCATATCTGCAATGTTGGTATTGCTGGCCATCCTGTAATTCAGCGCTTTCAATTTCTGGATCCGCTCACGAGACTTTCTGAGTTGTTCATCCATCGGATCAATAATTGAGGGCTGGCTCGTTGCGTGAACTGTCTTTTCTGATTTAGTCACAGGTTCTTCAATTTTGTCTGCCATTGGTGTACTGATGTTATCCTTCATCGTATTGCCTGCAATTTCAAATTCAAAAGTAAGGTCTTGTTGCGCCTGCCTGGTAACTAGTACAGGCTCATCGTTACTAACCACCGTTTGTTCCTTCAATTCACTTTTTGCAACAGGATTGGTCTTCACTTCTTTGCGGGAATCTCCATTGAGATCATGAACGATTTTCTTGGTGCGGTCTGCTTCCAGTTCCTGTTCGTTCTTTGTTTTAAAACCGGTAGCGATGATCGTCACGCTTAATTTATCTCCGAGAGCTTCATCATAGCAATTCCCCCAGATGATATCAGCCGTAAGTCCTGCTTCGTCCTGAATATAATCTGTAATACTTCCGATTTCATCCATTGTAACCTCACTGCTGCCGGAAGCAATATTCATCAGTATGTAGCGGGCACCTACGATGTTGCTGTCATCAAGCAATGGAGATGCCAACGCCTGTTGAACTGCATTCAGCGCACGATTATCACCTCCTGCAATTGCAGAGCCCATGATGGCTCGTCCGCTATTGGTCATTACCGTCTTCACGTCTTCAAAGTCAACATTGATATAGCCTGTTACTGTGATGATCTCGGCAATGCCTTTGGCGGCAATGGTTAAAATATCGTCGGCATGATTAAAAGCTTCACCAAGTTTGAGGTTACCGTACATCTCACGTAGTTTGTCGTTACAGATGATAAGCAGGGTATCCACATTCTTTTTCAATTCATCAATTCCCAAGTCAGCCTGGTCCTTGCGTTTTTTTCCTTCAAACTGAAATGGAACAGTCACAATTCCGACTGTGAGAATTCCCATTTCCTTGGCTGCCTGTGCAATGATTGGAGCGGCGCCTGTACCTGTACCACCACCCATGCCGGCAGTAATGAATACCATTTTTGTATTGTCGCCCAGTATTCTTTTCAGCTCATCGATATTCTCAATGGCTGCATTACGCCCTACTTCAGGCATTGATCCCGCTCCGCGTCCATCAGTTAAACTCAGGCCGAGCTGAATTTTAGACGGAACAGGACTAATTTCCAATGCCTGTGCATCTGTATTGCAAACAAAGAACTCCACACCTTTTATTCCTTGCCGGTACATGTGGTTCACGGCATTACTGCCACCTCCACCAACACCGATCACCTTAATGATCGAGGTTTTGTCTTTTAATAAATCAAATTCCATATTGCGTTTGTATTAAGTTAAGTTTTGCAGTTGTAACAAAAAATTATTTAAGCTCTTTGTCTTCTTCTTCGGTTTTCAGCCAAAGCATTATTTTTTCGAAGAAGGTTCCAAGGGTATTTGTGGGCTGTTTCGGTGTATGACTATCAACTTCCACAAGCACCGGCTGGCTTGCTTTTTTGCGCTCCGATTCTTCAAACCCTTTCATTACAAGGCCAACAGCTGTGGCATACATCGGGCTTTTTAATTCATCAGTATCAGAGGCAAGATGTTCATTCGGGTATCCTACGCGCGCATCCATTCCAGTCACGTATTCAATAAGTTGAACGATATGGCGAAGCTGGGCGCCTCCCCCGGTTACCACAATTCCGGCAGCCAGTTTGTTTTCAAGTCCGGAATTCTTTATTTCATAATAAACAAGCTCAATGATTTCTTCCATCCGTGCCTGAATGATATGGGCAAGATTCTTCACTGATATCTCTCTTGGTGAATGGCCGCGTAATCCCGGGATTGAAACGATCTCGCTGTCCAGGTTTTCGCTTGCAACAGCTGAACCGAATTTGGTTTTCAGTAATTCGGCATGCTTGCGGATAATGGAACATCCTGAGCGAATGTCTTCCGTAATCACATTTCCACCGTATGGTATCACTGCGGTGTGTCGGATCACTCTGTCCTGGAAAATGGCAATGTCTGTTGTGCCGCCTCCGATATCAACCAATACTACACCTGCTTCAGTTTCTTCTTCTGTGAGGACTGCAGCCGAAGAGGCGAGGGGCTCCAGAAAGAGGCCTGCCGTTTCAAGTTCTGCCCTCTTCACGCATTTGTAAATATTCTTTGCAGCAGTGATTTGCCCCGTGATGATGTGACAATTGGCTTCCAGTCGGTTGCCTGACATACCGATCGGATTTTTGATGCCCTGTTCATTGTCCACAATGTATTCCTGAGGAATCACGTGAATGATCTCTTCGCCGGGCAACATTGCAAGCCTTTTCATTTCGTCAACGATGATGTCAATGTCTACCTGTGAGATTTCATCATCTGTATTTGTGCGCACCCGCATTCCCCTGTTTTGAAGGCTCTTGATATGCTGCCCTGCAATGCCTACGTGTACAGTTCCGATTTCAACATTTGATTTTTCCGATGCTTCCTTGACTGATTTTGTAATGGCTTCAATCGTGTTGGCGATATTGGTAACCACTCCACGGGTAACACCGAGTGACTCAGCTTTGCCAAGCCCCAGGATTTCAATTTTTCCGAATTCGTTTTTGCGGCCTACAATGGTTGCAATTTTTGTTGTGCCGATATCAAGACCTACAATGATATCACTGCCGCCACCCGTTGTTGAATTTACCATAGTTTTATTTTGAACAGACCACCTGGTCTTTGAATGTTACGTTAATTGTTTTGTACTGATTCCAGCCTGTTTTGCTTAAGCCTTCTTTGTACAGGGTATACAACTTGTTGAATTTTTCGTCTAAATCTTTTTCATTCCCGAACAGGATCGTTTGATTTCCTACTCTCGGTATCAATTCTATCTCTCCGGCGATATTGATAAATATCTGCTCGATCTGTGCATTCCAAAATTCTTGGTTGTGCACATAATTGCTCACCATAAAAATCTTCTCTAACAAAGTCGGGGAAAAAGTTGTGTCCCTGATCTCTTTTTCAGTGACTCTTCTGATCCGTTGTTCTGTTTCCCTGTTAAAGATGTTGCCGTTTGCGACGGGTACATGAGCCGAAAACTGATCGTTCATCGGCATCAAAACACCACAGTCATCGATGTAAAAACTTTCATTGAAAGCATTGATCACACGTACCACCGGGGTACGTTGTTTTACCTCCACAATCAGATTTCCATCAACGGTTGAAAATACCTGTGCTTTCAAAACAAAGGGGTTACCATCAATGATTTTTTCCAACAGAGATATGTTAATAGAAGTTAAAGGTTTTCCGGTTATTTTTCCAAACTTATCCTCTATCAATTGTTCGATATCTCCCTGCTGAACAAAACTGTTGCCGAGTGAATCATCCACGTTGATGATGATCTTTTTGCATTGCATTTCATTTCTTCGGTGTTCCGTGAAACCCACGCTGGCAAGGAATCCTGCGATGATGAGTACGCGCAGCCCTATGCGAAAAACTTTCTTCCAGTCAATGTTGACTTTAAATTTTTTCATCTCTTATCTGTGGGCTTTTGCGTCGTTGTGTTTAAATAATTCCTGATTGGTTCAACCAGCTGGTCAATGTCTCCCGCACCAAGGGTCAGCAAAACTTCAACTTTTCTTGCCTTCAATTCCACCATCACACCCTCTTTTCTGCACAATGCCTTGTTAGGAATGGATACTTTGTTCAATATCAATTCAGAGGTAACGCCTTCAATGGGCAGTTCACGGGCAGGATAAATATCCAGCAGGATGAGTTCGTCAAGAAGTGAAAGACTTTTTGCAAATCCATCTGCAAAATCCCTTGTGCGGGTGAAAAGGTGAGGCTGAAATATTCCTGTAATTGTTCTTCCCGGATACAATTCCCTTACCGATGAAATACAGGCACGCAGTTCCTCCGGATGATGGGCGTAATCGTCTATATAAACCAACTCATCCGTTTTAACCTGGTAGTCAAATCTTCTTCTTACACCTGAGTATGAGTGAACAGCTTCTGCAATTTTTTCATGCGAAATTTTTATTTCTCTGGCAACAGCTATAGCCGCGATAACATTTTCCACATTATGCCTTCCCGGCATTAAAGTGGCAAGGTTTTCTATTGAGCTGACATGGTTATGCCAGTTGAAATAATACTGATGATTTTTTATCTGAATATCAGAAGCTGAAAAATCAACCTTTTCACTGAGGGAATACTGCTTTTGTACTGCGTCTATGTTCCCAACTGGTAATCCGCTTCTCGAAATAAGGACGCCATTGTTCTTAATTTGCTTCGCAAACATCCGATAGGAGTCCTCCATGTAATTTTGGTCACCATAAATATCGAGGTGGTCTGCATCCATGCTGGTGATAACAGCAATATCAGGGTGCAACGTCAGAAAAGAACGATCGTATTCGTCAGCTTCCACCACCACTACCGATTTTTTTGACGCATCTTCCGGAAGGATTAAATTGGAGTTGTAGTTTTTGGAAATACCCCCCAGGAAAGCGGTACAGTTTACGCCTGATGATTTCAGGATATGGGCTATCATGGAGGATGTAGTCGTTTTTCCGTGGGTTCCCGCTACTGCTATAGTAAAGTGATTTGCTGTGATAAGCCCAAGTACCTGTGAGCGTTTCATCACCGTGAAACCATTTTGCAGAAAGTAGTTTAGTTCCAGGTGATCCTTGGGAACGGCCGGTGTATAGACCACTAAACAGCTTCCGGTTTCTAAATTCCGGTTCCGGATTTCTGTGGCATCGTCAACAAAGCGAACTTCAATTCCTTCCTGTATCAACTCATCTGTGAGTTGGGTAGGGGTCTTGTCATATCCGGAAACCTTTTTTCCATGGGCATGAAAATACCTTGCAATGGCTGACATCCCAATGCCTCCAATGCCTATGAAGTAAACTGATTTTAATTTATCGAAATTCATTTTAACGAGGACCGCCCGTTGGCAGCAGCCTTATCATCAACAATATGTTTTAGGAGATCATTTTATAGATTTCAGCTACAATTTTTTCCGCTGAATTTCTCATCGCCAGTTTTGAAATATTTTGAGAAAGCACCTTTTGTTTTTCATTGTCGCTAATCAAAGCAATTGCTTCAGCGACCAGTTTTCTGCCTGTTTCAGCATCCCGCACCAGTATCGCAGCGTTTTTATTTACCAATGCCATTGCGTTCTTTGTCTGATGGTCTTCCGCCACATTTGGAGATGGAACAAGCACACAGGGTTTTGCGGTTAGCTCAAGTTCAGAAACGGAACTTGCGCCTGCTCTTGAGATCACCACATCGGCACAACTGTAAGCGAGATCCATCCTGCTGATAAATTCTACACAACGGCAGTTCTTAAAACTGCTGCCTGCTTCCTGCAACTCCTTACTGCCATTCTTCCCTGTTTGCCAGATCAACTGAATGTCCTGATCGGAAAATTTTTGCAACCCATTCCTGATGGCCTCATTGATGCTCCTCGCACCCAGGCTTCCGCCAATTACAAGAACTGTTTTCTTATTGTTGCTGAGATTGAAGTATTGCAATGCCTCTTCTTTTTTTCCTTCTGTTTGAATTACATCCTGCCTTACCGGATTCCCTGTCATTACGATCTTATCTGCTGCGAAATATTTTTCCATTCCCTCATAAGCCACGCACACTTTCTTTACGCGTCGGGATAGTATTTTATTTGTAATTCCTGCGAATGAATTCTGTTCCTGGATCAATGAAGGTATTTTCATCACTGACGCAGCATATAGCAGCGGACCGCTTGCATATCCGCCAACACCCACTGCTGCATCGGGCCTGAAGTTTTTTATTATACTTCTTGACGTCATTACACTTCTTATTACTTTAACCGGTAACGATAAATTCTTCAAATCAAGTTTGCGTTGTATGCCCGCAATTTTCAACCCCTGTATTTTATAGCCGGCTGCCGGTACTTTTTCCATTTCCATTCTTCCTTCTGCTCCGACAAACAGGATTTCATTTTCGGCATTGACGCGTTTGAGTTCATTGGCAATGGCAATGGCAGGAAAAATATGTCCTCCGGTTCCACCACCGCTGATGATGACTTTTATTTTACGCTGCTGCAAGCTCACCGCCACCTTCTTTCTTTTCTTTTTCTACTTCACGACTTACACTAAGGATGATTCCCAGCGCTATGCTTGTAAATAATGTGGAGGTTCCGCCCATGCTGACCAATGGGAGCGGTTGACCTGTAACAGGAAATAAATTGACTGCAACGGCCATGTTGATCATTGCCTGAAACACAAGCATGAAACTGCATCCAACAGCAAGCAACGTTGCGAAAGCACGTGGGCTATGGTTGATGAACCGTATGACACGGAAGAATAGCAGCAGGTATAAGAAGATCATCAGTACGCCTCCGAACAGGAATCCGTACTCTTCGATGATGATTGCAAAAATGAAGTCTGAATAAGGATGTGGCAGGAAATTTCTTTGCGTACTATTTCCCGGAAATTTTCCAACGAGTCCGCCTGTGGCGATTGCAATTTTGGCCTGGTCGGCCTGGTAATTATCATTGCCTTCTCCACTAGAAAAATTCTTGACACGGTTAATCCAAGTAACCACCCGTCCCCTGTCTTCGGAATTATACTTCACCGCCACATACCCGGATAGCAATACCACTCCCAGTCCGCACATAATAAAAACGTACTTCATATTAATGCGGCCGATAAACATCAGGACGACGGAGGTAAAAAAAATCAGGAGTGATGTGGATAGGTTGGCGGGAAGAATCAATCCGCAGACAATGAGCACAGGCAGCATGATCGGGAGGAATGCAGTTTTAAAATCTTTGATATTCTCCTGTTTCCTTGAGAGCATACGGGCCACAAACATGATCAAAGCAAGCTTCGCCAGATCAGATGTCTGAAATGAAGTATTGAGTCCGGGAAGTGACAACCATCGGCTTGCAGAGTTAAGATTCGTCCCAATGATAAGTGTTAGCAAAAGCAGCGGAATGGCAATAAATAGTCCTATCTGAGACAGCCGTGAATAAACATTGTATCGTATGCGGTGGGCGAGATACATCAAAGCAAGGCCGATGATAAGAAACCGGGCCTGGCGGAAAAGATAGAATTCCGTGTCGCCGCTCTGGTATTTGTATGCCAGTGTTCCTGTTGAACTGTATACAGCCAGCAGCGAGAACAAGGTGAGGATGAACACCACCAACCAGATGGTGCGGTCTCCTTTGAAATACTTTTCGAGCCAGTTATTATGCATGGTATTCAGATATAATGAAAATTTGATTAAAGGCCTTTCACTGCAGCCTTAAATTGGCGTCCGCGATCTTCGTAGTTTTCGAAAAGGTCAAAGCTTGCGCAGGCAGGGGAGAGTAGCACAACATCGCCCGGTTTTGCAAGGCGGTAGCTTTCATTTACGGCATCAACTGCTGATGTTACATCTACGATTTCTGTAACGAGGGATTTGAATGCATTGTGAATTTTTTTTGTGTCGATACCAAGGCAAACGATCGCTTTTACCTTTTCTTTTATCAGGTCTTCCAGCATTGCATAATCATTTCCCTTGTCTACACCACCGAGGATAAGTACGACAGGCTTGTGAAAGCATTCAAGGGCATACCATGTGGAATTGATGTTGGTTGCTTTGGAATCATTAACGAATTCAATTCCATTTACATTCATCACATGTTCAAGGCGATGCTCAATATTCTGGAAATCAGTTAAGCTTTCCCGTACTACTTCTTTACGGATTTCCAGAGAGCGTGCCGAAAGTGCTGCCGCCATACTGTTGTAGATGTTGTGTTTGCCTTGTAGGGCGAGGTCTTGGATGAGCATAGTAAATTGGTTAGTGTTAGTTAGTAATTGAATTGAGTTGTTTTCGAGCCAGGCTCCTTTTTCAATTTTTTTTTTAATTGAGAAAGGATATTGTTGAGCTTTGATATTTGTTTTTCCCATGTATTCACTGGTGATTTCTTCATCAGTGTTATAAATGAATACATCTGAAGCTGTTTGATTTTGCGTGATCCTGAATTTTGACATCGCATAATTTTCCAGTTTGTATTCATACCGGTCAAGGTGAGCGGGA
This sequence comes from Bacteroidota bacterium, assembly GCA_026391975.1. GTDB lineage: Bacteria > Bacteroidota > Bacteroidia > AKYH767-A > 2013-40CM-41-45 > JAPLDB01. The sequence goes on along the minus strand of JAPLDB010000081.1, from coordinate 28,138 downwards.
GTGATATTGGTCAGGACGGCGATGTCACATTTAAAATCATACATGCCGTCAAGCTGAAAGCTACTTAGCTCTATCACGTAGTGATCGTAATTTTCTTCCGCCACCTGCATGGCCAGGCTTTTTCCGACGTTGCCGGCAAGCCCTGCATTCAGTCCTGCATTTTTCAGGATGTGATGGGTGAGCAGGGTGGTGGTGGTTTTGCCGTTTGTTCCTGTTATGCCAATCATCTTTGCATTGGTATACCGTCCGGCGAATTCTATTTCTGAGATCACCGGGATCTTATTGTCCCGAATGCGCTTCACCATTGCTGCCTTGTCGGGGATTCCGGGGCTTTTGATCACCTCTGTAGCATTCAGGATATTCTCCGGCGAATGCTTTCCTTCTTCGAAAGGGATATTGTATTTGGTAAGAACGTTTTTGTATTTCTCTGCAATTTTTCCACCGTCACTCACAAATACATCAAAGCCCTTCTTCAATGCAAGTACTGAAGCGCCCACTCCGCTTTCTGCGGCTCCGAGAATGACAATCCTTTTTTCCATCTTATCTCAGTTTCAGCGTTACGAACGTGACAACAGCAAGCATGATTCCGATGATGAGGAAGCGCGTAACTATCTTTGATTCGTGATATCCGGATTTCTGGTAGTGGTGATGCAGCGGCGACATTTTGAAGAGCCTGTGAGCCCTGGCATATTCAATTCCTCTTTTCCGCTTCTGGTACTTGAAGTAGTAAACCTGTAGTATGACGGAAAGATTTTCTACCAGGAATATTCCGCAAAGCACGGGTATCAGTAGTTCTTTTCTGATTGCGATGGCGAACGTTGCAATGATTCCACCAAGCGCAAGACTTCCCGTGTCGCCCATGAAAACCTGCGCCGGATAAGCATTGTACCACATAAAGCCAATGCACGCTCCTACGAATGCAGCGATGAATACAACCAACTCTCCTGTATTGGGAATATACATGATGTTGAGGTAATTGGCGAATACAGTATTGCCTGATACATAAGCAAGAATGCCAAGGGTAGCTCCAATGATGGCAGAGGTGCCTGTTGCCAGTCCGTCAATTCCATCAGTAATGTTGGCTCCGTTTGAAACAGCAGTTATGATGAGTATCACAAATGGGATGAAGATCAGCCATGCATACTTTCTATAATTCGGCCCTGTCCATGAAAGTAATTTCGCGTAGTCAAATTCATTGTTTTTGTAAAACGGAATGGTGGTTTTGGTTGACTTCATATTCTCAGGAGAATAGAGCATGTTCTCATTCTTCCGCAAGTCTTCCACTATATTTTTTGTTTCGCGCTCGACGATAATTTCATTCGACATCATCTTTTCCCTGACTACGACATTTGGATTAAAATACATCGTGCAGCCTACAATCAGCCCCAGGCCTACTTGTCCGAGTACTTTAAATTTGCCAGCCAGTCCTCCTTTGTCCTTCTTGAAAACTTTGATGTAATCATCCAGGTAGCCGATGAGCCCGAGCCAGATGGTGGATACGATCATGATGATCACATAGACATTCAGCAAGCGCGCAAAAAGTAAGGTGGGAATTAATATTGCCGCAAGAATGATCAGTCCGCCCATTGTAGGAGTGCCCTGTTTTTGCATCTGGCCTTCAAGTCCAAGGTCTCGAACCGTTTCTCCGATCTGTTTTTTGCGGAGGTATTTGATGATGTTCTTTCCGAATATCATTGAGATCATCAGCGAAAAAATAATAGCCAATGCTGCCCTGAAGGAGATGTATTGAAATACACCTGTTCCCGGCACATTGAACTCCTGATCGAGATATTTAAAAAAATAGTACAGCACCTCTAATCGAATAATTGAAACATTTCTCCTAAAATTTCTTTATCATCAAATGGCGTTCTCACGCCTTTTATTTCCTGGTATTTTTCATGCCCCTTTCCCGCGATCAGAATAACGTCACCCGGCTGTGCAATGCTTACAGCTGTCTTGATGGCTTCCTTGCGGTCAATAATGGACAGGGCTTTGCGTGTTTCACCGATGGCAATTCCTTTTTCCATGGCGCGGATGATCTCTGCCGGATCTTCCGAACGCGGATTGTCAGAAGTAAGGATGACCTTGTCGCTCATTTCACATGCGATCTTAGCCATGACAGGACGTTTGGTTGAATCGCGGTCTCCGCCGCAACCTACCACAGTGATTATCTTTCCCTGCCCGGAGACATCGTGAATTGTTTTCAAAACATTTTCAAGTGCATCAGGCGTATGCGCATAATCAACAACGCCTACGATTTTTTTCTTTGATGTGAGGTAGTCGAAGCGACCTTCCACAGAATCGAGATTGCTCAGTTGTGTAAGCACCTGCATTTTGTCCTGTCCAAGCAATACTGCTGTGGCATATGCTGCCATGAGATTATACGCGTTGAAGCTTCCCACCAGGCGACAGAGCACCTCATGTCCGTCAATATTGAGTATGAGGCCCTCAAAATGATTTTCAATAAGCCTGCATTTGTAGTCACTCATGCTTTTCAGGCTGTAGGAGTATTTTCGCGCACGGGTGTTCTGAATCATGACATTCCCGTTTTTATCATCAGTGTTTGTGAGCGCGAAGGCTTCTTCACTCAGGCCATCGAAGAATGCTTTCTTTGCTTTCAGGTATTCTCCGAAAGTTTTATGGTAGTCGAGGTGATCGTGTGTAAGGTTTGTGAAAACAGCGCCGGTAAACTTCAGGCCTGCAATCCGCTTTTGAGCAACAGCATGCGAACTGACTTCCATGAAACAATAAGTACAGCCTTCAGCTACCATTCTTGCAAGCAGCGCATTCAGTTGCACAGAATCAGGAGTTGTATGTGTTGCGGAAATTTCCTCGTCGTTGATCTTATTTCTGACTGTTGAAAGCAGGCCAACGCTGTTTCCCGATTTTCTGAAAAGCTGGTAGAGTAAAGTGGTGGTGGTTGTTTTTCCATTCGTTCCCGTCACTCCAACCAATTTTAATTTCTCGGAAGGATTATCAAAGAAATTAGCGGCCATGATACTAAGCGCAAATGCACTGTCTCCTACTGATACATAAGTAATGCCTTCTTTTCTTTCGACCGGCATTTCTTCACACACGATTGCTTTACATCCTTTCTCAATAACATCGTTGATGAAACGATGTCCGTCGCTCTGAGTGCCGCGCGTAGCAACGAATACAACACCGTCTTTTGCTTTTCGTGAGTCAAAGCAGACTTCGGTAATGCCTAATTCAGTGGTACCATGTACCCCTGTCAATCCGGCTTTGTATAAAAGTTCTTTCAGCAGCTTCATCCCAGTTCTATCACAATTTTTTGCCCCTTTATTATTTTTGTACCCGGATCGATCGATTGTTTTTTTACCGCACCTTTTCCGCTGGCTTTCACGTTCAGGCCTGAGTTTTCAAGTAAATAAATAGCGTCGCGAATACCCATGCCAATGACATTTGGAACAGCCCCGATGTGAGTATTTCTTTCTGTCATCACAACTCCTTCTTCGCTGCCTGTTGTTGAAACCCAAGTTGCTTCAGCGTTTCTGGTGAGCGCATTTACTTTCAAGCTGGCAAGCACTTTGTTGAGGTCGTTTTGCTGCCCCGGCTTCGCTTCAGGAATATTTTTGTTCAATGAATCGCTAGCTGCCAGTTCATTGTGGAGGCTCATTTCATTTGAAAAAAGTTTATCGGCGATCTCTTTGAAGATCGGAGCCGACACCGCACCGCCATAGTACACACCGCTTGATGGTGCATAAACAACTGCGATGATGGAATATTTGGGGCGATCAGCAGGGAAGTAACCGGCAAATGAAGCCTGATAAGTCTTGTTGTTTTTATCGTAGCCGAATTTCTGATGATTTATTACTGCAGTTCCTGTTTTACCCGCCACTCTGTAATTCGGATTTTTCAGTGCAGTTGCAGTTCCACTGTCTACTACGCTTTCAAGGAGTTCGTGCGCTTTTGCAATGGTTGATGGCGAGACAATTGAATCCCTAATAATTTCTGTTGGGAATGCTTTCACAAGCTGTCCATGATAGCGAATCTCTTTCACGAATTTTGGCTTCACCATCCTGCCATTATTTGCAATAGCATTGTAAAAGGTAAGTGTCTGCAGTGGCGACAACAACACTTCATAGCCGATGGAAGTCCATGGAAGTGATACGCAGGGATTCCAGTCCTTGTCTTTCGCATTTTTTATGTGTGGCCTACCTTCTCCCTCGATCTGCAATCCCAGTTTATTATTTAGTCCGAATGACTGCAGTTTACTTAAGAAGGCTTGCTGCTTATTGGCATAGTAGTGTGTAATGATTTTTGAAACACCAACATTGGAAGAAGTCATAAATGCTTCCCGCACTGTGAGTTTTGTTTTTTTCGGAGGATGGGCATCTTCCATTTTCTGTCCGCAATAGAACATCAGTCCATTCCCAACATCAATTTTTTCATTGAGATCAATCAGTCCGTCATCGATACCGACCAATAGGGAAGCCAGTTTCATGGTGGAGCCTGGTTCTGTGGCTTCTGCGATGGCATAATTGAAATTCTCCTGATAGGAACCATCAGGTGTTCTGGAAAGATTGGCAATGGCAACAATGTTTCCTGTTTCCACTTCCATCACTACTACACAACCGTGGTCTGCATTGTTTTTGAGCAGGTGTTCTCCCAGTGCGCTTTCAGCGACATCCTGAATATTGACATTGATGGTGGTAATGATGTCATTGCCATCCTTCGACTCCACTTCTTCCTTGTCATTTAGTGGCATCCAGACACCACCTGCAATGCGCTGCATCAGCCTTGAGCCGCTTGCACCCTGAAGACTTCCATCAAAAGATGCTTCAATACCAACCGGCTTAATGTCGCGCATGGTGCCGATCGTACGCTGTGCAAGTTCTTTGAACGGAAGTTCGCGCACATTGCGCTGATCTATGAGCAGACCGCCTTTGTATTTGCCAAGCCGAAACAACGGGAACTGCTTGAGCTTATGCAGATCGGCGTAGTGCACATTTTTCTGGATCAGGAAATACCTGCTACCACCATTTCTGGCCTGGCGCAAGTCGTGATTGTATTCTGATCTCGACTTATCCTTAAAGAGGTTGGAAAGGCAAAGTGACAATGAGTCAATATTCTTATTGAATACTTCACTGGTGAGTCCATCCGCATTGAGGTCCATTCTGACATCATATATTGGAACAGACGTCGCTAGCAGACTGCCGTCGCTTGAGCAGATATTGCCTCTTGAGGCTTCTATGCTTCTGATCTGTGTGGTGAGAGAATCTGCCTTTGATCGCCAGTAATCGCCTTCTACAAATTGGATCCTGAATATCTGAACACAGATGGCGATTCCAAAAAGAAGAAAGCCGGCAAATACCAGATAGATACGCCACATGATGTCTTTCTTAGTTTCCATTGTGCTGTTAAGGTTGTTGGTTGGTAATTTCTAATGTTCTCATGCTGGCGGATTTCGGCATTTGGTATTTATTTTTTCTTCTTTTGAATGGGAGCAACTGTAATTTTTTTCTGAGGCTCTCTTGACTCCTTTATATCCAGAGGAGCAATTGCTTTCGCAACCTCCGACTGTATTGTCCTGAAAGACAATTCAGAACTTGTTGAGATGAATTCAGCGTGTTTCTCTTTGACTTCGTTTTTTACGTCGTTTATTTCCCTGATCGTACGTTCGGCGTAATAGCTATTGCCGATATAAAACAGGATGAGCACACTGAGAAAGAGAATGAAAGGCATCATTTTAACCACTTGATTGCGATTGAAGATGCCGAATACATGCATCACCTTGAGGAATTTCCTGGCCGATTTGGTGGAACGCTTTTTTTTCGGAGTTTCCTCAACTACCTCTTCGGGTTTCTGCCTTATTGAATTTGCTGCCATTGTTTTCAGATAGGATTTTTTACTGCCACCCTCATTCTTGCACTTCTCGCTCTTGTATTTTTCTGTATTTCTGTTTCTGAAGCTTCCGCCGGTTTTTTGTTTAGGGCAGTAAATGGTGTTGCCGCCGGCTTTCCAAAGATTGCATCCCGCTCTACTTCCCCTGAGAAGTTGCCTGCAGCTATAAAACTTTTTGCCAGACGATCCTCAAGCGAGTGATAAGAAATTACCACCAACCGACCTTTTTCAGCAATCACATCCCCACATTGAAGGAGCATTTCTTTCAGCGCGTCAAGTTCCCTGTTCACTTCAATCCGCAATGCCTGAAAAACTTTAGCAAAAAACTGAAATTCATGTCCGCGGTTTGTCTCCGTTTTCAGGATCTCCATCAACTCAGTGGTTGATGTTATTTTTTTCTCTGCCCGATAGCTGACAATTTTCTTAGACAATGATCTTGCTTCACGGAGTTCGCTGTATTCCCTGAAAATTTCACGAAGTTTTTCCTCCGGATATTCATTGATGATCTGTGCTGCCGTTAGCTCAGACCGGTTATTCATCCGCATGTCGAGGGATGCATCAAAGCGTGTACTGAAGCCGCGTTCAGCCGTATCGATCTGGTGAGAGGATATGCCCAGGTCTGCCAGAATGCCCGTTACCGGAATGAGGTGGTGGTAGCGGAGAAAATTTTTCATGTATCTGAAGTTGCTCCTGATCAGCATAAAGCGCTTATCGTCTATTGTGTTTTGAATCGCATCTTCGTCCTGGTCAAATGCGATCAGTTTTCCTTTCTTGCCCAGTCGATTTAAAATTTCCCTTGAATGCCCTCCGCCTCCAAATGTTACATCCACATAAATTCCATCCTCATCAGTCACCAGTGCATCTACGCTTTCCCGGAGAAGTACAGGCTCATGATAGTTGGCCATTGTCGTCCCTGTTTTTCCTGCTCATTACTTTTTGGGCAAGTTTGGAGTAATTGATGCTGTTGTCATTCATTCGTTTCTTGTATTCCTTTTCGCTCCACAGCTCAATTTTTTTCCCATGTGCAAACAAAACGATGTCTTTCTCTATTCCTGCATAGCTCAATAGCTGGTCCGGCAACAACAACCGGTCTGCGCTGTCCAATGAAATTTCTGTGGCACCTTTATAAAACTGATGGGTGAATACACGGTTCTCTTCTACCCATTCGTCAATATCATCAACCCTGGCGCTTACCTCATCCCAGAATTTTCTAGTGTATAGCATCAGATGTTTTTCCATACCACGGTTTATCACAAATAGCTTCTGCTCGCGCACAGCGATTTGTTTTTTAAGACCAGCGGGAAGAAGAAATCTTCCTTTGGAATCTACCGTACTAAGAAATTCACCAATGAATCCTGCCATATAAATTAAGGTGCGCTAATGTAAAATAAAAATTCACACATATTCCCACTTTTCCCCCTTTTTGTTGAAAAGTATTTTTTTGCACGTGGATAGGGTTTTTTGGGCGAAGAATTGTGACGGGGCACCATACTAGCGGCAAAGGGATTTTGAATGGATCGCAGGTTTTATGGGATCAATGTGCAGGGAGATGGGATTATCTGATGACTATCGTTTGTAGGATTTTAATTGCTATATCCATTATGATAGACGGGTAAGAGTAGGGTTCCGGAACCTGAAAAGATTTTTTCCACGACTGATAATTTTCTGAAAAAAATCATGTAGGTTTGAAACCACGCTTATGAGTTACACAATCCGGAAGGAAAAAGATTTTCAATTCATTGATGAAGGCAACGGACCAGTGCTGGTATTGTTGCACGGCTTATTCGGCGCACTCAGTAATTGGGTGGATGTTGTCGAGCGTTTTAAAATGAAATACCGAGTGGTGATCCCGCTGATGCCCATTTATACATTGCCAGTATTGAATACCAATGTAAAGGCGCTGGCGGAATTTGTAAATGACTTTATAGCCCACATGAAGTTTGATAATGTCGTCCTGATCGGAAATTCCCTTGGTGGACATGTAACACTCGTGTATGTGCGAAAACATCCGGAAAGGGTTACCGGTATGGTGCTCACCGGTAGTTCAGGTCTTTACGAAAATGCCATGGGCGGAAGTTTTCCGAAGCGCGAAGACAGAAACTACATCAAACAAAAGGTAGAAGTGACTTTTTATAATCCCAAATCAGCAACAGAAGAACTGGTTGATGAATGTTTTACGATCGTAAACGACAAGGGCAAATTGATCCGCATCCTCTCGCTTGCCAAAAGTGCCATTCGTCATAATATGAGTGAAGACCTCAAGGATATAAACATTCCGACGTGCCTGATTTGGGGAAAACAGGATACCATTACGCCGCCTGACGTGGCTGAAGAATTCAACCGTCTTTTACCGAAATGTGAATTACACTGGATCGACAAGTGCGGACATGCACCCATGATGGAACAGCCGCAGCAATTCAATGACATCCTGGATCAGTGGCTGACGAAGCATTTTTCCGGTAGCGTCTAAGTTTGAGTTTAAGGGATCCCTCCCTGCGGTCGGGATGACAAGTTTAAAGGAATAAAAATGGCGTCCCGATAGCTATCGGGACGCAGCATTTTACATATATTTTGTATTCTCTGCCTTCCGCCAATTACAACAATCGATTCTGTCTCTCCGATAGCAGGGACGGGTCTTTCAAACTAAGTTACTACTCTTTCTCCTGATACTTTTTATTTCAGCATAATTACTGGTCAATCAATTTTGTAAGATCATCAAGCAGTGACAGTTCCGCCGGTCGCTTGGCATTGAAGTCAACGATGTTCCCTTTTTTATCCATGATCATGTAACGTGGTATGCTATTGATCTGAAAATAAGTGCAAACTTTTGAAGTCCAGTTCCCCGGAGATATCAGCATCATACCTTCCAGGCCGAGATCAGTAATTGCTTTTTTCCATGCGTCTTCATTGGCATCAATGCTGATGTAAAGAAATGTGATTTGCTTTTTTTGTTTCTCAGTCAGATTTTCGTGAAGTTGTTTTGAAAATGGCATCATCTGTCTGCAGGGGCCACACCAGCTGGCCCAGAAATCAATGTACACCACTTTTCCTTTCAGCTCGCTCAATGAAAATGATTTTCCATTGAGGTCTTTCAGGCCCAGTTCGTCCTTATCGGAGTTACTTTCTTTTACTTTCTCTACTGTAGGCTCAGGTTTTTTCTTTTCATCCTTCATCTGCATTCGCGCTGAACAGATACTGCTGATGTACGGATAGTAATTATTGTACTTGTCAGTGGTCTTCAATGTGTTCACCATGGTACGCAGCATGAAAGGAGAAACATGTTCTTTTTCATCTATGCAAAATTGTGCAAGCCATATATCGAAAACCTGTCCCAGTAAATGCGCCTTGGCAAATGCAAGTTTACGATCAGCAGCAGTGGAATAGTCGTTAAATTTTTTGAAACCGTTTGCGGCTGATGTATAGTAAATCACATAAAAATTCAGAAAAGCTTTGTAAGGATCGCAAAGCAAAGCATCGGGATTATTCAGCGTCACTTCTGTAATGTTCTGCAGCATCACATCGGGTAGCGGTTCAACTGTCAGTATTTTCGGATCTGAATTTGCACGCACAACCGGATATGCAAGAAGCATACTCCAATACCGGAATGTGATCAGATTGCGGAGGTAATCCTTAAAGGCCGTAGACACAGGGTGTATAACCACATTCACTCCGATATAATCATCCATGCTCTTCCTGCTCTTGAAAAGTTCATTTTCGAATGCATCAACTGAACCGTTCATCATTCTTGCAGTCCACAGGCTATCAATAAAGTCCTTTTGAAATGTGCTCTCAAAATTGTTGAGAAAAAAATTATTTTCTGAGCCACGACCTGTGATTTCTGTACCTGAGTGCTGTCCATCATCCGTAAAACTCATATTGATGCTATCGCCGGGTTCAAGAAAAAATTTTAACCGGGAATTATTGTATTCGAGTACTGCAAATACCGGCTGGTCAATTGCTGATTTGAATTTGTAGTTACCGTTGTTCAGTGCGCCAACGATCAAATCCGGATTCGATGCAAGGAAATTTTTATAGATCCACAGGTTGATTCCTTTGGCTTTGGCTTCCCTGATGGTTCCCGTTAACTGGAAATTTGATTTTGCATTACTATTATTAGTAAAAGCAAAAAGGGAAAGCAGTACTGCGAGAGAGAGTTTTTTTAACATAGAAATCGATTGATGTTCTGCAAAAGTAGGGGGATTTTAGGAATTTCGAACTTAGAATAACTTGTGAATTTCACCAAGCCAATTTTTCACGCAACGGCGCAAAGATCGCAAAGAACAGCCTCTTAAATCTTTTTTAGCATTGCGTCCCATGCCCCCGATTGCTAACAAGAGCTGGATTTTGTGTGAAATCAATATTATTTTTATGATAGCCCCTCGTTCTTTACTTTTGTTTTTTTATTCCGAATTATGATCCAGAAATCAACCTTAGATTTTTTAAAGAATCTTAAAAAGAACAATGAAAGAGAATGGTTTGATGCCAACAAGGAAAAATACCTGGCTGCAAAGGCAAATGTAGATTCATTTGTAGAAGACGTCATCAAATCATTTTCATCATTTGATAAATCCCTTGCCGGACTCAAGGCCAAGGACTGTGTTTTCCGCATTTACCGGGATGTTCGCTTTTCAAAAGACAAGAGTCCGTATAAAACGAACATGGGAGCCGGCATCAATCGCGGAGGTAAAAAGATGGAAATAGCAGGGTATTATCTGCACATAGAACCCGGCAAAACCATGATTGCAGGCGGCAGGTGGATGCCTTCAGGTGATCATTTGAAAAAGATAAGGCAGGAAATAGATTACAATGGAAAGCAGTTGCATAAAATTCTTTCCGATAAAAATTTCAAAAAACTATTCGGCGGGCTGGACAACAGCGATGAATACAAACTGGTGCGGCCTCCGAAAGGTTATGATAAAGACCACAAGGATGTGGAGCTGCTGAAACTGAATAGCTACTTAGTGTGGCATGAATTCAGTGACAAAGATATGCTCTCAAAAAATTTTCTTAAAAACCTGACTGCTACTGCCAAAGCGATGAAGCCGTTGTTGGATTTTTTGAATACGGCGATTGATTAACGAACCCGGTGGGTCGATCAGATCCCGGCTTTTCGGGATCTGGGCACCCGCTGGGATCCCGATGAAAATTGTGCGAGTCATCTTTAAGAGTATCTTTATCTAAAATTAAGTTATTATAATCATTTTCGATTGACTGATTTATGTTGCCTGATCACCACCGGCTAAGTGGCGATAACAAATAAGGAAATTAAAACCCATCCTTCAACTCACTCCTCACCGCATGATATGCATCAAAATTCTTTCTCCCGCCAAATAATTCCAGTGTTTCATCCCTTGCAATAAAGGTTTCCATGCTGCTTTGAAAAGCAAGATACGAAGAAAATTTCCAGTCCTTCATTGCTTGTACAAAACCTGCCTCAACAGGATTCTGGTGAACATAGCAAATCACTTTTTTTAGATAATCCGTATCCGTAATTTCTTTTCTTCTGAAGTTTCTTTTAAACAAGCTACCCCATCTGTCATTGTGAAAATTGTAGTGTTTTGCATAGGTATTAAACAGATTAGAAAACTGCTGGCTGATCTGATTGACAATGTAATTTTCATCTGCAGATTTTTTTCTATTGAATTTATCAGCACCGTGCTTGATTTCCAAAAAAGATGATACTTCCTGAAGGGATTTAATCTGCACAACAAAATGATAATGATTGGGCATCAAACAATAGGATAGAATGTGGCATACGGGTAGTATGTGCGGTTTTATTTTATCAAGGAGGTATTGATAATCTTTTTCGTTGTTGAATAGATTTTCTTTTCCAATCGCATGGTTGTAAATATGGTAGTAATGGGTAGGGAGGAGTGGAACCTGGACATCGGACATAAGTAGGATGGTTAAAAGACAAATCTATGCCCATCTACTTATTGATACATCCGAAGAATAGGGTTTATTAAATCAGAAAATTCAGCTCGGCTGGTGTTTAGTCCGTTCTAAATACTCACAAAGGAAATCAACTCGTAGGATGTAGCTAAAAGTAACCCAGCGGGTGCTGCGCGACCCACCGGGTTACTTTTCAAACGTCAGCGATGCCGAGTTGATGCAATACCTTAATCCCGTTGGCTTTGGCCCGTCATCAAAGACATGTCCCAAATGCGCTCCGCAACGGTTGCAATGCACTTCCGTGCGGCTCATGCCATAACTTGAATCGGTTGTTTCTCCAACGTTCGTTTTATTGAGCGGCTGGTAAAAACTTGGCCATCCGGTGCCGGATTCAAATTTATTATCAGAAAGGAAAAGCGGATTGGCGCAACACACACATTTGTATGTTCCTTTTTCATGGTTATCCCAGTAAACTCCGCTGAAAGCGCTTTCTGTGCCCTGTTCGCGGGTTACATTGTATTGTTCAGGCGTTAATTGTTTCTTCCATTCGGCATCAGTTTTTACGACTTCATACTTTGTCATGGTTGTCTCTTTTTTATCCTTTGAAGGAGATTGTCCGCAGGCAAACAGGCAGGTTGAAATGACTGCGATCGATATTAAAATGAATTTCATAGATTTTATTTTGACTGATAAACGAATTGTATCCAAATCCGGATTCAGAAATTTAACAAACGAAAAGTTAAAAGGTTAATGTGGAATTGAAAATTCAGTATTCGAAAATTCGCAAGGATTCGTTATTCGCACAATTAGTTTTTAGGAGAGAATTTCTGCATAAACTCCTCTGCCATCGTTACCATGTTGGCAGAACCGATAAATAAAGGTGTCCGTTCATGCAATGTTTTCGGCTGCTTCTCCATGATACGGGTGTAGCCATCACTGGCTTTGCCGCCAGCTTGTTCAATGATCCATGCAACGGGATTGCATTCATACAGCAGGCGCAATTTTCCATTGGGTGATTTTGCTGTACTCGGATAAATGAATATCCCGCCTTTAAGCAAATTGCGGTGAAAATCTGCCACCAGAGATCCGATGTATCGGGAAGAATATGGCCGTTTCGTTGCTTCATCTTCCACCTGGCAATATTTAATATACTGCTTTACCCCTTCAGGAAAATGCACATAGTTGCCTTCATTGATCGAGTAGATTTTTCCTTCTTCAGGGCATTTCATATCGGGGTGCGAAAGACAGAATTCTCCAATGCTGGGGTCAAGCGTAAAGCCGTTTACACCACGTCCTGTTGTATATACCAGCATCGTGGAAGAACCGTAAATAATATATCCTGCTGCCACCATGGAAGTACCTTTTTGCAGGTAATCATTTTCATTGACAGGGATTCCGGGCTCGCTGCTTCTCCTGATAATTGAAAAGATTGTTCCGATTGATACGTTCACATCGATATTCGAAGAACCATCGAGTGGATCGACACTCACAACATATTTTGCATTGGCACTTACTTCGCCTTCAATATGAATAATCTCTTCATTTTCTTCAGAGGCAACGGCACATGTTTCACCTCCTGAACTCAGCGCATCAATGAATTGTTCATTGGCGAACACATCAAGTTTTTTCACTTCTTCTCCCTGGATGTTGGTAGTGCCATGTTCACCGAGAATGTCAACCAGACCGGCCTTGTTCACTTCACGGTTTACAATCTTGGCGGCAATGCCTATGTCACGAAGCAAACGCGATAATTCTCCTTTCGCGAATGGAAAGTCTTTTTGCCTCTCTATGATGAATTGACCGAGTGTTGTTACTTTTTTCATTTCGTGGATTCAGGCCGCAAATATCGAAAAAGGAATTTAGTGTTTTGAATTTTCACTGATGTGGTATTGCCCGGATTAAATTTTGCCACGAATTTCACGAATTAGCACCAAAAGCCCTGATTGGTGAAATCTTTGGCGAGAATACTTTTATGAACTTAGCAATTAGTTCGTGTTAATTTGTGGAATTCGTGGCGGAAAAGTAAGGAGTCAAATTTTTGGCCTTTACTAATAACTTATAATAGTATAAGGCTTACTTTTCCAAGTCAATCTATACTTTTGCGCCCGATGACAACAGGACCAAAGACTTCTTACCCCAGGGAGAAAATCAGTATTCTGTTCCTTGAGGGAATCCATAAATCGGCAATTGAATTATTTAAACGCGAAGGTTATGCGAATATTGAGTCGCTCAATCATGCCCTGAAGCCTGAAGAACTGCGAGAAAAGCTGAAAGGGGTGCATGTTTTGGGTATCCGTTCAAAAACTCAGGTTACTGCTGAAGCACTTGCAAAGGCCGACAAACTCCTTTCCATAGGGGCATTCTGCATTGGTACCAATCAGATTGACATGAATGAAAGTACCATGCTGGGCGTGGCTGTTTTCAATTCTCCGTTTTCAAACACGCGTTCTGTAGCTGAACTTGTTATTGCAGAATTGATCTTACTTCTTAGGAAAGCCATTGATAAAAACAATAACCTCCATAAAGGTAAGTGGGAAAAGAGTAGCAGTGGAAGCTATGAAGCCAGGGGAAAAACACTTGGCATCATTGGCTATGGTCACATTGGTTCACAGGTAAGTGTTTTGGCTGAATCAATGGGCATGCAGGTAGTCTACCATGACATCGAGCCGAAACTTCCCCTTGGCAATGCACGCGCATCAAAAAGTTTGAAGGATTTGTTACAGCAAAGCGATGTGGTTACCATTCATGTTCCCGGATTGCCTTCTACCAAAAATATGTTTGATGCAAAGGCACTTGCAGAAATGAAAAAAGGCGCCATCTTGATCAATTGCGCGCGTGGTGACCTGGTTATTGAAGAGGATGCACGTGAGGCATTGCTGAATGGAAAGCTGGGTGGATATGCAGGAGACGTTTTCAGGATTGAACCCTCATCGAATGAGGAACCATTTAAAAGCCTGTTTCAGAATTTACCGAATGTATTTTTAACCCCGCATATTGGCGGAAGTACTGTTGAGGCACAGGAAAATATCGGTTTAGACGTTGCGGGTAAAATGATGAGCTATTTAAATACCGGTTCAACAGTGGGCTCGCTTACCATTCCTGATCTGCATCTGCCGGTACAGAATGACACCCATCGCATCCTTCATATTCACAAGAACCTTCCGGGGGTACTTTCAGAAATGAATAAAATATTTTCAGACCTCAATGTGAATATCCTGGGTCAATACCTGAAGACCAATGCGCAGATCGGATATGCTGTCATAGACATTGATAAGAAGACTTCTCCAAAGGTACTTGATGCGCTCAGGAAGGTGAAACATACAATACGCGTCAGAAGTTTATACTAAACAAGAAAATGAACATCATCATTCGAAAAGGAGAGAAGAAAGATTTGCCGGGCGTTCTTGCATTGATCCATGAGCTGGCAGAATTTGAAAAAGCTCCTGATGCAGTTACCAATACCGTAGCGCTGATGGAAGAAGATGGCTTTGGTGAAAAACCGGTATTCAGATTTCATGTTGCTGAACTTGATGAGAAAATCATCGGCATTGCCGTTTACTTTGTAAAGTACTCTACTTGGAAAGGTAGGGGGTTGTATTTAGATGATATCGTTATCACAGAAAAATACCGCAGCAAAGGAATCGGAAAAAAATTATTTGATCTCTATGTTGAGGAAGCGAAGAAAATTGGTGCAAAGCAATTGCACTGGCAGGTTCTGGACTGGAATGTAAGGGCGATTGAATTCTATAAGAGACTTGATGCAAGGATAGAGGCAGAGTGGTTGGATTGTAAAATTGATCTTAAATAGATGTTAGATTTGAGATATGAGTATTGAGAGTGGAATAGTTAACATTATCAATTATCATTTTTCAATTCTCGCATCTCAATTCTGTTTTCAATGAAGATATTCAAATTCGGTGGTGCTTCGGTTAAAGACGCAGAATCAGTAAAAAACGTTGCTGCCATCCTTTCTTTATTTAAAAATGAGCCGTTGGTGGTGGTGATTTCTGCTATGGGAAAATCTACCAATGCGCTTGAAAAAGTGGTAAATGCTTTTTATTACAAAAAGCAGGATGTAAAAGAAGCGATTACTGAAGTGAAGGATTTTCATTTCAAAATTCTTGACGGACTTGGTTTCAGAACGGATCATAAAATATTTCAACAGGTAGAAAATGCATTTACCGAAATTGAATGGGTGATGGAAGATGGTATTGCAAAAGGGTATGCATTTATCTATGACCAGATTGTTTCGCAAGGTGAATTAATGTCAACCAAAATCATGAGTGCTTATCTGAATGAAAACGGTTTTTCAAATCAGTGGCTTGATGCACGGGATATTATTCAGACAGACAATACCTACAGGGAAGGCCAAATAAACTGGACGCTTACAGAAAGCCTTGTTCGGAATAAAATTACTGAGTTGCAGAAAAAGGACAAGATCATCCTCACCCAGGGATTCATTGGCGGCACAAGTGAAAATTTTACAACAACACTCGGAAGGGAAGGATCAGATTATACTGCGGCCATTCTTTCTTATTGCCTCAATGCGGAGGAAATGGTGGTCTGGAAGGATGTTCCCGGAGTGTTGAGCGCTGATCCAAAATATTATACTGATGCGGTGAAATTGCAGGAAGTGAGTTACCTCGATGCAATTGAATTAACCTATTATGGCGCAACGGTCATCCATCCCAAAACCATAAAGCCGCTGGAGAATAAAAACATTCCGTTGCGTGTTCGTTCTTTCCTTGCACCGAAGGAGATCGGAACAAGCATTGGGAATTATACATCTACCAAGCCACTGGTTCCATGTTTTATTTTTAAAGCAAACCAGATCCTACTTTCCATCTCCGCAAAAGATTTTTCATTTGTTGCCGAAGACGCACTCAGTAAAATTTTTAAAACATTTGCCGATCACAAAGTGAAAATAAACCTGATGCAGAATTCGG
Organism: Bacteroidota bacterium; assembly: GCA_026391975.1. Lineage (GTDB taxonomy): Bacteria > Bacteroidota > Bacteroidia > AKYH767-A > 2013-40CM-41-45 > JAPLDB01. Next base: position 11,435 of record JAPLDB010000081.1, on the reverse strand, counting down.
CGATTAGTTTTTCTGTGTGCGCAGACAACGATCCATTCAAAATACCGGGTCTCATTGACGAACTCCACAAAGATTTTAAAGTGCTCTACAATGACAACCTGCGACTTGTAACTGTTCGGCATTATTACCAGTCCACGATTGACAAGCTTACGAAAGACAAAACCATTTTACTTGAACAGCGCAGCCGGCATACGGCACAGGTGGTGATGAAGGAGGGTTAGGAATTAATTTGAGATTTTGATTTTGTCCTTGAAATATGGACGGAACCTCTTAATTAAAATCTGTTCATTGGCTTTCTGATAAAAATACTTCAGCCTTCTGTCTGCTTTTGTGACAATGGAATCCAGCAGTAAGATCTTTCTCTCAGTTTCAGTTATCATAACAAAATACGGGAACGGACTTTTCAATTGAACTAACTGAGGACTTTCAAAAATAAATGCCTGATAGTCGAAAGTAGAGGTGGAATAATAATATGGTTTTCGCCAGGCGCCGGTGTCCTGAGTTGAAAGACGATCACCGTTATAATATTTTGCCGTGTCCATTTGCATGTTTCCGAACTCGGCAACCAGAAAATATTTGGAAGTGAGGCGGATGGAAGTGTCCTGTTTCAGACTGTCGTTTAAGAATGTTACAGAATCAGCACCTTTTTCAATCAAATCATTGGCTTGCGTATTCATAAAAAAATAAACCGGACAAAAATCAAAGTGCTTATGGAATCCTTTGATGATGGCTTTATTTTTTTCTGACTGTTTCTTTTGAATGCTAACAGCTTCTTCACTTCTTTCCATATTTTTCAACGTGTCTATTTGGTTTTGACGCGAATGCAACATAACCAGGAGAGAACCTTCTTTCAAATCAATGATTTGCCTGTATGAGTCTGTTTTCTTCTTTCTGATAAAGCCATATTTAAGCTCCTTCGTTTTGCATGCTTGCAATGCCACCGTACAAATCAAGAGTATGTATGCAGAAAACTTCATCAGGCAACAGAGAATTTGTGGATTATTTTCTCGCCCAAAACCTTTGCAAGTTTTTCCTTGCTCTCTATAGTCCAGCCGGCAATGTGCGGCGAGAGCATTATTTTGTCTGAATATTCCAGAAGATCTTTTAGGTGCTCTTTGAAACCACTCACTGCCTCGAAAGATGTATCTTCATATTCTATGGTATCAAGACATGCCCCCAAGACTTTTCCGGTTTTCAGATTTTTAATCAGGTCATCTGTCCGCAGGCATTTGCCTCTGGCAGTATTAATGATGTAAATGTTCTTCCGGAATGAATTGATAAAGGCATCATTCACCAAAAATTCCGTTTCATGAGAAAGCGGAACGTGGAGGGATAGTATATCAGTTTCGTTAAAAATTACTTCCATTGATACATCCTTCACATAACGATCAGAGAAATCATGAAGGTATTTGTCATAGGCAATGACGTTGCAGTCAAACCCCGATAATTTTTTTGCAAAGGCACTGCCCATCATCCCATGACCAATGATGCCCACTGTTTTTCCTGAAAGTTCTACGCCGCGATTGGCTTCCCTTATCCATTTTCCTTCTTTGACTTCACGATCCGCTTTGTTCAGGTGATTGAAAAGTGAAAGCAACATTCCGATCGCATGTTCCCCGACTGCATCTTTGTTTCCCTCCGGAGAATTGATACAGGCAATGCCTTTGCTTTCAGCATACTTCACATCTATGCTTTCCATTCCCGCGCCAACTCTTCCGATGAATTTCAGTTGTGTGGCTTTGTCGAGAAATTCTTTGTCAAGCTGAATCCTGCTGCGGATAATGACTCCGTCATACTCATGAATCATATCCAATATTTCTTTTCGTGAAAGTTTGAATCCGGGGACGCACGCGTGCCCGACTTTTTCAAGCGAAGATTGTAGAATGGAATGTGCGGTGTCAATGAATAATATTTTCATGTAGCTGATATTTCACGCAAAGGCGCAAAGCCCGCCAGGCAAATACAGGTTATTATTCTTTGCTGTCTTTGCGTGATCATTTGGTTTTTATCCGTTCAATCTCATTTGTTAATTCCACAAACTGCTCCCAACCCAATTGCTCTGCCCTCATTGTAATATACGGCAAAGATTTAATTTTTTCTTTTTCAAGCAGTGGTAAAAGTCCATTCCCCAGCATTTTTCTTCTCTGGTTGAATGCTGTTTTTACAACATTGAAAAATTGTTTTTCATTGCAGCCTAAAATAAAATTCTCTTTGCGTTCAAAGCGCAGCACGCATGATTTTACTTTCGGCGGTGGCGTGAAATCATTTTCATTCAAAGTGAACAAAAGTTCAACATTATACCACGCCTGCAAGAGTACACTTGGAATACCATAATCACGGTTTCCCGGTGGGGAAGCAATTCTTTCTCCCACTTCTTTTTGAAACATGCCAACAACTTCGGGCACCAGTTCTTTATGCTCCAGCACTGCAAAAAGGATTTGCGAGGAAATGTTGTATGGGAAATTCCCGATGATGGCGAAAGGTTCAGGAAAGGTTTTTTTCAGGTCCATCCGTAAAAAATCTCCTTCCGCAATATCAAGGGCCTTGTCCGGAAATTTTTGAAGAAGATATTGAACTGACTCTTTGTCTATTTCAATCAGTTTGGTTTCAAATTCTTTCCGCTGAAAAAGAAACTGTGAGAGTATTCCCATGCCCGGACCGATCTCCAGAACCTGTTTATACCTTCCATTGGGCTCAAGTAAATCAGAAATCTGTTTTGCAATTCCTTCATCCTTGAGAAAATGTTGCCCGAAATGTTTTTTTGCGTGTATGTTCTGAGCCATTGGTTTCAAAGGTAATCTGTGGTTTTGAAAGAAAAAATATTTAAGGGTAACCTATCCTATTCGAAGCCGTTACGGGCGTCTGGATTAATGCTTCAGCGTGCGAAGGCACGAGGTCAAAAGCCGGCTAAGTAGGTCTATTCGGTTTTACCTTTGCGTGCTTTGCGCCTTTGCGAGAAATTAACTTAAAACCCATATCCTTCATACCCTGAATTAAACTCTGCAGGCTGAAAAACCGGATTGAAGACGAAACTTTTAAGAGGGTCTATTTACTTTTACCTTTGCGTGCTTTGTGCCTTTGCGAGAAATTAACTCAAAATCCATATCCTTCATACCCTGAAGTAAACTCAGCTGGCTGAAAAACGGGATTAAATACGAAGCTTTTGTATTCGTACTTTTCAAAAAATCCTTTATCGTCATGGATCTCCTGAACCAATGGCAACATGGTATTCAGGTCAATGTAAAAGATCATCTTTCTGCCGAACATGTTTGGCACGCGTATCTGCTGTCCTGCTTTAATATCATAAACATCTTCCACATCCTTATTGGCGCACACCAACATATATTCATTCACAAAATTTCTCGCTGCAATATCAACCAGACTCTCACCTTCTTTTGCTGTTTGCGTTGTATAGGCAAAGTCAGGATAATCAAACTCCATTTTCACACAGCTGCGAAGTTCAAACTGAACAGTATCTGCAATGCTGAGATAATCGAAAAGCTTTTCTCCAAATGCAGATCTGTAATGACCGATCATTTTAATCAGGTAGTCAAATCCAATGTCCAGTACAGTATGATGCGAACTTTCCCGAACCAGCATACTGTTCGGACTAAGTTTCAGGTTGATGTATGGAAAAGAATTTGGGGAGATATAAAGATGATTGTTCCATTCTCCACTGCGGTAAAGAATTTCTACCCCTTTTCTGGGAGCAAACATGTGCAGATACATTCGGAGTGGAGCGTGAAGTAATTTGACAAGGATCTCTCCTTTTTCAACAGTGCCATTCTTAACCCGTTCAGTAGTATTCAGAATAAATGAGGCACTCTTGAGATTAGCGCATGCGGCAGTCATCTGATCCAGCACAAGCCTTTCTTTTTTCTCTGTGGATTGTCCGAAAAGAAGAGATGGAATTAATAGTAAAACGAGTAATCGCAGCATTCTTCAGTCAACAACTTCCAGTAATGTCCGGAAGGCAATAAATTTATCTTTGAATTTTGCCGTATGCTCCGCACGCAAAGCCTGCGCATGGTCATGTTCATATTCGAGAAAGTCGCTCATGTTGTTGCAGGAATACTGTATGCTGTAAGTTTTGCCGCCGGAATCTTCATCGCCGATGATACGCAGTATCCTGCTCGTTGTAAATTTTCCTGTGCGCATAACCTCAGGTATGTGCAATTCTTTCATCCATGCAAGCCACTCATCATGGATATCTGCTTCAATGTTAACGGTAACGTTGTAAATGATCATTGGTTTTTTCTTGCGGGTAAAAATAAAAAGTTCCTGCTCTTATTTTACACGCCTGGAAATAAGTTCGCTTGTAATTTTTGCAGACAACAGGCACAAAGGAATACCTGCACCCGGGTGTACGCTTCCTCCACTGAAATAGAGGCCTTTTATTTTCCTGCTAAAGTTGGCGTGCCGGAGGAAAGCTGAAAATATTTTATTGCTGCTATTCCCGTAAATGGATCCCAGCCAGGCATTGGTGTTTTTCTCGATCATCGGAGGGGTCATTATTTTTTCGGAAACGATCAAAGCAGATACGTCTTCATGAAGTACTTCAGATAATTTTCTCAAAACATTCTTTCTTAATTCTGCTGTTGTTTTTTCCCAGTCCTGCCCGTTGTTGAATGGCGCCGATACCATCACAAACCAGTTCGACATTCCTTCGGGAGCATCGGAAGGATTCAGCGATGAAGAGTTGTAGAGATAGACAGTAGGATCGTCACAGATCGTCTCTTTTTTAAACAATGCATCATATTCAGCAATATCACTTTTTCCAAAGAACGTATTGTGGAGTTCAAGATTTGGAATTATCTTATTAATTCCCCAGTAAAAAACTATAACAGAGCTTGACCGCGGTTGCTCTGCAATAATTTTCGGCATTGGAATTTCCGGCAGTAATTTTCTATAAGTATAATGTATGTCTGCATTGCTTAACACCACATCTGCCGGTATAAAACTTCCGTTGGTTTCAACGCCTGTCACTTTTCCTTTTTCATGACAAATTTTTGTTACAGGACTATTCAGCTTTATTTCTACGCCTGTTTCCTCAGCCAGTTTTTTCAACGCTTTTGTGATGCTGATCATTCCACCTTCAGGTAGGAACGAACCGCCATTCACAGCAAAATGTGTAATTACATTTAATGTAGCCGGAGCCTCAAAGGGATTGGAACCATTATAACTTGCATAACGGTTGAAGAGCTGAACAAGCCTCTCATCTTTAAACTTTTTCCTGTTGTAGTTGTGCATACTTTGAAAAGCACGAATTCTGTTGAAGCGAAAAATTCCACGAAGGGTTGGCCAGTTCAGGTAATTTTTCGCAACATGCAGAGAGCGCTCCAGAAACACCTCATGTGTAAGTCTGAATATTTCACCCGATTCATCCAAAAGTTTATTCACCTGGCTGAAGTGCTCATGGGATTTTTGTTTTAATTCCGCTTCAAATTTTTTACGGTCGGTGAATGAGTTGATAAAGGTCCCGTCTGAAAAAAAATTTCTGAAGAGTGGTTCTACTTGCAAAAATCGGATGTAATCTTCGGGGTTTTTATTCCAGAGTAGAAAAAGTTCGCTGATGTATTCCGGCTTGGTCAGGATAGATGGCCCTGTGTCGAACCTGAATGGCCCCGACCTGATTTCCCTGATATTGCCTCCGACCTGATCATTGGATTCAACGAGCTGAACATGGAAACCTGATTTTGCAAGACGAATAGATGCTGCTAACCCGGCGACCCCTGCACCAATGACGACGGCTTTCTTTTGGCTCCTTTTCTCCTGCATTTGGGGAGCAAACATACACGATTCAGGGCTATTATACCGGGAGTTTCAACAGTTAAGCTAAATTTGCGCCGCAATAATTTTCAAAACGACGATGGATCAGAAAAATACTATGGAAGATGCAGTTGGGTTTATCTCAAAGCAACTTGACTTAGCCCCGGAAAAAATTCTGCCCAATCAGGAATTAAAGAGCCTGGGCATGGATTCATTTCGCATCATTGAGCTCGTTCTGTTTTTGGAGCGCAGAACGGGATTGTCATTTCCTGATCATGCCTATACACCGGAAAATCTTAAATCGCTGGATTCAATTGTTACCTGTTTTATGAATCTCAACCGGTGAACGGCAATACAAAATACCACCTGAATGGCGCAGACCGGTTTCAACTTTTTTTTGATTCTGTCGCCAGAAAAAATACCGGAGTAGGAAATGTAATCCGCGCCGTGGTTACCCTAAACGGGCAGGTATCAGAAACTGATTTTCGCAAAAATATTTCTTTGAATGAAGCCATCAGTTTTTTGACTGGCATTTCCCTGAGGAAAAATTGGTACTCAGCGCTTTTTTATTTTGAACCAAAAACCGTTTCTCCTGACACTGAAAAATTTATTGATTTTCACGCTCAGGAAAATTCTGAAGAAGCGCTGCAGCTAGCCCTCACCCGCGATTGCAATTTGATAACCGGTTCATCTGTTCACATAGACGTTATTTATTATCAGGATAAAACACACATTGTATTCTCTGTCAATCATACCTTAATGGATTATGCGGGAATGGAAAATCTGCTTGGATCTGTTTTTGCAGATCAAGTAGTTATTCAAAGACCGGAAGAGAAAGGTCCTGCAAAATCATTTTTTGTTAAATTCAGGGAAACGGTCGAGGCAACTTTTTTTGTGGCTGCCAGAACTGCCTGGAATATGAGGCGCCTCTCTGTAAAGTCAGCTAAATGCAAAGCGGCATTTGAAAAACTTGAATTCACGATAGCTGAAACAGAAAAAATTAAACAAGCCGCTTCACTGGAGATAGGGACGAATGCGCTCTCTTTTTATCTGGGCTGCTCTTTGTTTTCATTCAACCGGCATAATGAATTGCTAGCCGGAGAAAAGGGAATATATTTCATCGCAGTCCCGCTCGCAAGAAGGCCGCCTGAATACAAAAATGTGGTACTTTCAAATTTTCATTCTTATATTTACTTTCATGCAAAGGCAGATGAAATAAAAAATGTAAAAGATATTTCACGATCTTTTTCCGGGCAGATGATCATGCAGGCAAGGAGAAAGATGCCGGAAAAGTTCAGCACATTGCTTGATCTGTTCAGATTTATTCCGGCACCGGTGTATCGTGCATTTATTGACCTTCCAACCAATGGCCATGCCGGATCATTTGCTTTTTCATTATTGGCCAATTCGCGACTGGAAAATAAGTCGTTCGGCGATTGCCATGTTGTTGATGTAACGCATTATGCACCGGTGATTACACCTCCGGGATTAAATATTGTTTTTCATGAATTCGCCGGTAAACTAAAAATCATTCTTAGTTTTGATGAAAGCCGGATGACTAAAAATCAGGCGAGAGAGTTTCTTCAATCCATCCGCGAAAACCTAATTACCTGAGTGGAGCAGATTATCAAAACAGACATTTTCATTGCCGGCGCCGGCCCTGCAGGTATTGCCGCTGCTGTAGCTGCCTCGGAATTGGGAATGAGCGTCTGTATTGCCGAAAAAAATTCTTTTCCGGGTGGTAGAGCCACTGCATCTGCAGTTGGTACTGTTTGCGGCTTGTATCTGCGTTCTCAAAGATCTCCGCAATATGTATTGCATGGTTTCCCGAAACTTTTTGCAGAGAGATTAATGAAGATCAGTGGCAAATCACCTGTACTGTTTTCAGAAGGACTCTGGTTTTTACCTTCTCATCCGGCCGATTTTGAAAAAACTGCAAGAGCTTTTCTTTCCGGTAATGGAATAACAACCCTTTATGAAACTTGCGTCGAACGAGTAGAATCTTCATCGAAAAGAATAACTGCTGTTTATTGTTCTCGTGGAAATGAAAATATGAAAATTGTTCCTGAATGCGTTATTGATTGTTCGGGTGAGGGAATTATTTGTACGTCAGTGAATCATAATTTCATCAGCGATGAAGAATACCAGGCAGCAGCAATTGTTTTTTCACTGAAAAATATTTCTGATGCCGACGAATTTCAGTTAAGCTATTTACTTCTTAAAAAGATTACATTATTGATTGAAGAAAGCAAAGTACCTGAATATTACAACCTGCTGGGCATAATTCCCCATTCACTTTCTAATAAATCTGTTCAAATGAAGATGGGGTTGCCATGGAAGACCGGAGGCGAAGATCTTGCATCCGTCGATGTAAAAGCCAGGGTATTGGTAAGCGAAATTTGTAATTTTCTTAAATTGTCCGTTCCGGGTTTTGAACATTCAGAAATGGAATGGATCGCCGGTGAAGTGGGCGTGAGAACAGGAATACGTGCAAGAGGAAAAGATACGCTCACAGATGAAGATGTATTGTCATGCAAAAAAAGAGTTGATGGCATTTGCAACGGTGCCTGGCCTGTAGAATACTGGCGCACAGGAAATAAAAGAGTTGAAATGACTTTTTTACCTGAAAATGATTTTTATTCTATACCAGCCGGGTGCCTTGAATCAGGTGAAAAAGAAAATTTATTTTTTGCAGGCAAAATTATTTCAGCCGGCGAAAAAGCAATAGCAAGCGCACGTGTAATCGGAACATGTCTTGGAACAGGGTATGCAGCCGGAGTACTTGCATCCTTTAAAGCAAGTGCTAAAGAAAGGAATATCGCTATTGAATACATCAAAAAAAAATGCTTGAAAAGAAATGAGTAAACATGTATTTTCTATTCTTGAAGAAGCAGCTGCAAAGTGGAATGATCGCCCGGCAATCATTGAACATGGTAAAAACATCTCATTTGCGGAGTTGCATGAATCAGCACTTTTGCTTTGCGATAAGCTGGAATCTGCAGTAGATCTCCGTGGAAAAGGAATCGGATTTGTTTGCGGCAACAGATGCTCTTTTGTATTTGGATTGTTTGCATGTGCAAAGGCTGGCGCGATTGCAATGCCCGTTCTTTCAGGCACACAGGGTAGTGAAGTTGAACATTTATTTCAGGAAGCTTCCATTAATGTCCTTCTCGCAGAAAAAGGGAACAGATTTTCTTTTTCCGGCGGTGCTGAGAAGATTGATCTGAGCGAAGAATTTGATTTGTACATCTTCTCTCAAATAAAATCCCAAAACATTGATGCTGTATTTCCGGGTGCTGCATTTATCCGCCCAAGCTCGGGAACTACAGGAGATTCAAAAGGGGTGGTCATTTCTCACCGTGCAGTATTTGAACGCTCAGCAGCAGCAAACACTGGATTAATGCTGAATGAAAATGATGTAATGCTTTGGGTGCTTCCGATGGCATTTCACTTTGTCGTTTCTGTGTTACTATATATTCGTTACGGTGTCTGCATGATCATCTCAGATCATTTTACCGCGGAGTCAATTATTTTAAATGCGAACAGGTTTCATGCCACTCACCTCTATGCCTCTCCTCTGCATTATCGCTTGCTTGCAGCCGAAAAAAGCACTGGCAAATTTGAAACACTGAAAAAGGCAATTTCTACTTCTGCCTTGCTTGAACCTGTCGTCAGTCAGGCATTCTTTGACAAATACGACATTCCTGTTTCGCAGGCATATGGCATCATTGAAATCGGACTCCCTTTTATTAATAATGAAAGGGAAAACAAAAGGAGTGAAAGCATCGGAAAAGCATTACCCGGATATACTGCAGCAATCCTTGATGCGTATGGAAAAGCTTTGTCATTAGGACTTCAGGGTGCATTTGCAATCAAAGGTCCCGGCATGTTTTCAGGTTATTTATGGCCGGTGATAGCGCTGGACGAAGTGCTGGCGGAATCCTGGTTTCTTACCGGCGACATTGCAGAAATGGATAGGGATGGTTTTGTTTATATCAAAGGCAGAAGCAAATCCATGATTAATGTCTCGGGCAATAAAGTTTTTCCTGAAGAAGTAGAAGCCATTTTGAAACTTCATCCTGATGTGGAAGATTGCCGGGTGTACGGAGGCAAACATCCCGTTACCGGTGAACTGGTAGAAGCTGAAATTGTATTGAAGCGGGATTCTGAAAAGGATATTGAAAAAATTATTTCACATTGCCGCGAACACTTGCTTTCGTACAAAGTGCCGCAAAGGATATTTTTTGTTGATGAAATCCGCAAGACAAAAACGGGAAAGATCAAACGATCATGAAACCTGATTTCACTAAAGGTGGAGATTTTCAGATCCGCTTCCAAAAAGTTCGAGGCAATTCAGTCATAATTACATACAAATGTGATATAGGCGGAAGGACAAAATTTCGAAATTGAGGAAAATGTTTCCTTCCGCCATCCTTAGACCCAACTTATTTGTCATTCCGATCTCGTCCCGAAACTTCGGGAGCGAGAGAGGAATCATTAAAATTAAATCTGACGCACTACCTTTTATTTCTACTATACCCCAGTTTCTCAAAGGCAAAAGAAAATCTTACTGCAATCTTTTCCGCAAGCGCCTCATCCATGGTAAACTTATTTTTACTGTAGTCCCTGTAAGCTTTGAGCTCTTCTTCAAAATGTGGTTTTGCATTTTCAAATCCGGCAAGTGAAAGGGATTTGTAAATATTTTCGATATGATGTAAAGGTTCAGCCAC
>JAPLDB010000081.1:0-907 GCA_026391975.1 Bacteroidota bacterium | reverse complement strand
AATCTTCATACCTGATTTCAACTAAATTCCCTTTTGGAATCAAATTTTTCTCGCCGAAATATTTTTCATAAATCAGAATGTAGGTTGAAAATACAATCTCTTCAAGTTCCGCATCACTGATCTCCTGAAATGAAAGCATTGGCAGCAGTTTTTTGAAGAGATGAAGGTGGCTCTGAAATACATCATAAGGATTCCTGTAAATGTGAATGAATTTTGCAGCAGGATATAGCGAGAGAATTTCTTTTACGCGCGCTGTATTTGCCGGACTTTTCAGCAGTAGTTTTTTGTCGCCATTCGCGAATGTGAGTTTCCGCAGAAAGTGATCAAAATTCTTTTTCCAGTTTTTTTCAGCAGAAGAATTGTTTTTGAAAAGAACATTTTTTTCCAGGTTCCTTACAAAATTCTTAGGGAAGTAATATCCACTCACCATGCTTTCACAACCATATGCCACAAGCGCAAACTCTTCTTCTTTGGGCAATTCAGTTCCCATTTTCAAATTATCCATTGGACGTGTTTCCGGAAGTGCTTTTGAAAGAATGCCGGAAAAAAATCCCGACCAGGTAAGAAACAAGTGCGGGATCATAGCATGTGCAGTGGTGCAATATCCGAAAGCGGGATCCTTGCTCATCAGGTAATGAAGAAAGGTTGTGCCGCTGCGTGGATTCCCGAGTATAAAGACAGGATTTTTTACTTCTGCTTTTTTGATCTTTTCCCGAAACCTGACTCTTTCATACAGACGAAAAGGCGTCGAAAGGATAATGGCTGACGAAATGAAAAGTACCTTGGGAATTAAAAGCGGATGAATCGCAAATTTATTCTGCCGCAGGATTCTTATCCACGCACGTAATCCGCTGCCGAAAGCGGAGTGAGATGTGAATGAAAAGTAGTCCTTTGTGGTGAATTTCAA
>JAPLDB010000060.1 GCA_026391975.1 Bacteroidota bacterium | reverse complement strand
CATGGAACATTAGTCCTTGAAGTGAATCATCAGGATTGAGATATCTGACGGAGAAACCCCACTTATCCTGGCCGCCTGCCCCAATGTTCTTGGCTTCACCTGTGTCAGTTTTTTACGCGCTTCCATAGAAAGGGAGTTTATCGTATGATAGTCAAAGTCATCTCTTAAGATGAAATCCTCGTTTTTTTCTATCCTGGCAACCATCTCCTTCTCTTTTTCAAGGTATGTTTCATACTTGATTAATATTTCTGCCTGAAGAAGGGCCTCCGGATTGTTGATGTTCCCGAAAAAACTTAATGAGCCCGCAAATTGATTAAAGTCGGAAATGCTGATTTGCGGCCGCAATAAGATATTATATAGCTTTTGGCGTTGCCTGATTGGTTCTGTTCCACGTGAAACAAGGAAATCGTTAATTTCTTCAGGTTCCACTGAGGTGGATTTGAGAAATCCAATGATCTCCTGGGTATCCTTTATTTTCCCGGCAACCTTTACCAGTTGGCCTGTCCTTGCAAGACCCATTTTAAATGAAATTTCAGTCAGTCGGATGTCGGCATTGTCTTGTCGCAATAGTGTCCTGAATTCCGCCCTGGAGGTGAACATGCGATAAGGTTCGTCAGTACCTTTTGTAACCAGATCATCTATAAGAACGCCGATATATGCTTCAGAACGCTTTAGTATAAATTCATCCTTCTCATTGATCTTAAGGTGGGCATTTATTCCTGCCATTAATCCCTGGCAAGCAGCTTCCTCATATCCAGTAGTTCCATTGATCTGTCCGGCGAAATACAGATTACTAATCAGCTTGGTTTCCAGTGTCAGTGATAACTGATCCGGGGGAAAATAATCATATTCAATCGCATATCCGGGCCTGAACATTTTAGCATTCTCCAATCCCGGAATTAGCCGCAGGGCTTTGTATTGCACATCTTCAGGTAATGAGGTGCTAAAACCATTCAGGTAGATCTCAACTGTATTCCATCCTTCCGGCTCAACAAAAAGTTGATGCCGCTCACGATCCGCAAAACGATTGATCTTATCTTCAATGGAAGGGCAGTACCTTGGACCAATGCCCTGAATCCGTCCTGTAAACATTGGCGATTGCTCAAAACCTTCTTTCAGGGCTTCGTGCACTGCTTCATTGGTGTATGTTATAAAACAAGGTCTTTGCTTCTTTAATGCCGGTGTGTCAGTATAAGAGAACTTTCCGGGATCCTGGTCGCCTTCCTGGATTTCCATTTTTGAGTAATCCAATGACCTCCCATCAAGCCTTGGAGGTGTGCCCGTCTTCATGCGTCCACTTGTAAATCCCAGTGAAACCAATTGCTCTGTAATACCTTGCGAGGCCTTCTCTCCGGCCCTTCCTCCACCGTATTGCTTTTCTCCGATGTGAATAATTCCATTCAGGAAAGTTCCATTCGTAAGCACTACTGCAATGGCTTGAAAATCAATGCCCATGCTGGTTCTGACGCCGGTGACACGGTTGTCCTTCACAAGTATTTCCTTCACCATATCCTGCCAGAAGTCAACGTTTGGGGTTTGCTCAAGCATGGACCTCCACTCATTCGCAAACAACATCCTGTCGCTTTGCGCACGCGGACTCCACACAGCCGGACCTTTGGACCGGTTGAGCATTCTGAACTGGATCATGGTCCTGTCAGTTACAATACCTGAATAGCCACCAATAGCATCTATCTCTCTGACTATCTGGCCTTTAGCTATTCCGCCCATGGCCGGGTTGCAGCTCATTTGCGCAATCGTCTGCATATTCATGGTGATCAGGAGAACCTTAGATCCCATGTTTGCAGCAGCAGCAGCAGCCTCACAGCCCGCATGCCCGGCCCCCACTACGATTACGTCATATTTAGATTGCACGTTGCAAAGTTAAGCCATGTTTGATGAGGTAAAAAAAATAATTGGCAGTGCCGAGGAGACTGATGCCGCAAACGCGTAACTGTGATATACGGGCTTTGCGTATACGTAAAAATAAAGTCGCCTCATTTCTTTGTTCATGCAAACAACTGACATACTTTTGCCACCCATTATTTTTTTCGAGTGAGCAAACATACCATCAATACTGTCAGCGCTGCTGGTTTGCTTATTACGCTTGGCATTATTTACGGAGATATCGGTACGTCACCGTTATATGTAATGAAGGCCATCATTGGCAAGCAGCCAATCAATGCTGATTTAGTACTTGGCGGCATCTCCTGTGTATTCTGGACATTGACGATTCAAACTACTTTCAAGTATGTTTTGCTTACGCTTCGCGCAGATAATAAAGGTGAAGGCGGAATATTTTCTCTTTATGCACTGGTAAGAAGAACGAAACGCAAATGGCTTGTATGGCCTGCAATCATTGGCGGATCAGCATTGCTTGCGGACGGAATTATTACGCCACCCATTTCTGTTTCATCTGCGATAGAAGGACTGAGAGTATACAATCCTGATATACCAACAGTGCCGATCGTTATTGCAATCCTGACTGCACTGTTTGTGATACAGCAATTCGGAACAAAGTTTATCGGAAATTTTTTCGGACCGATGATGATGATCTGGTTTCTTATGATTGGTGTATTGGGTGTTGTTGAAATCACAGAATACCCGATGGTATTAAAGGCATTGAATCCATATTATGCCATACACATGATTACGACCTATCCCGGCGGCTTCTGGTTACTGGGTGCAGTTTTCCTTTGTACTACGGGTGCTGAAGCTTTGTACAGCGACTTAGGACATTGCGGTAAAAAAAATATCAGGATTACCTGGATGTTTGTGAAGACCATGCTGGTTTTGAATTATTTCGGACAAGGCGCATACCTGATGCAGCATATTGGCGGAGTGCTCAATGATGAAAGCCCGTTCTTTGCGATGATGCCTTCATGGTGGGTAATCCCCGGAATCGTAATTGCAACAGCAGCAGCAATAGTTGCTTCTCAGGCTTTGATTAGTGGATCATTCACGCTCATCAACGAAGCCATGCGGCTTAACTTCTGGCCAAAGGCAAGGGTCGTTTACCCGACCAATTTTAGGGGACAGCTTTATGTTCCTTCAATAAACTGGTTCATGATGATTGGCTGCATCGGCATTACATTATTCTTCAAGGAAAGTAGCGGAATGGAAGCGGCTTATGGTCTGGCAATCATTATTACGATGCTAAGTACCACCATGCTGCTGACATATTATCTGTACATGAAGCGCGTATCCATTATCCTGATCGGATTTTTACTCTTGCTCTTCCTCACTGTAGAGGTTGCATTCCTGATTGCAAATCTTAATAAGTTTCCTCATGGTGGATGGATTACACTTTTAATTGCCTATGGACTCATTTCGTTAATGATGAGCTGGTATGAAGCCAGAAAAATCCGGAACCGTTTTGTTGAGTTTGTGCGATTGAAGGATTACCAAAACCTTATGCGCGATCTCAGCCATGATTTTTCAATTCCTAAATACGCAACCCATCTTGTGTACCTTACAAGTGCAAACATGCGCGACGAGATTGAGGCCAAGGTGATGTATTCTATTTTACAGAAACAACCCAAGCGCGCCGATGTATATTGGTTTGTTCACGTTGATGTGCTTGACGAACCTTATACGCTCGAATATGAAGTAACAGAAATATTGAAAGGAAATATCATTCGGGTTGATTTTCGTCTTGGGTTCAGGGTCGAGCCACGCATTAATTTAATGTTCCGTAAAGTAGTGGAGGACCTTGTGAAAAATTTTGAAGTGGATATTACTTCACGCTACGAATCTCTCGGTAGAAAAAACCTGATCGGTGATTTCCGCTTTGTGGTGATGGAAAAATTTCTTTCGTATGAAAATGAATTGCCTTTCTATGAAAAAATTATCATGGACATTTATTTCCTCTTAAAGCATATTTCTCTCAGTGAAGAACGGGCATTCGGACTTGATACCAGTTCTGTTACCATCGAAAAAGTTCCACTGATCGTTGCACCGATAAGGGAAATTAATTTGAAAAGGGTAAGACGGAGTAATGTTAAACAGCCGGTGGATTAGGAATAGTTGAGTAGTTAATTGGTTGATTAGTAAATTCAGTGCCACTTTTTGATTAACTAATTTCTCTTTCGGCTGTTACCAATCAACTAATAAACCAATCAACCAATCAACTAAATAACAATGTCAATTCAACCCAAGAAAGCCAGCGAATCATTAACCATCATGACGGAGATTGTACTCCCGAATGACACCAACGTATTGGGCAACCTGATGGGTGGACGGCTCCTGCACTGGATGGACATCTGCAGCGCAACAGCTGCGCAGCGCCATTGCAGAAGAGTGGTTGTAACAGCATCAGTAAACAACGTATCTTTTGATCATCCGATAAAACTGGGCAGTATCGTAACCATACAGGCAAAAGTTTCTCGCGCATTTACCACGTCAATGGAAGTTTACATTGATGTATGGGTAGAGGACAGGGTCACAGGCGAAAGAAAAAAATGCAATGAAGCCATTTATACTTTTGTGGCAGTAGATCAGCATGGCGCTCCGCTTCCCGTGCCCGAACTGGTGCCTGAGTCTGAGGAAGAGATCAAACGCTACGGTGGTGCATTGCGCAGAAGACAACTTGCGCTGATACTTGCCGGGAAGATGAAGCCGCATGATGCGACGGAGTTGAAGGCGCTGTTTAGCCCCTCCTGACCTCCCCGAAGGGGAGGAACAAACAGCCGGCCCCCTAAATCCCCCAAAGGGGGACTTGCCAGCACACAAGCCCGTAGAAATGGGCCATCATTCTTTAACCACTTTGGTGCGAATCACGTTTTTCTCCTGTTAAAAAAATAATACACCACCATCCCGCTTGCAATTACCCCCAGCGCACCGAGGATATATGGTAGCCCCGACGAGAAAAAAATAAACATCCATACCAGGATGGCAATTATTGCCGGCAACGGAAACAAAATCATTTTATAGGGCATCGCTTCTTTTTTCTTCCGCAATAAAATAACGCCCACCGCCTGACTCACAAACTGAATGAGGATGCGCATCACAATGATTGCCGTGATCACTTCTTTCAGCTTAAAAAGTAAACTGAATACAAATGCCGTAGCTGCAAGTATGAGCAATGAAACATGGGGAAAGTTTTTGGTGGGATGAAGCCGAGCGAAAATTTTAAAATAATTTCCGTCTACCGCTGCTGCATACGGCACGCGTGAATAGCCCAGCATCACCGCAAATAAAGATGCCAGCCCGATCCATAAAATCAATACTGTAGCAACGATAGCGGAGGTGTGTCCGTATATCCTTTCGAAAAATGTGCTGACAATAAATTGCGAATCTTTGGCTTCCTGCCAGGGAATTACACCCAATACCACAATCTGCATCAGCAAATAAATAATAGCGATACCTGTAATCGAAATCATGATGCTGCGAGGGATATTTTTTTCAGGATCTTTTATCTCCGCACCGATGTGACACACATTGTAATACCCAAGATAGCTGTACATGGTTTTGATGGTGGCTTGTCCCAGCCCCGCAAAAAACAAAGAGGAGAACCATGCCGGCGAAGATGAAAAATCAAATGCCTGCGCTGCATTGAAGTGGGTGAGTCCGGCATAGATGAGCCATACAAGGGTTAGCAGCACGCCGATCCACAATGCCACAGAAATTTTCCCCACATCAGCGATCTTTCGGTAGAGGAGGGCCGTGAGAAGAATGACAAGGGCCCCTGAAATTATTTTTTGCTGCCAGGGTTCCAATGGTATCAGGTATGTGAAGTACTGTGCAAAGCCAATGGCGCCGGATGCTATTACAAGTGGTGCCTGTATTGTTGTCTGCCAGATATATAGAAACGAAAGCAATGCCCCTTGTTTTTTCTCACCGAAAAGCTTTTTCAGAAACTGATAACTCCCTCCGGCTTCTGGCCACTTCGCACCTAGCTCACTCCATACCATTCCATCAGAAAAAGAAAGCAGTGCACCGAGCAACCACGCTACAATGCATGCAGGACCATTCATGGCACCGATTACAAATGGTATCGTCACAAACGGACCAATGCCCACCATGTCGATCATGTTGATGGCTGTGCTTTGGGTAAGTCCGAGCGTGCGGGTTAGTTTTTGCATTGGGAATTTTAATCAGGAAAAGGAAGCCCGATGGTTTTCATCTTCACATCTGCACATTTACTCATTTTCAAATTTCAATAGGTCTTCGTCGGATAAGGAACCTTCTTCAGTTCTTCAAAAAGCAACCGTGTTTTTTCAATCCCCTTATTTCCATTGATCTTGAAATACCAGAAGTTTTCAAAATCTCCCCGGTTCATGGCAAGCTGCATGGTTCCCTGTGACTTATGTTCAGCAATTTCCCAATTCACGATTACCTTATAATCAAGGGATTTCTTGAATCCGAATTTGGTTGTTCTGTCCAGCGTAAACAGCGGTGCATTTTTATCAATGGCCGTTTCTTTGTAATCCTTCAGTTGCTCAAATGTGGTATGTACAGTATCGTCTTTATTCGAGTCTGAAACGCCGAGCACGATTGGCTTTTGTTCATCAGGAAGCTGGTCGGCGGTTTGCAGGGCGAGCATTGTTGCAGCCTTATGATGACCATGTGTTTCGGGTACCGGCAACAGACAAAAAACATAATCGTATTTCACATTCATCATGATCCTGCGCAGTTGTACCATTACAAGTCCTACATCCCATGCAGTATCCAGCGGGTCGCGTTCATCGGTGGTGTATTTACGGTCCCACTGATCCATGAAAAAGTAATTCCTGATTCCGATGATCTTGCCTGCATTCATCAGCTCCTGTTTACGGATGCGCGGGAGGTTTTCTCTTCCCACCTTTTCATCAGTCAATTCCAGGTGATAATAGTCTTCAGCGAGGGTAGAATACTTGTAACCACCTTCTCCATTGGTGATCAGGGCAAGGTCCACATTTCCGTGCAGCTCATGGGTGATCTTATAAACCGTGGCAGCAAACCCCGTTTCATCATCAGGATGTGCAATCACAATTAAAACATTAGGAGCTTTTTGCGCATAAACAGTTACAACGCAAAACGCCTGAATAATAAGTATTAGAACACTTTTCATAATGGACTTAAGAAGAATAGTTGCCGCAAGTTAGCACCACTATTTGAATCACTTGCCAAAAATTATTTTGACTGTAAATAAATTCTTCCATATTTGTGAACCATAACCGCATATTCTTTTGGACAATCAAAAACACCATAGCTGGGAATCAAGTTCATCCGTACATGACCTTGTTTCTCTTGCGCGTTATATTAAAAAGTACAGGCTGATTTTCTTTTCAGCATCTTTCCTTGTTCTGGCAGGCAGTTTTTACACCTATCATACACATTCATATTACACCAGCCGCATCACCTTTCTTGTTAACTCAACCAATATTGCGGAAGTACTATGGGATCGTAACAATGATGGGCCTATGGATGAGTTTAATGACGACAGGGGGTTTAACAGGATCAACCAGATCATTTACTCATCACAAATGATGGACTACCTGATAAATAAGTTTGATTTATATACACACTATAGGATTCCCCGGGAATCGGACGACAGCTACCTTAATGTAACAAACACACTGAAAGAACACATGAGCGTTAGCATTGCCAAAACCAAAATCATAACTGTGCAAATTTCGGACAGGCTGGATTACAATGTTGCATCGAACCTGGCAAATGCCATTGGAAAAAAGATCAACGATATCAATAGACAGATCACACTGGAAAATCTTTCGAGAAAGACAGAAATATTTGAGTCACTTGCAAAGGATCTCAGATCCAGCTCCAGCCGGGAGTTTTCTCAAATGGATAGCTTACTCAGCAGCATGCAGCGCTTCATTCAAACATCTGTACATGATGATGGTTACCGCCAGTTATTTGGTATGAGCATCGAAAATGTCAAGTCTAAAAGTGAGGATTATTTCAAAGACCTTTTCGAATCATATAAATACCGGTTATACTCGATGTATTCATTACAGGAAAAAAATCTTCCCACTATTTCCGTTCTGGAAAAAGGCCTCCCTGACAAATATTCAAAATCTACCCATGACAGCATGATTTATCCACTGCTCTGTATTTTTTCATTGATCGTACCCCTGTTTATTACCTACCTGATCATGAAAACAGCACCATTGATCGGCTATGTTTTCCGGGAGGCTTCATCTGTAAAAAACACGAATTAATCGGGAACTTTTCTGAACTATTCATTTCATTTTCCGTATTATATAGAAGTTTTACAAGACCGATTCGTTTAGATTTAACTTGAAACCAGTTTTTAATTTCCGCTCGTTACTGAAAATTTTCGGTATTGCACTGCTTTCAGTTTTTGCAACGGCAATTCTGATAGGCATTTTTTATGGGGATGAGATCAAAAAACTCCTGCTTGACAACATCAACAAAAACCTGAATTCAGAGATCAAGGTTGGCAAAATAGAATTTTCAGTGATCAGTCATTTTCCATACGCATCGGTGGAATTAAATAATGTTGTTGCAAAAGATGCAATGCAGGTATTGACCGGTAAAGGATCTGCAGGGAAGATTAACTCCGGGGATACATTACTTAAAGCTGAAAAACTGTCTTTGCTTTTTAACCTGATGGGTGTTTTCAGCAAGGACGTCTCTGTCAGAAAAATCATTCTGAAGAACGGGGCCATCAATATCCGAATTTTTGAAAAAGGAACAGACAATTATCACTTTTGGAAGTCCTCAGGAGACACCGGCAATACTGTGATAGACCTCGAAAATGTGACACTTGATAAAGTCAGGGTTACTTATTCTGATATAGGCAATGACCAGAAGTATATTTTTAATTCTGCAAAAGGAACATTACGAGGAAAATTTTCAAGCGACCGGTTTGAGCTGAAAGCTGATCTGGATTTAATGGCCGGTCATTTCTATGCAGGGAAGACGGATTATGCCCATGATAAAAAGGTCAGCATCAGGACGACCCTGCAAGTGAATAACACAACGGATATTTATGAATTCAAGGACTCGCAACTGCGCATTGCAGACCTGTTATTTGATATTTCAGGAAACATCAATGGGGCAGGACAAACCACGGAACTTGACCTGCGCATCAATTCCCATGAAGCTGAATTGAGCAACATGCTGAGTCTGCTTCCGGAAGCTTACGCGAAACATTTTGCAGGATTCACATCGAAAGGGAAATTTATTTTTAAGTCAGTTATTTCCGGGAAAGCAGGGAATGACCACACACCTGATATCCGTTTTTCTTTCTCACTGGCCGAGGGGTCGCTTCGGCCTGCTGAAGGTTCAGTTGTCCTTGATCGCCTTGGCCTGAACGGAACTTTTGAAAAAAACGGCGCAAAACCCGTTGCACTTGTCGTCAATTCATTCAATGGAAGCCTGAATGGCAAGCCTGTTGGAGGAAATTTCTCGATCAGGGATTTTGACAATCCATTTCTTACGCTTCATGCAAAAGCGGACCTGGACCTGAACTCGCTCCGTGAATTTATCAAGCACGACACACTTGAAATACTGACAGGCACAGCGAAACTTGATGTGAATTTTGCGGGAATGATTAAAAATCTAAGGCAATATGCCACTTCCGGCAATTACCAGAGTGATGCTTCGGGAACAATTGCGCTTGAAAATGTTTCTTTGAAGATAAAGCAAAATCCCCTGGTATATAAAGACATCAACGGCGATTTTCTGTTGCACGATAACAATGTTGACATCAGAGCGCTCGATGGAAAAATTTCCTCCACTGATTTTCGCATTACGGGGTCATTGAAAAACTTTATCACATTCCTGCTGATCCCCAACCAGGAGGCCAACATGAATATTTCAGTATCATCAAAGCTCATTGACCTGAATGAAATTCTTGAGAACAAATCACCCGTTTCATCAGAAGATACCTCCTATAAAATTAAGATCAATCCACGTTTGGTATGCGACCTGAACATCACTGCCGACAAACTGATTTTCAGAAAATTTGAAGCCACAGGCATCGGCGGAACCATTCACATCGAAGACCAGGTGATCACAAGTCCTGACCTTAATTTCAGGGCAATGGAAGGAACCGTAAAAATGAGTGCAACCATTGCCACAGGCAGGCGCGACAGCGTATTAATGGGATGCCATGCCAGGGTATCGAAGGTGAATATCACAGAACTTTTTTACCAGATGGAAAACTTCGGCGAACAAACGGTAACGGATAAAAACCTGAAAGGCAAGGTGAGCGCAGATGTGGTTTTCAATTCATCCTGGACAAAAGACCTTACGATCAATCCGGCGAAGGTAAATGCAGAGGCAGATATTACGATCGACAACGGTGAGCTCAATGACTTTAAGCCAATCCTGTCACTTTCAAAATATCTGAAGCTTGCAGACCTGAAAAAAATTCAATTCAGTACGTTGAAAAATTTGATCCATATCCATGACAGGAAGATATACTTTCCTTCCATGGACATTAAATCAAGTGCACTCAACCTGAATGCAAGCGGAACGCATGATTTCGATAACATAGTTGATTATAAGCTGAACATGCTTTTGGGGGATGTGATGGGCAAGAAGATGAAGAGTCAGAATACCGAATTTGGAATGATAGAAGATGACGGGCTGGGCCACACAAAACTGTTTATATCCATGAAAGGACCTGTGGATGACCCTAAATTCTCATATGATAAAAAGGCCGTTTCACAAAAGATCGCGCAAGACCTGAAAGCCGATCAGCAAAATGTGAAACAGCTGTTAAAGCAGGAGTTTGGCATCTTTAAGAAGGACACCACGCTGAAGCAGGAGAAGAAAAAGAAGGAAGAAATGCAAATTGACTGGGATGAAACGCCTGAAAAGCAGAAGTGAAAGACGTAAATTGCCGGTAAAAGAATTTAAGTTTTGGACAAATGGTGAAAATGGAAAGAGAAACCTGTGGTTATGAAATCTTCGCCTTACTTTTGAACCCGTGAACATTTACGCACAAAAACAACGCTGGAAACTTTTATTGCTCACTGCAGCCCTGCTCATCGGTGCTGCATCATTGTGGTATACCAACAAGCTGGTAAAAAGTCTGGCAGATGAAGAGCGAAAGAAAATCAACCTGTGGGCTGAAGCGACCAAGAAGCTGGCAGACGTAAGCGAGCTGAATACAGACCTGGGTTTTCCGTATGCTGTTATAAGCGACAACACAACTATCCCTGTCGTGCTTACCGATTCATCTTTCGCATTGATCACTTATAGAAACCTCGATTCATTGAAGATGCTTGATAAGTCTTATTCAGCAAAACAAATTGCTGAAATGCGCGACAGCCATGAACCGATTGAAATAGTCCTGCCCGGGCAAAACAAGAATTACATTCTTTACAAGGATTCCACCCTTCTCGTCAAACTGCGCTACTATCCATACTTCCAGCTTTCAGTGATTGCACTTTTTCTGTTTGTGAGCTACCTTGCTTTCAGTAATTCAAGAAAGAGTGAACAAAATCAGGTGTGGGTGGGGATGGCGAAAGAAACCGCCCATCAATTGGGAACGCCGTTGTCATCACTAATTGCATGGATGGAAATATTGAAGATGAAAGGGCTCAGCAGTGAATATACAGGAGAAATACAAAAGGACATACAACGGCTGCAGACCATTACCGATCGTTTTTCAAAGATTGGATCAGCGCCTTCTTTGCAAAGGGAAAATGTGCAGGAGGTGATGGAACATTCCATCGATTACATCAGGACACGCACTTCAGACAAGATCAATTTTTCTTTGCAGAATAATTCCGGCGCACAGGTATTCGCTCCGATGAACATACCGCTTTTTGAATGGGTGATAGAGAACATTCTGAAGAATGCAATTGATGCCATGACAGGAGAGGGAAAGATCAGCGCGACCATTACGGACCAGCAGCAGTTCGTTTATATTGACATCGCTGATTCAGGAAAAGGGATTCCTAAGTCAGCAGTCAAGACCGTTTTCAAACCCGGCTACACCACCAAGAGCCGCGGCTGGGGACTTGGTCTTTCGCTGAGCAAGCGTATTATTGAAGAGTATCATGCCGGGCAGATTTTTGTGAAACATTCGGAGCCGAATAAGGGGACAACGTTCCGGATCGTACTTAAAAAGTAAAGCCCCACCTAACCTCCCCAAAGGGGAGGAAAATATCCCCGTTTCAATTTTAAAGTATGCCTGGCATTTACATACATATTCCCTTTTGCAAGCAGGCCTGTCACTACTGTGATTTTCATTTTTCCACAGTACTGAAATCGAAAGGGGATTTGTCTTCTCCCGGTTCAATCCTGCAAACTATTTACTTCGGAGGAGGAACGCCTTCATTGCTGAGCGGGGATGAAATAAAAAATATTCTGACCGTCATAAGGAAAAATTTTACAGTTGAAGATAAAGCGGAAATTACTTTGGAAGCCAATCCGGATGATCTTACAAGAGAAAAGCTGGAATCATTGCGACTGGGCGGGGTGAACCGGCTGAGCATCGGCATACAAAGTTTTGATGATGAGGATTTGAAATGGATGAACCGCGCACATTCGGCAGCACAGGCAATTGAGTCGGTAAAGCTTTCGCAGGAGGCGGGTTTTGACAACATCACTATTGACCTCATCTATGGAACACCTTTACTTACCGACGAGCAATGGAAAATAAACTTTAGCACAGCTTTTGATCTGAACGTGCAACACCTTTCCTGTTACGCGCTCACGGTGGAGCCGCGTACAGCGCTTGCGCATGCCATTGCAAAGAAAAATCAGGCAGGAGTGGAGGACGGGAAGCAGGCTAAACATTTCGGAATACTCATGGAGATGGCAGCGCGAAATGGATTTGAGCAATATGAGATCTCAAATTTTGCGCGTGGAGGGTTGTATTCAAAACACAACAGTTCTTACTGGCTGGGAGAAAAATATTTAGGGGTTGGTCCATCATCCCATTCATTCAATGGAGAATCGAGGCAATGGAATATCAGGAATAACAATGAATACATCCGCATTATCAATGAAGGAAAAATTCCCGCAGAAACAGAAATTCTTACGGAACAGAATAAATTCAATGAATACGTGATGGTATCACTGCGGACAATGTGGGGGTGCGATCTTGAAAAAATCAGTAAGGACTACGGGACAGATGTTGCAGAAACTTTTTTCAGGCAGGCAAAGAAAAAAATTGAGACGGGATTGATGATTCAGCAAAATCAGAATTTCATTCTTTCGGAAAAAGGGAAGTTTTTTGCGGATAGGATTGCGGCGGATTTTTTTGTGGTGTAATGCTCATTGAATAATAAATCTGCTTATGAGTTTTTCTCTATCTGTTGAAAAGGAAACGATGTAGATCCCATTTGCGAAGTTGCAGTGCAAATCTTTTGTGAAGTATTGTGATGAAATTTTTCCTTGCTCGTAAAAAAGTTGTTTGCCAGTGATGTCGAAAATGGAGAGTGAATAGTTTTTTCCTTGTATGCCACTTGCATTGATGAAGGCGGTTTGCCAAGCGGGATGATAAAATATATTTAGCTTTTCTTTTTCTGCTGCTTGGATTTCATTTAAACTGATGTAAAGAAGGGTGTCGCAAATGCTTCCAATATCTGCTCCGAGTTCGTAGTTTGCGTAGTTTGGGAAGCAAAAGGTGTTTGGGTTGGGGGTTACAAATGAATTTTGAATTATACTACAAGCCGTTCCAAGTGAGTCGGGATACTCGATGTAATGTAAAATGGTTGTTCCAACGTATGTACATAAATATATTCTTCCGTCAGGTGCTAAAGTTGATTCATAAAAAATGCTTGGCGTTCCGGTAGAGTCCCAAACGGCAACTATAGAATCAGAGGACTGTATATTGGAAGCCCACAAATCAAATTGATGAATTTTTCTGTCATTATTTAAATAAAGAAATCTTCCAGATGGTGAAAATGCTCCTCCCACAATTGCTAATACGAACAAGTCAACTGAATCGTTTTGGAGTTGAATGAAGTAATGATTTCCGTCTTCAGAAAATTTAGTTTGTCCAAAGTAAACATCGGCAGGATTAAAACTTCCAATGTTCTGAGTAAAGGGACCTAAAATTGTGTAGGGGGTAATAATAAATTTATAAAACAAATTCGAGTTGAAACGATGAATAATAAGCCACCAATCTCTGCCATTCGCATGTCTAACTGCTGAAAGTTTGCCATGAGTAAGCGTGTCATCAATTAGGTGAATATTTTTAAAGTTATTTTCAATTCCACCCTTACCAGAATCTAAAGCAACATCAATAATGCTATAGCTAAGGCTTATCGGTCTGTAAACATTTGTGGAATTATAATTAAAAAACTCCTCTGATTCATGAAATAGATAATATTCTGAGATGCTATTTGGTTTTGGAAGGAAAAGCCCGCCCTG
>JAPLDB010000080.1:43713-82578 GCA_026391975.1 Bacteroidota bacterium | reverse complement strand
TATGCTTACTCTTCAAAAAATTTGATTGTGGCACAGGAACTAATAGATTTCTACAATACCCCTCCTTCGAAGCCTCTTGCAGATTTT
This sequence comes from Bacteroidota bacterium, assembly GCA_026391975.1. Classification (GTDB taxonomy): domain Bacteria; phylum Bacteroidota; class Bacteroidia; order AKYH767-A; family 2013-40CM-41-45; genus JAPLDB01. The sequence continues at coordinate 82,491 of JAPLDB010000080.1, read as the reverse complement.
GTGTATTCTGCTCAAACGGGCCCAACCTATTATTATTGGTTTTACCAAGGGATAGTCTATAACGGAGAGTATCAAATTGATCTTTCCAACATCCCTTGGGGTAATCAGTCCCGCGTGTCGCCAGGTATTGACATAAATAACTTCCTTATTTCCTATGAAATTGAAGCAGTTTCATTCCCTTTTTCACTTGATTGTGCATTCCCAAATTCTACATATCCTGATGGTAATTGTGGTTATGGTAATACTCGAGAGTTAATTATGCCTGAAGACAATTATTATAATTCTAATTCTAACTCTTGGGACTATCCCTTAACTAGTCAAATTTCCACGAATAAACTTTCGCGATACGTTTTACAAACAGGAACTCGTCCTGATATTAATTCATGGATGAGTAGCCCAAATTCTCTTGTTTCATCAACGTTTGAAGGTGGTGGAGTGGGTAACGATCGCAATGCCTTACCACATACCATTTTAAAACATACAATCCGTCTTCATTGCGGAACGAGTTTGACAGGATCTCCCATAATTAATTCTTTTTCATTTTTGCTTGATCATACCCGTGGTAAAATGAGAGAATATCCATTTACCTCAAGCAATACACCCGGAGGGATTGCCACTCACGATATAGTAATAAAGCCTGAACTCTGGATGCTCAATTCCGATTATTCCAAAACTGAAAATTGTGAAGCATATTCTATTCCTTCTAACATTATAAACCAATGTTCGGCTGTTTGGGGATCTATTTTGGGTGGTACGCTTGATTATCAACCCTATAATGAAATTGATGATAATGATTGTACGGTACTCTCATACGTACCCGTGAATAACCCGGCCAATTCCTTTACAGTGGATGCTTATACAGCCGATAGACTTCCTATTGCACCATTTACTTTTATTCTTTCAACCTTTCCCCGTATTTCATACGGCGAAGCTCTAGCAGGATATAGCAATGACGGAACTAATCTAAATTCGAAAGTTACCCCTGGGCAGGAAATGGTTCATAAATATTTTATTGATAAGTATATTGATCTTTCACGAATTAACCCTATTGAAAAAGTAATTTATAATCGGAATTGAGCATCCAGAGTTTTGATTATTATGTAGAAGCTGCTAATAATGATCCATCTAATGGTGGGCCCTTCACTGACCTTAGAAAGGTCCCTGTTGAAACAGACCTATTTATGGATTACCACATCAGTTCCAACGCTTACCCCAATGGCTCAACGGATCACAAGTATTCATCAATCTACCATTTAATTAGCGGCAGCAAACTCACCATCGAACCCTGCGTAAAACTTTTTGATTGCACCTTTGAAATAAACCCCGGCTCGGAAATTGTTTTTGAAAATACCCCAACAAACATAAACAAACAGAGATACCAATTGCTCTATACCGGCGGAACCGTAACAGAAAGAGACGAACAATGGTTATTTCAAAACAAAACAGAAACGCGCACAATCTTAAATTATGAAGCTGCTGATTTTATCAAAGCGGGAACCAGCGTGGACAACAACCAGCCCCAGGGAGCTTATATTGTTGATGCAAACGCTGATGTAACATTTGTCGCCTCCAACCAGGTGGTACTCAAACATGGTTTCAGGGCAAATGCCGGTTCAAAATTTCACGCTTACATTTCACCCATTACCGTTCCCGGTTGCCCACAGCGCATGGCAAGGCCGGATCATGATTATTCCCAAACCGAATACGTGAACAGCAAAAACAACAACCTGTTTTTCCTGGCACCTTCTCTTACCACATCAAGATCCTTTTTGAATTTCAAAATACAGCGTGAGGGTTATTATTCCATTGAAGTTTTAAATGCATTGGGTGAAACCCAAAAGAAATTTTTTGACAATCGTTTTTTCAGGGCCAATACCTACAAGCTGGATGAGGATTTTACTGACCTCGCGCCGGGAGTGTATATCTGTAAACTGTCGGGTGCGGATGAACAATACACGACGAAGTTTATTAAATCGAATTAGGCAGCAATTTATCCCTCTTCAGCCATAATATCGATGGGTCTCTTTAATGGCTTATTTCGATAACCATTTTTTAAAATTTCCCTTATTATTTCCTAAAAAAATCCCGTAGGTTTGCTTCTCAGCAATTGCTATGAGAAAAACCTCCCTGTTATTCACAATCCTAAACGTCTGTGTCATTCAACTCATGGCCCAGGTATTCACCGCCAAATCAGGCAGTGCAACTTTTTTCAGCGCATCCCCGCTGGAGAATATTGAAGCCACCAGTAACAGTGTACAAAGCATTCTCAATACGTCCACAAAAAATGTGGCGTTTATCATTTCCATCCGCAGCTTTCAGTTTAAGAAAGACCTCATGCAGGAACACTTCAATGAAAAATACATGGAGAGTGATAAGTTCCCGAATGCCACCTATAGCGGAATCATTAATGGTGACTTCGACCTCAGTAAAGACAGCATATACGAAGTAACCTCCACAGGCAAAATGGCCATGCACGGACAGGAAAAGGAAATAACTGCACCCGGCACATTCACCGTAAAGAATGGTGAAGCGTCGCTGCAAAGTAACTTTCCATTGGCTGTGAATGATTTTAAAATAGAGATCCCACAACTCCTTTTTCAGAATATCGCCGATACGGTAGCCGTTAAAATCAATGTCATCTATCAGCCTTACAAAAAATAAATTTACTTATGAAAAAAATACTACTTGCTGTCCTGACGCTTTTCTCCACTACCCTCTTTGCCCAGGATGATCTGCTGAAACAATTGCAAAGTCAGACCCCGGCAAAACGCGAACCGGTCATTGCCACCTTCAAAGGTTTTAAGATCATCAACATCGAAACAAATGAAACCACGCCAAAAGGAAACCTCGATTTTCGTGTAGGACACCTTTTTGGAAATATTTTTCCGGAAAGCGGTGGCGGACTGAAAAACTTTTACGGCCTTGATGCATCTGCCGACATCCGCATTGGATTTCATTACGGCATTACACCCTGGCTCACTGCTGGAATTGCACACATTAAAAGAAACCAAACCTTTGAAGGAATCGCCAAACTGAAATTGCTTCAGCAAAAAACAAATGGCGGCAGCCCGCTTTCCATTGCGCTTTTCGGAGAAGTCACGTACACAGTAAAAGACCCGAAAGATTACCCGCTTGAAGGACTTGAGAAAATGCCGCACCGGCTCGGCTATTGTACGCAACTGATCCTTGCACGTAAATTCGGTTCACGGTTTTCACTGGTAGTTGCTCCAACGTGGGTACACCACAACATCGTTTCGCCTTCAGATAGCAATGATGTATTCAGCATTGGTGGCGGATTCCGCTTGAAAGTTACAAGAAGCTCAGCCATCGTTGCCGACTATTTTTACAACATCTCCCCTACCAACCTCGAAAACCATTATTCACCGTTGGGCATCGGATGGGAGATTGAAACAGGAGGCCACGTGTTCACCATCATGTACACCAATTCTATCGGTTTGGCTGAAGCAGACTTTATTCCCAATACCCAGGACAGCTGGAAAAAAGGCGGTGTGAAGCTGAGCTTCAGTATCTCGAGGATGTTTAAGTTGGGCGAATGATCAAAAGCGGAGCACAAGGTTTTAATGAATTGACCCGTTGATTTTTTGCCGCTGTGCACCATCGATCGTCTGTAACAACTGCGTAACTTCGTGCAGTGCAAGAAAATTTTCATGATTCTTCTTCGGTGACGAGTAGTTTTCCCGCTGCGCATGCAACAGATTCTGCGTCGGCTGTAAAACATTTTACGCGCATTCGGTTACATGCTGATTCAGTAGAAAAAGCTTCAACAAATTCATCCGGTGATTCTGCAGGCTTTCAGTCAGATACTTTGCATTTTCCTTCTGTATCAGAAGCAAGCCAAAACAATGTAAATATCTGGGGCTACCATGAATTGCAGCCAAAGCATGACCTGCCTCAGCAACTGAAAATTTCCAATCCTGACTGGCTGTTTGTTGTACTTGTGCTGGTACTTGGTGTGCTTACATACATCAGGGTTTATTACAGGAAAAACTTTTTTCAGATCATCGCTTCATGCTTCAACAACAATCTTACAAACCAGATCGTGAGGGATGAGAACCTGCTCATGCAACGCGCTTCTGTAATGCTTAATGTCTCATTCAGCATCATTGCCGCCGGCTTTATTTACCTCCTCAGTATTCATTACGACTGGTCTCTGGATGGCATGGACACCGGTTTTATCCGCTTTGTTTTCTTTGCACTTATCGTTTCGGCAGTATTTACCCTGAAGTTTCTTGTCCTTAGGTTTTGCGGATACCTTTTTAACCTGGGCAGGGAAATGTCCACTTATATTTTTAATGTTTTCATCATTAACAACCTCCTTGGTCTGGTCCTGATCCCGGTGGTTGCACTCATTTTGTTTGGGATTTTCCCCGGCACCTCTACCCTTATTTTTATCGCATTGGGCCTTGCATCAGTTGCTTACCTGTACCGCATTGGCCGTGGAATTCTTATTGCCGTAAGCTACCCCGGCTTCTCCCCGTTCTATTTATTTTTATATCTTTGCGCCCTCGAAATTGCCCCTCTGCTAGTGTTGGTAAAATTGGTATCGATGCAGTGAACTTTCAGCAGGGGATTAAGGGAATTTTTGAAACGATTTCCATATGGGCACGAAAGTGAAAAGCATCCTCGTTACACAAGTTAAGCCGGAGAACGATAAAAATCCTTACGTCGACCTTGCAAAGAAATTTAACCTGAAAGTTGATTTTCGTCCCTTCATACAAATTGAAGGAATTTCAGCGATCGATTTCCGAAAGGACAAAATAAACATATCAGAATTCCCATCCGTTATCCTCACCAGCAGAAATGCTGCTGATCATTTTTTCAGGATGTGTGCAGAAATGCGCATTGTGGTGCCGGAGACCATGAAATATTTTTGTGTCTCAGAATCAACTGCTTATTATCTTCAGAAATTTGTTGTTTACCGTAAAAGGAAGATCTTTTTCGGAAAACAAACAGTGTTTGACCTGATGGATGTGATCAAAAAACACCGCGAGGATAAATTCCTCGTTCCCTGCACTGACATACACAAACAGGACATTTTTGAATTGCTTGACGAAGAAAAAATAGTCTATTCAAAAGCTGTTATTTATAAAACTGTTGCAAGCGACCTCAGCGACCTTGCCAATGTGAATTATGATGTGCTTGTTTTTTTCAGTCCTTCCGGAATCAAGTCGCTCACAAAGAATTTTCCAAAATTCAAGCAGAACAATACCCGTATCGCTGCATTTGGTCCGACTACTGCACAGGCCGTTCTTGATGCAGGACTTCGCCTGGACATCCAGGCGCCCATTCCTGCAGCACCCAGCATGACCATGGCCCTTGAGCAATATATTAAGAAAGCAAATAAAGGATAACGCGTCCAGGTCTTGCCGTTACACTGATTCATTGCCTTTGAAATATTGAACTGTTTAGAATTCTCAATTTCCCATTGACAGGTTCCGCTTCCTTAAGCCATCTCCCGTTTCCCGTTTGCCATTTTCCATATACATCTTCCATTCTCCAATAAAATGCCTGCTTCCCGTCATACCTTTACGAAAGACGAACGTCTGCGAAGCCGGAAGCTCATTGAAAAGATTATTGAAGAAGGAAAAAGTATCAGCATGAATCCATTCCGGATCAGCTGGACAATAACTGAATTAACAACAACCTTTCCGGTACAGGTGGCCATTGCAGTTCCTAAACGTTTCTTTAAAAGGGCTGTTGACCGCAACCGCATCAAGAGACTCATTCGTGAAGTATACCGTAAGAATAAATCAGGTATTTATTCGTTATTGCAATCTAAAGAAAAACAGTGTGCTATACTGGTCGTTTTCAATGGTCGAAAAGTGCCTGATTATGAAGAGGTCGAAAAAAAATTCCTTTTAACTTTGCAACGGTTTGAAGAAGCTATTCTCAAAAATTCTCGGTAAGCTGTTCCTCCTCCTGATCAAATTTTATCAGGGAGCGATCTCACCGTTGCTTGCGCCAAGCTGCAGGTTTACCCCTTCCTGCTCTGAATATGGTAAACAAGCCATCGATAAATATGGTGCGACAAAAGGCGGATGGCTTACTTTAAAGAGACTTGCAAGGTGCAACCCATGGGGTGGACATGGCTATGATCCTGTTCCCTGATCCAATCATTACAAAAATTATCCATGATAAAAACACTTTTTAAAAAGTACAGAACGCTATTGCTGGTGGTCTTTGTATCGGCATCATCAGTGATCACTTATAGTTTTGTTGATGACTATTTTGAGATCTCTAAAAATCTTGACATTTTTTCCTCTGTATACCGCGAGGTGAATATGTACTACGTTGATCCGGTAGAGCCGGGAAAGTTCATGAAAAAAGGGATTGATGCAATGCTCGCAACACTTGATCCTTACACCAATTATATTCCTGAATCAGAAATTGAAGACTACCGGTTCATGACAACAGGTCAGTATGGCGGCATCGGTGCTTTGATCAGACAAAAGGGAGATTATGTAGCGATCAGCGAGCCGTATGAAGGGTTCCCGGCGCAAAAGGCAGACCTGCGTGCAGGCGATGAGATCCTTTCAGTGGAGGGCATCAGCGCGAAAGGAAAAAAAACAGATGAGATCAGCCGCATCCTGAAAGGCCAGCCAAAGTCGCAGGTAAAATTGCTAATACGCCGCGAAGGCGTAAAAGATCCGATCGAAAAAATAATTACGCGCGAAGAAATAAAAGTGAAGAGCGTTCCTTATTATGGAATGCTGAAGAATGATATCGGATACATCCGCCTCACCAACTTTACTGACAACTGCAGCGCTGATGTAAAAGATGCACTTGTGAAACTGAAAGAAAAGAACAGTCTGAAAGGAGTGGTCCTTGACCTGCGGTTTAACCCCGGAGGATTGCTGAACGAAGCGGTCAACGTGACGAATGTATTTGTTGACAAGGGACAGGAGATAGTTAGCACCCGAAGCAAAGTGAAAGCGCTCGACAAGTCCTATAAAGCAATAAACACTGCCATCGATACCAATATTCCCCTGGCTGTACTTGTGAACAGCGGCTCTGCCTCAGCGTCAGAGATTGTCTCCGGTACGCTTCAGGATCTTGACCGGGGAGTCATCATTGGTCAGCGGACATTCGGTAAAGGGCTTGTGCAAACCACTCGCACGCTCGGATACAATTCACAACTCAAGATCACCACTTCAAAATACTATGTACCAAGCGGCCGCTGCATACAGGCGCTTGACTATACGCACAGGAATGAAGACGGCAGCGTAGGAAAAGTTCCGGATTCACTCGTTACAGCTTTTAAGACAAAGGCCGGCAGGGAAGTTTTTGATGGCGGAGGGATTTTGCCTGATCTCGTTGTTGAACAAAAAAAACTCAGCAACATCACCGTTAGCCTCATTACAAAAAATATAATTTTTGATTTTGCCAGCCATTACAGGAACGAACACGAGTCCATCGTTCCTGCAAGGGATTTCAAACTCAGCGAATCAGACTGGAATGATTTTGTAACTTACATTGCAGAGAAAGATTATGACTATACAACGAAAAGCGAAAAGAGCCTGGATGAGCTGAAAAAAAATTCAGAAGAAGAAAAGTACCTTGAAGATCTTAAAAGTGATATAGAAGGATTGAAAATGAAACTGGCGCACAATAAGAAAGATGACGTTCAAAAAAACCGTCAGGAAATTTCAGGATTCATCGAACAGGAGATTGTAACGCGTTATTACTATCAGGCAGGAAAAATTGAAGCCTCCTTTAATAACGACAAGGAGGTTCAGAAGGCGATTGAAGTACTGGGCAATCCAGGGATGCATTCCGGCATCCTGAATGGCACCTTCAAAGCTTCCATTGACGAAATAAAAAAGTGATCATTTCATACACAATTGGTTCCTTCAAAATTTCTGTATAAATCAAATAACCGGACCGTGCTTTCGTTTCATTTGCAGGGAATTAAAGAATGAATAAACCACTATTCCTGCGACACAACTACCTCTACGTTTTCGGGCTTATTGTCCTCGTTACGGGCCTTCCGTTGTCGCTGTTCCTGATCAGTCTTTCACAGTTTATTCTCGCAGGTTCATTTTTCCTGGAAGGAAATTTTATAGAAAAATTCAAACGATTTTCCAGGAACAAAGCAGCCATGCTGGTAGCAGGCATCTGGCTCCTGCATGTAGTTGGTTTGTTTTGGACAACAGATCTTTCACAGGGATGGGATGATATCAGGATCAAACTACCGATACTGGTTTTAACGCTGATCATTGCCGGCAATGAACCTCTTACAAAAAAACAATTCCACCTTGTTCTTTCCTGTTTCATTGCTGCTGTTTTCGCAGGCTCACTTGTGAGCATTGCTGTCCTGACTGGAGTCATTCACAGAGAAGTACTCGACATCCGCGATGTTTTCATTTTTAAAATTTCTCACATCCGTTTTGGACTTTTTACCTGTATTGCAATCTTATGCATTTTCTATTTCGTCTTTATTAATAAAGCAATTGCAAATCCCCTTTACAGGTTTGGGGTTTTATTGCTCGCACTCTGGCTTTTCATTTTTCTTGTTATTGTGGAATCGCTTACCGGGCTTTCAGTACTTATAATTATATTCTCTCTTCTGTTCATTTCACATGCCTGGAAGCAGCAGGCTGGTATAGGAAAAATAATGCTGATCGTTGCCTTCATTGCCGTACCGGCAGTATTATTCTACCAGCTGAATAAAACATATAAAGAAAAGTATGCCCTGCGCTATGTATTTATTGATATGAATGCAAAAACAGCTTTGGGAAATTACTATGCTTTTGATCTGAAAAATCCGGAAGTTGAAAATGGATTTCCTGCCTACATATATATGTGCGAGGAAGAAATGCGCAATGAATGGAGCAAACGGAGCATCATCCATTATGATTCGCTTGATAAAAAAGGGCAGCCTTTGAAATATACACTGATGCGCTTCCTGGCTTCCAAGGGTTTAAGAAAAGACAGCGCAGCAGTTGCAAGTCTGGGTAACAAAGAAATAAAATCCATCGAGTCAGGAATTCCAAACGTCGACTACCAAAATCCATCTGTCAAAGTCCGACTATTGGAGCTACTTTGGGAAGTAAACCAGTCCATAAAAGGTGGCGACCCTAATGGCCATTCCATTATGCAGCGCATTGAATCATGGAAAGCTGCTTGTAATGCAATCAGTGGAAATTTATTTTTCGGAGCAGGAACGGGCGACCTACCCAATGAGGTTCACAGGCAGTATGAATTGATGAATTCGAAACTTAACAGTTATCATTACCTCCGCGCACATAATCAGTATCTGGCGATTGCCGTGGCATTCGGAGTATTTGGTTTCGCTTATTTCCTTTTTGCGATTTGCTATCCAATGCTGTTCTTAGAAAAAAAGAAAAACTTCTTATATCTGGTATTTTTCCTGACGCTGGCATTGTCAATGCTCACTGAAGATACTCTTGAAACGCAACCGGGCGCTACCTTTTTTGCTTTTTTTAATGCATTATTTCTCTATGCGCTTCCAAAGGAGAATGATATTAAGCAAGGGTGATTTAAAATACTTTTATCGCGGCGAATAACCAATCTCGCCAAAAGCGAAACGAATAAGTGAATGTCAATTCAGAAGTTCTGCGATTCGTAATTCGCATATTCGCCAGGCCCGATGCCTCTGGACCATTCGTTATTCGAAAGAGTCTATAAGATTATGAGCCTTTGCTTTTGTAAACAGGAACCGTGGAGCATGGCTCACCATACATAATGCTCTTTACAAGTGGGCGAAGAAAATTGGTGAATTCCACATATGCCGAAACAGGCACGTGATCGCCGCATCCTTTTATAACAACTTTTTGGTTTTTGAATTTCTGAGGATCAAGTTTTGAAATTGCCTCCCTGAAAAGTTGCTCCTCGAGCAATGCGGGGCTGCCGAAAACGATCGTCTTTGCAATTGGCTCGAGCTGAGTAACCACAAGCATATAAGCCCATGTGGGAACGATTGCATCAGCTGTGCAGGTGATGGCAACAAATTTATTCTCGTATTGAGGCCAGTCATGATTTTTGATCCGCTCCCGAAAATCCTTCTCTTTTAATATCAATTCCTGAAAAAGCCATGGCTTCAGATCAAAAAGTATCCTTTCCCCCGACTGATATAATTCCTCCAGATCGAATTGCAACAATCCGCTTTCTTCTACTTTATTTATTATGGGACCCTCTAAATCTCCCCGTAGGGGAGACTTTCCATCGCGCCTATAGTCATCTGTTTTCATTATTTATTACCAAGTTGTCAATGTTTTTTGCCCTCCCTTCGGGAGGGTTGGGTGGGCCTACCACATCCCCAATTCCATCTTCGCCTCTTCACTCATCATATCCTTTTCCCACGGCGGATCAAAGGTGATCTCGACTTTTGCATTATTTACATCAGGGATTCCTTTTATTTTTTGTTCAACCTCTACAGGTAGTGTTTCAGCAACAGGACATGCCGGCGAAGTCAATGTCATCTTTACATTGATATCATTCCCTTCCAGCACATTGATCTCGTAAATCAATCCCAGTTCAAGTATGTTCACAGGGATTTCCGGATCGTAGCAGGTACGTAAAATGTCCTTCACCCGTTCGGTTATGGGTCTTATGTCAATTACTTCTTCAGTCACAACTTTATAATTTACGGTTCACTGTCTGAAAACCGAGTGCGAATATCTTCATCTGTTTGATCATGCTTGCAAGTCCGTTTGCCCTTGTCACAGCAACGTGTTGCCGCAAACCAATTACGTCAATAAATTTCAACTCAGCATTGATCACATCTTCAGGCTTCTGATCTGACAATACACGGATCAGCAAAGCAATTTCTCCTTTCACGAAAGTTGAATCACTGTCTGCTTCAAAAAACACTTTCCCATCCTTCTCATATGCATTCAGCCACACGCTGCTCTGGCATCCTTTTATCTTGTTTTCATCTACTTTGTACTTCTCATCCAATGGCGGCAACTTTTGTCCGAGTTCAATGATGTATTCATACTTGGCACTCCACTCATCAAAGAGTTCAAACTCTTCGATGATTTCATTTTCAATATCCTGAATACTGTTTTCCACGCTCAAACTTCTCCCTTCATTTGTAATGTTCTTCTAATATTGATTGCCAAAATCATATTCTCTTTTGAATGCTTATTGTCTCACCATTTCTCTCTCTCCCTTTCCCCCACTCTCCCTTTCTTCTTCTCTCCCCATTCATCCTTTCCCCACTGCCACTTGGTTCTCCTTCGCCCACGTATCCTTCAACGTAACCGTCCTGTTAAAAATAAGTTTTGCAGGAGTTGATTCTTTATCTGCACAGAAATAACCCATGCGCAGAAACTGGAATTTTTCTCCCGGTTTTGCCTTACTAAGTGAAGGCTCTGCCTTTGCATTGGAAATAACCTTCAATGAATCAGGATTCAGGTATTTTGTAAAATCTTCTTCCCCCGAATCAGGTGCTTCCACATTAAAAAGCCTGTCATACATCCTGACCTCCACATCAATGGCGTCAGCTGCGTTCACAAAATGAATGACTCCTTTTACTTTGATACCCGACTTATCCTGGCCACTCCGGCTTTCGGGGAAATATGTGCAACGTAATTCTTTGATTGAGCCATCATCATTTTTAATAGCTTCATCACATTTCAAAATGAAAGCGTGTTTCAAACGCACCATTCCTCCCGGGAAAAATCTGTTATAACCGGGAGATGGATTTTCCATATAATCCTCCCTTTCAATATAGATCTCCTTTGAAAAACTCATCTCACGATACAGCGAATGATCTTCTCCGGGTAAATTTTCAGCAGTGAGTTTCTCCGAATTTCTATCAGGATAATTGGTAATGATCACTTTCAGAGGATCAAGAACAACCATTCTGCGCTGCGCAATTTTATTCAGGTGTTCCCTCAAACAGAATTCAAGTACCGCCACATCAATTACATTTTCTCTTCTCGCAATACCAACCTTCTCCGCAAAATCACGGATGCTTTCAGGCGTAAAGCCACGCCGGCGAAAACCGGAGATCGTAGGCATGCGCGGATCATCCCACCCTGAAACATATTTTTCAGTTACAAGTCGTAACAGCTTGCGCTTGCTCATTACAGTGTAATTCAAATTGAGCCGTGCAAATTCAATTTGCTGCGAAGGAAAAATGCCAAGTTGTTTGATGTACCATTCATAAAGCGGACGATGTACCTCAAACTCAAGCGTACATATGCTGTGCGTGATATTTTCAATACTGTCACTTTGCCCGTGCGCGAAATCATACATCGGATAAATTTTCCATTTGTCGCCGGTGCGGTGATGATGGTCAAACTTAATGCGGTACATCAGCGGATCGCGCAGGTGCATATTTGGAGACGCCATGTCAACTTTGGCACGCAATACTCTGCTGCCTTCAGCAAATTCACCGGCACGCATGCGCGCGAACAGGTCAAGATTTTCCTCTACACTTCTGTCACGAAATGGCGATGCTTTTCCCGCTTCTGTTGGAGTTCCTTTTTGTGAAGCAATTACCTCCGCACTTTGATCATCCACATAAGCCAAACCTTTTTTAATCAGCGTTACTGCAAACTGATAGATCTGCTCGAAATAATCAGAAGCATAAAATTCATTCTCCCACTCAAAGCCAAGCCAGCGAATGTCTTCCTTAATGCTGTTCACATATTCCTGCTCTTCCTTTTCGGGATTGGTATCATCAAACCGAAGGTTCGTCTTGCCTTTGTATTTATCAGCCAGGCCAAAATTGAGACAAATACTTTTTGAATGGCCGATATGCAAATACCCATTCGGCTCCGGTGGAAAGCGCGTATGTACCCTGCCGCCATGCTTGCCGGTCCGGATGTCTTCTTCAACCATCTGCTCGATGAAGTTCAAATGCTCAACTTCAGGTGCGTTTTTATGATCAGCCATGTCAATTACGATTGATTACCCCGTCGAATAGCTAATTTTATAAGAATAAGCGAATTGCCAATAGGGAAGTGCGAAAGTACGATGTTAGAATGAATCTAAGTAGCAGATGTTTTGCAATCCTGGCGGCCCCGGTCCTGCTCTTCGCTGCAAGTCCTCTCCGCCAACCGGCGGATCCGGGCTTTCCACTGCGATCAGGGCTATGCAACAGCATTGCCGGTTTCATAGCGTGTCCTCTAAACAGCCAAATCCCAACATTTGCAGCCATTGAAGGCCAAAGCCATGTAGTCATTGCTGATTTAATATCCCTGATTTTTCGGTTGCATGTTGTTAAAAATGCAACGAAACTTGAAATCGCAATTCACGACATCAAGTCACCAACCATTACAATCTGTAAGCTCACAAATTGTGACCTTAGAGAATTCTAAATCGTTATTGCAATTCTCCACAGTCCCATAAAAATTAAAGATATGCCGAAAACAAAAACGCTGGTACCAATCGAAAGAATTGAGAACAAAATTTATCTCATCCGAAATCATAAAGTAATGATTGATACTGACCTGGCTATGATGTATGGCGTTACCGTCAAGAGGCTAAATGAACAGGTTCGTAGAAACATAACCAGATTTCCGAAGGACTTTATATTTCAACTCACAAAATCCGAATACGACTTTCAAAGGTCGCAAATTGCGACCTTTGAGAAAGGCAAAGGCAGATATCGAAAATACCTTCCGTACGCCTTTACAGAACACGGAGCTGTGATGCTTGCCAGCGTACTCAACAGCAGAATTGCGGTTGAAGCAAGCATACAGGTAGTTCGGGCATTTGTAAAGTTGCGCGAAGTACTTTCTACCCATAAAGAACTTGCAACAAAATTTCAATTACTTGAAAATAAATTTGACAAACACGACGATGAAATACAGGCACTGTTTGAAGCGATTCGCCAATTGATGGAAACGCCGAATCCGCCAAGAAGGAAAATCGGGTATAAAAGGTATGATGGGGAGTAGTGAGTCAAAATCCCCATCTTGTATTGTCAAAATTTCGGTTTGTTACCGCTCTATTAACTTGATAAAACGATAATATTATTTCTAATGACAGAAATGTTGGTAATTTCTACTAACGTTAAAACGCGATTGGGATGTAAGGAAGGTTTCTCAAAAACTGTGCTGCCGGTTAAATAGCCCCGGCTGCAGCGGATACCCCGCATGCGCCGGCCTTCAGCGTGAGCCGGAGTAGCAGCGGAAGACGGGCAGAGTGGTAACTATGAAATGTAACAGTTTCGCTTCTCTTGATTTTAAGTACTTAATTCGGGAGACTGCTTCGTTCCTCGCAGTGACAATTCTTGTTTGGGGATTGTTTGCCAGCGAAAAGCGGGACAGGTTGTTCCTCGCAATGACTACTCCAAATTATAATTCCACCTCCACCTGATTCCTCAGCAAGTCCTCAATCGTTTCCCGCTTTCGGATGAGGTGTACTTTGTCCTTATAGATAAGTATTTCCGGTGGACGCATACGTGAGTTATAATTGTTACTCATCGAAAAACCATAAGCACCAGCATTGCAGATGGCAAGTATATCTCCTTCACGGATCTCACTGATCTTACGGTCCCAGCCGAGGGTGTCGGTTTCGCAGATGTAACCCACCACAGAATAAATCCGCGGCTTGTCATTTGGGTTGGAAAGGTTTGCAATGTGGTGGTGAGAATCATAAAACATCGGACGTATCAGGTGATTTTGTCCTGAATCGACGCCTGCAAAAACGGTTGAGAGTGTTTGCTTGATCACGTTCACCTTCACCAGAAGGAATCCGCATTCGCTCACCAGAAATTTGCCCGGCTCAAACCAGAGCTCAAGTTTTTTTCCATAACCCTTGCAGAAATCATTGAAGCGTTGTGAAAGTTCTTTACCCAGTTCTTCAATATCGGTTACCGCATCACCGTCCTTGTATGCAACTTTAAACCCGCTGCCGAAATCTATAAATTCCAGCTCAGGAAAACTTTGCGCAGTCTCAAACATCAGATCAGCCACGCGAAGAAAAACGGATGAGTCAAGAATTTCAGAGCCTGTATGGATGTGCAATCCGTTTATTCTGATGTTGTAATTTTTAATGATGCGCTCCACATGCCGCAACTGATAAATAGAAATTCCGAATTTCGAATCAATATGACCTGTCTGAATGTGTGTATTTCCTCCTGCCATTATATGCGGATTCAGCCTGATGCAACATGGTACTTTGTCGCCGTAATCATGACCGAAATGTTCAAGAACAGAGATGTTGTCAATATTGATCTTCACTCCTATTTCCACTGCTTTTTTTAATTCGTCAAAAGCAACCCCATTCGGAGTAAATAGTATTTCTTCCGGAGAAAAACCCGCAAGTAGACCCAACTGAACTTCCTCAATGGAAACTGCATCAAGTCCTGAACCCAATTTTCTCATCAGCTTTAAAATACCCTGATTGGTGTTGGCCTTCAGCGCATATTTGATCTTCAACGAAACGCTGCTGAAAGACGAAGTCAGTTTTTTATACTGCCGCTCGATGATGTCGCCGTCATATACATACAAAGGTGTGCCGAATTGTTCGCAAAGCGTTTCAAGCTTTTTTCCTTTTTTTGCTAAATAGTCATTGAGTTCTTCCATTATATGCTTTCGTAAAAAGATTGTACTATTGGTCTTCAAAAGTAATCTAATATGAAACGGGTAACATCCCTCGGAGGATTTTTTTTCAAGTGTGAAAATCCTGATATGATAAAGGAATGGTACAGTAAGCACTTAGGCATAAACACCGATGCATACGGAACTTCTTTCGAATGGCGCAAGAGTGACAAGCCGGAGGAAAAAGGATATACAGCGTGGAGCCCTTTCAAAGCCGACACCAAATATTTTGATCCTTCACCGAAAGAATTCATGATCAATTATCGTGTTGAGAACCTGGAGGAGCTGGTAAAAATATTGAAAAGCGAAGGCGTACAGGTTGTGGATGAGATCGAGTCTTTTGATTACGGGAAGTTTGTGCACATCATGGACCCGGAAGGAAACAAGATTGAACTATGGGAGCCGAAGGATCTGGAGTTTGAAAAGATGCTGAATGTGGTGACCAAATAAATCCCAAAATTGAAAATATTTACTTCGTCTGTGTAGAAAAATCTTTATGACTCTCTGTGCCCTCATATGTTTTCATTTTCTATATCGAAATTAAAATCAGCGTGTAGCCAACAGCCCTTCACCGCGGACACAGAGAATTACAGAGGTTCTTCTCCGTGTATCTCCGTGACTCATATGTTTGCATTTTACATTAATAGTGGATGACTTCTTAAACAGTTTGTAAACAACAGCCAATCACCACGGAGACACAGAGGGCCACAGAGGTATTTGGCAGTAAATCTCCGTGTCTCCATGGTTACTAGTCCTGGCTGCTAAATTGGCTTTTTTCCTTCTGTAGTTATTGTTTTTCATGATCGCATAAAACCTATACCTTTGAACCTCAAATTCTAAAATCATATCCTTATGAATCGCAAACATAACTTCGGCGCCGGTCCCGGCATTCTCCCTGAATCAGCATTGCAAAAAGCTGCTGCTGATATCCTCAATTTTAATAATTCCGGAATGGGTGTCCTTGAAATCTCCCACCGTAGCAAGGATTTTGAAGCAGTTTTGCAAAAGGCTAAGTCTTTGGTAAAAGAATTATTGAAAGTTCCTGATACCCATGAAGTGCTTTTCGTTCAGGGCGGTGCAAGCACCCAATTTGCCATGGTTCCCATGAACCTGCTGAAAAAGAAAGCAGCGTATATTGACGAGGGTGCATGGAGTAACAAGGCCATCAAGGAAGCAAAACTTTTCGGAGAAGTTTCTGTACTTGCCTCAAGCAAAGACAAAAACTATTCTTACATGCCGAAAGGATACACGATCCCGACAGATTGTGACTATTTCCATATTACATCGAATGAAACAATTCATGGCACCCAGGTAAAAGAATTCCCTGCATCACCGATCCCGGTTGTATGCGATATGTCTTCCGATATTTTTTCCCGCCCTGTTGATGTTTCAAAATTTGATCTCATTTATGCCGGTGCACAGAAAAACATGGGTCCTTCTGGTGTTACGATGGTGATCATCAAGAAGGACATTGTTGGTACGCACGGAAAAACATTGCCAACCATGCTTGACTATAAAACGCATCTTGAAAATGATTCTTTGTACAACACACCTCCTGTATTTGGGATTCTTGTAATAATGTACACCCTTGAATGGCTTAAGAGCATTGGCGGTGTGGAAGGCATGCAGAAAATCAACCAGCAGAAATTTGACCTTTTCTACGGCGAAGTAGACAGCAATCCGATGTTTGTCGGCACCGCTGCAAAAGAAGACCGCTCTCCGATGAATGCATGTTTCCTATTAAATGACAGTTCCCTTGACGAGGAATTTCTGGCAATGACGAAAGCTGCAGGAATCATCGGCATCAAAGGACACCGTTCAGTCGGTGGCTTCCGTGCAAGCATGTACAATGCATTGCCACTTGACAGCGTGAAGGCACTTGTTCAGGTGATGAAGGAATTCGCAAATGTTAAGGCTTAAAAAAATTGAACGCTGATTTTCATGATCATTGTGATTCATGATGATCTAAATATAAAATCATGATTAAAATACTCGCCAACGATGGCATCGATGCTGCCGGAAAAAAGATTTTCGAAGCTGCCGGCTTTTCTGTTTCTACCGATAAAGTTGCACAGGAAAACCTAAGTGATGCATTGAAAAATTTTGATGCAATACTTGTCCGCAGTGCCACACAGGTGCGGCAGGCAAACATTGATGCTGTGCCGAATTTAAAACTCATCGGTCGTGCAGGCGTAGGCATGGACAACATTGACGTAAAGTATGCACGTGAAAAAGGGCTGGCAGTAATCAATACGCCCGCGGCATCATCACAATCTGTTGCCGAACTTGTATTTGCTCATTTATTTACGGGTGTTCGTTTTCTTCATGATGCGAATCGCAATATGCCCGGAAGCGATTCCAAAGAAACATTTGACAAACTGAAAAAAAATTATTCTGCCGGCATTGAGCTGCGCGGAAAAACACTGGGCATCATCGGCGCAGGTCAAATCGGGAAATGCGTTGCAGCCATTGCAGTCGGACTTGGCATGAATGTATTGTTTCACCGCCTTAACAATGAAGATGTTGAGGTCGATCTGGATTTTCATCCAGCCCTCAGCCAGCGAAAGGTTTCTATTACTTTCAAGTGTGTTTCTTTTACCAAGCTCATCACAGAAAGTGATTTCATCACCATGCACGTTCCTTTTCCGAAAGGCAGTTCACCTGTTATTGGTAAAAAAGAATTTGACCTCATGAAAGCCGGAGTCGGCATTGTGAACACAGCCCGCGGTGGTGTAGTTTCCGAAAACGACCTGATTGAAGCACTCAGCTCAGGCAAAGTTGCTTTTGCTGGAATAGATGTTTTTGAAGGTGAGCCGCTCATAAAAGAAGCACTGCGCAAACATCCTAAGGTTACCTTAAGCCCTCACATTGGCGGCTCTACAAAAGAAGCACAGGAACGTATCGGTATTGAGCTTGCTCAAAAAGTAGTTGAGTACTTCAACAGCAAGTAAGGAGCCCACCCTAACCCTCCCTAACGGAGGGAATAAAAAACAGCCGCATCTTTCAGATAATTAGAGAAGCGGCTTTTTTCATGCATTGTCTGCGACACCTATCGTAATTTCCTTCAATTCTTTGTTTCAGCAATGAAATCAAAGAAAATCATCAGGGAAAACCCTTAAAAAGATTCAGGGGAAACCCTCTTTACTTGCATTGGCTTATAACCTACTTTTGGTTATTCATTGCTAACAACCAAACCAACTAAACCCTATCTATTATGAATTCAACATGGATTAAAATCGCAATTGCTTATACGGCAGGCATGATCACATACGCTGTATATCAGAATCACGAAGAAACTGAACGATTAGATAAGCTCATTACTTTGAGTAGTGATGTGAGTCTGGCAGACACTTCGGAAAAATCTTTATCCTGTGCATGTGAAGACGGGGAAAGATACAATGTGACACCAAAAGAGCGGTCGGAGAATTTTCCAATTGACAACGTAGGGACTTGCCAGGCAATGGTGAATGGTTCCGGGCCAACAATTCCAGAGGCTAACAAAGGCGTCTGGTTCAGTAAAATTACACTTGACCTGATCTTTTGCCATGCACCTGATGCAAATGGAATCTTTGTTTACAAAGCAACAATGCCCGGCAGCACCAAGGATCAGGTTTACGTTCATGCTCTGGATCGGTACACTGAATGGGATATCATTACTTAATCCGCTCAAAGAAAGATTTTATGCAAAAAATTATCCTGTTATCGACCTTGATACGGCCGACTTCAATGTGCAGGCATTTCATCTTGAAGGAAACAGGTTTTACTTTTTTGGAACCGGCAGTGCCGGCCTTTTTATTTTTGACAATGTCCTGAAAAAAACTTTCAGGATCAACGCACTTTTAACACTGAATATTTACTGCATCAACAAGGACGATAAAGGAAATTTCTGGGTTGGCACAAACAATGGATTGGCATATTTTCAAAATAAAGATTTGTTTATACAGGAAGGCAACCGCACAATAGTAAACAGCAAATGCAGCATTAGGTTTTTTATAAAAAATCCTTCCGACCTGAATAGTTCTATTCAAAGTAACCTTGTTTTATCACTTGCACATGACCACAATGACAGAATCTGGATCGGCGCAGGGCAGGGTTTATCGAGCATGGACATCAGTACTGAAAAGATCACTCACGTCAACCTCAATCCTTACAACACAAGTCTGTTTGACGAACGCATTATCAGGGACCTTCTTGTTGACGCAGAGAACAGGTTGTGGATCGGTACTGACGGAGGGCTGTTTCAATACAATCTCTCAAGCAATACCTTCAGGAAAATAACAGGCGGAAGTACTGATTCTACTGCATTGCCTAGCCAGCGGGTTGTTTGTCTCCATTCCGATTTTCAAAACCACATCTGGGTTGGAACAAATGGTGGCGGGATCAGCGTTTTTAACCCGGTGACAAATTCATTCCGTACATTTTCTGAGGTAGAAGAACTTGCAAGCAATGGAGTACTCAGTATTCAAAGCGATCCAACTGGAACTTTATGGATAAGCACCAATAGGGGAATATCAAGATTTGATCCGGGTAAGTTACAGGTAACAAATTTTGATTCAAGAGGCGAACTTGTTTCAGATCAGTTCAACGAAAATGCTTCAATGATTACAGCAGATGGATTTATTTTCTTCGGAGGACTTAAAGGCTACAACAGTTTTCATCCCGACAGCATCCACGTGAATGGATTGATACCACCTGTCGCACTTACTGATTTCAAGCTCATCGACAAATCTCTATTGAACGACAACCCTGAAGCACGCAAGGTCATTCTTTCAGGCTTGCCCATTACATTTAATTACAGAGACAATAATTTCTCATTTGAGTTTGCGGCACTGAATTATCTTAGTGCTGAAAAAAATCAATACGCTGTCATGCTTGAGAACTTTGACAAGGAATGGGTGAAACTGGGCACGCGTAATTTTGTGTCTTACACGAATCTTGATCCCGGAAGATATACTCTCAGAGTAAAAGCTGCGAACAATGATAATGTCTGGAATGAGATCGGAATTTCTGTTCCTATAATTATTACTCCTCCGTTCTATCGCACCTGGTGGTTCAGGATTTCACTCGTTATTGCCATTACGTTGTTGGTATATGTTTACTACCGGGAACACATCAGGAGCATTGAGAACAGGAAGGAAAAAGAACTTGCATTGCAGCAAACACAACTGAAAGAACAATTCCTGGCCAATATGAGTCATGAGATTCGCACACCATTAAATGCCATCATGGGTATGACGCGGTTGCTCCACGAAAAAAATCCAAAGCCTGAGCAGATGAAATACCTGAATGCAATCACGCAGTCATCAGACCATTTGCTTGTACTCATCAATGACATTCTTGATTTTTCAAAAATAGAGGCAGGGAAAGTTGAGCTGGAGAATATTCCTTTCAATGTAAGGGATGCAATTAATAACGTACACACCACTTTGCGTTTTAAGGCTGAAGAAAAAGGGCTGACATTTTCTGCGCGCATTTCTCCGGAAGTTCCAAAAACTGTAATGGGTGATCCCGTTCGTCTCGCGCAAATCCTCATCAACCTTGCAGGAAATGCAATTAAGTTTACTTCGAGCGGAAGTGTAATGATCACCTGCAGTGCAGAAGAAATCGGCAAGGGGCAATGCAGGATGCGTTTCAGCGTGATCGATACCGGCGTGGGCATTGCCGAAGAAAGCATCGGGAAAATTTTTGACAGCTTCACTCAGGAAAACAGCAGTGTGAACCGTGAATTTGGCGGCACAGGCCTTGGACTTGCCATCTCCAAACGGCTCATCGAAATGCAGGGTGGCTTGCTTGATGTAAGAAGTGTGAAAGGAGAAGGCAGCACTTTTAATGTTTCTGTTCCTTATCTCATCGCACAACAGGAAGCAGAAGTTGCTGTGGTTGAAACGGTCGATCCTGACATTCGTCGTAAGATGATTGACCTAAGGATACTGCTCGTTGACGACAACCATTTTAACCAGCTGGTTGCAATCGATACCCTGGAATTGGAGCTTACCCGTGCAACCATTGATGTTGCCGAAAACGGAGAAGAAGCAATAAAACTTGTTTCAGAAAACAATTACGATATCGTGCTCATGGATGTGCAAATGCCGGTGATGAACGGACTGGATGCCACACGTGCCATCCGTAAATTACCTTCTCCAAAAAACCAAACACGCATCATCGCCATGACTGCCAGCGCCATGAAAACAGAAGTGGAGCGCTGCTTTGCCGCAGGAATGGATGATTTTGTTGCCAAGCCATTCAATACCGTTGAACTGCTGAAGAAGATGTCGCGATTGGTGGCGAGGCTGAAGGTGGTGGCGTGAAGAAATATTTTCCTAAGCAACATTGCACGGCGGTTCAGAGAAATAAAGGTCAGTTTGAGGCATTTGATCTGACAGTACAACCTATTATTTAAGCTCAATTAGATTTGGTTTTGAGCTCCGTAGGAGCGCCCTGTTTGTAGAATCAACAACCCAATTTAAACAGAGCTCCATATGAGCGGCCTGTAAATTTCAACCCTGTTATATCCCTTATTTTGGATAAAATCACATTTATTATCATCATTTTATCCATTTTACAATCAATTCACGCTTTTTGACGCTATATCCCACCTTCGAATTTTCTTTGCCCATTCGCCCTATTTTCCTTTCTTTGCAACCCTAAAAAATTGAAAGGAACAGAAGGGATGAACTATTTAGATAAGTATAAGATTTCGTTCGGAAGTCTTGACAAAGGCGAACATGAATTCGAGTTTGAAGTAGACGATAAGTTCTTTGAACATTTCGGAAATGTGCCTGTTCAGCATGGATTTCTGGATGTATTGGTTACCCTTAACAAGCAGGAAACCATGCTCCTCCTCGATTTTACCATGGAGGGCAGCATTGAAACACAGTGCGCACAATGTGGTGATCCGATGGAACTGGAACTGACCGGGTTTAACGAACTAACTGTAAAATTCGGTCCGGAACCAAGTGAAGAATCGGAAGATGTAATTGTAATTTCTCCGAAGGAGCATGAATTAAATGTCGCCCAGTTCATTTATGAATATATAACCTTGCTTATTCCGATGCGGAATGTTCATGAAGAAGATGAAAACGGGGAAAGTACCTGCAATCCGGAAACATTAAAAAAACTGGACCAGCTTCTCCATCACGAAAAAGAAGAAGAAGAAAAAGAAAATGACCCAAGGTGGGATGTGTTGAAGAAGATAAATCTGAATTGAAGAGTACGGAAGTAAAAAGTCAAAAGTTAAAAGTTAAAAGTCAGAAGAACAGCCGGAAACCGGTAACAAGTAAAATAAATTTTCATAATAATTATATAAAATGCCTAATCCTAAACATAAACACTCGAAAGCGAGAACAGCCAGCCGCAGGTCAACCTACAAAGGAACAGTACCTACTGTAGCAACTGATCCTACAACAGGACAACCTCATCTTTATCACCGTGCACACTGGTTCGAAGGAAAACTTTACTACAAGGGAAAAGTAGTAATGGAGAAAGAAGTTGCATAATCTAAAAAAGGTTATTAGTTATTAGTTATTAGTTATTAGTTAATCGTTCATCGAATAACTAATAACAAATTAAGATAAAAATGCTGCGACTCGGAATTGACATCATGGGAGGTGACTATGCCCCGCGCGAAACAACGCTTGGTGCAATTGCCGCATTTCATGAACTTCCGAAAGACGTGAAACTCGTACTCATCGGCGACAGAGATGCCATGCTCCCCATTTTTAAAGAGCAGAGCATTGAAGAAAGCGTTTTTGAAATCATCCACACTACAGAGGTGATTGAGATGAGTGAGCATCCTACAAAGTCTTTTCAGCAAAAGCCAAAGTCAAGTCTTGCACTGGGCTTTCATCTTTTGAAAGAAGGAAAGATCGATGCTTTTTCCTCTGCAGGAAATACAGGAGCCATGCTCGTGGGTTCAATGTTTACTGTAAAGCCGATTACTGGGATCCTTCGTCCTGCCATTGCGACCCTCCTTCCTAAAGTTTCCGGCGGATGGGGACTGCTGCTGGATGTAGGCGTCAATGCCGACTGCAAACCAGAAGTCCTTCAGCAATTTGCACTCCTGGGAACTGTCTATGCAAAACACATTCTTCACATCACCAATCCAAAAGTAGGACTGATGAGTATCGGTGAAGAGGAAGAAAAAGGAAACCTGCTCACCAAAGAAACGCACCAGCTTTTGAAGGCAACTCCGGATATTAACTTCATGGGCAATGTGGAAGGCCGTGACCTGTTCAACGAAAAAGCAGATGTCATTGTCTGCGATGGTTTCACAGGCAATGTGATGCTCAAAGAAGCTGAATCCTTTTACGGTATTATCAAAAAGCAAAAAATTCAAAACGAATATTTCGACCGCTTCAACTACGAAGATTATGGTGGCACACCGATTCTTGGCATCAATGGTACTGTGATCATTGCACATGGCATCAGCAAAGCAAAAGCCATCATGAACATGGTACTGAATTCCCATGAATGTGCGCAGGTGAAATTGTCAGAAAAAATTGCACAGGCATTCAGTAAGGAACCGGTTTCCTGATTTTTCTATTCCCCCCCCACTTTTTCCGGATTTAGCACATCGCTTAAAGATTTTCATTCCTCGCCAATATTTCTACTTTTGTCGCTCAACTTTTACAGATGAGCAAAAAAATAACGGCCGCAATCACTGCCATTGGAGGATTTGTACCTGAGTTCAGACTGACCAATGAGATCCTCGAGACAATGGTCGACACCAAGGATGAATGGATCGTTTCCCGCACAGGAATCAAAGAACGGAGAATACTCAAAGGCGAAGGATTAGGCACCAGTGATATGGCTGCTCCTGCTGTGCTGGAACTTTGCAGAAAAAGGGGCATTGATCCTTCAGAGATCGACATGCTCCTCTGCGCAACAACCACTCCTGATTTTGTTTTTCCTGCTACGGCTAATATTATTACTGATAAAATCGGCGCAAAGAATGCATTTGGATATGATATCCAGGCCGCCTGCTCAGGATTTATATATGCCCTTGTTACCGGATCTAAATTTATTGAGAGCGGCCAGTACAAGAAAGTGGTCATCGTCGGAGCTGATAAAATGAGCAGCATCGTTGATTACAGTGATCGCTCCACTTGCATTATTTTCGGAGATGGAGCAGGCGCAGTTTTGCTGGAACCAAATACTGAAGGATTCGGAATTCAGGATTCAATCCTGAGAAGTGACGGCAGCGGAAGGGTATACCTTCACCAGAAAGCCGGCGGTTCCGTAAAGCCTGCCTCACATAAAACTGTAGATGAAAAAGAACATTTTGTTTTCCAGGATGGACAGCCCGTTTTCAAATTCGCCGTAAAAGGAATGGCAGACGTAAGTGCAGAAATCATGGAGCGCAATAACCTTGTTGCAGATGATGTGGCATGGCTTGTACCGCACCAGGCTAACAAACGCATCATTGATGCTACTGCTAGACGCATGGGAGTCGGTGAAGAAAAAATTATGATGACCATCCAGAAATTCGGAAACACAACCAGCGGAACTATTCCCCTTTGTTTATGGGACTATGAAAAGATATTAAAAAAAGGCGACAACCTGATTCTCGCTGCATTTGGCGGCGGATTCACATGGGGAAGTATCTGGCTGAAGTGGGCGTATTGAACGCCAATAGACAACAAAACTATTTCATTTTTCTCTCTTCGATCATCCGCTGCGTTGTCTGAATTGCTGCCTCAAGAAATACTTTCATCGAGTCGGAGGTACTCGTTTTCCCAACCTCAATCATGCTTTTTTTATCTGCTGCTAACGTATAAAACCGTTCATGTCCATGACTGATGCTAAAGTAATTTTCTGTTGATACACAACACAGCTCTTCGTCATAGTTAAACGGATAAAAAATACGTTGCGCATTCAGGAGATCTATTCCCATTGAATTGTTCACATAAGATAAATTCAGCAATCCGCATACAGTAGCGAAAATATCAGCCTGCCCTCCTACTGAATGGATCTGCATTGGCTCCGGAAAAATCTTGGGCGCATAAATAATAAACGGGAGGTGATGAAATGCGAGGTAATTATCAAACCCCGGTGTAAGTCCGCCATGATCTCCTGTAAAAACAAAAATGGTTGAATCAAACCAGGGTTGCGCAGATGCATCCTTTAAAAATTTTCCGATTGCCCAGTCTGCATATTCTACCATTTGTTCCTCAAGTCCCTGCGCATGCGCTTTAAATTCAATGTTCTCAGGAATCACAAGTGGTTCATGATTGCTCCCTGAGATCATTGCTGAAAAAAATGGTCTCTTTTTTATTTCACTCATTTCTCTAATCACCCTGCCAAACATCACATGATCCGGAACGCCCAAGGTGCTGAGTACTTCTTTCCTGTCATAATCTTTTTCAGAAATTAAATTTTCAAAACCATTAGGCAATAGAAATCCGGCCATGTTATCAAACTGCTCATCATGGGTGGTAAAAAAGGTTGTGCTGTATCCATTTTCCAGCAAAGTCCCCGGCAGTCCATTGTAGGGTTGCTGGTGTGCCAGGTCTTTCATGTGATGCACCATGGGCAAAGAATGGAATCCATACAATGAAGAATAGATCCCATTGAATGTATGATTGCCATCAGAATAAAAATTGGTGAATGAAATGGAATGGTCATATAAACTGTCAAGCACAGGAGTCAGGTTTTCCGGATTTCCAAAATGACCCATGTTCTTCGCGCTCATGCTTTCCATAAGCACAAGTACAACATTGTAATTGTGCGCTGTTCCATGCGAGGCCACTTGACGGGCTACCGGAGAAACCGATTCGTCGTAATTTTCAATTCCAAGATTTCGTCTCACAATCTTTCCGGCATCTATGTCACTCATGAAATTGTAACGAACATCCTTATTCTCCTTCTTATCCAGCCAGCTTCGGATAAATGTATAGACAGGATTCAATCCAAGCTGATTGGTAAAATTGTAAGGACTGAAAAATGCTGTTCCCCATCGGATGGGTGATTTGAGTGCAATGCGGCCGCGAATCCCGACAAACATCAATGCAAGCAGAACAAGGTAAACAGGAATACTGCGGACAAAACTTATCTCTTTGTTCTGTCCATCAAACGATGCGACCCGTATTTTTTTAATCAACCTGTAAAACAAATAGATCAGGACAAAGAATAATATGAGAAAAGGATAATTCGAAATATCCTGAAAAATAAATTTCAGCATCCAGCCCGGCGTATCTGTCCACTGAAGAATTGAAACGGTAAGCCGTGCAGCGCCATGACCAAACCACCTGATGTCAGCAACATGGGCAAAAAAGGAGATGGTATATTCGATAACTATAAAAGCAGAAATAATTCCAGCAATGCGTTCAGTCCTTGTATTAAAAAAAGAAAAAAGAAAGAATATGAATAGAGGCGCAATAAGCAAATAACCATTAATCACTGCATCAAACCGAAGTCCCATCAACAACGAATGAAAAATAACTAAGCCGGGAATCTCCTTCAGTTCACTTGTGTGAAGAGATAAAAGTAAAATCCTGAAAGCCGAAAAGATCAGCATTCCGATTCCATAGACAAAAATGATATACCGAACGGGAGCAGGAAGTTTTTGCAGCAGCTTTTGCATCAAATCGTAGCAGTCACTTTCAGTTCAATGGCAATGGGCGTTGGAAGGCAATTGATCTCAATCGTGGTGCGGCATGGCGGGTTGTCCTTAAAATATTCGGCCCACAATTTATTGTATTTAGGAAAATCGTCCTTCATGTTGGTGAGAAATACCGTTACATCCACGATCTTATCCCAGGATGATCCGGCATCTTCCAGGATCAATTTTACATTTTTGAAAACAGAATGACACTGTGCTTCGATATCGTACGAAGTAATTTTTCCGCCAGCATCCAGTTCTACTCCCGGGATCTTTTTTGCGCCGCGCTCTCTTGGTCCGACTCCTGATAAAAATAAAAGATTGCCGACACACCTTGCATGCGGGTATAAACCAACCGGCTCAGGGGCCTTCTCTGAGTTGATTCCTTGGGAAGATGGAATTTGTTCTTCTGACATTGCTGATAAATAGTTTGACGAATATCGAAATAAATATTCATCTATTCAGCAAAGAACTAATGTGCAATATCTTTAAAGTATTGTATTCATCTACATCTGCATTGCTAATGCATGGTCTCAAAATACCCGGGCTTCATCTCTCAAAAACTAAAAACATATCCGTTCCATCCGGGCTTTCCTTTTTCTCATCCCACTCTTGCTTTGCCTTCATTGAAATATACCTCGCAACCGGAATGGCAAGCCAGAAAAAAAGAATGAAGGATAAAGCCTGAATCGTCTTTTTTAAATGATAATACTTTCCCCTGTCAGCGGGCATGAAAGCAGAGGCTGCGAAAAAACAAAACCAGGCAAACTTTAAGCGATTTCGCCATACAACGAGTTTGAAAAAAGACGAAAAGGAATTGGCATGAAACGGATTGGAAATATTCCATACAAGTCCGAAATTACTTTCCGCAATCCATTTAATGGCTCCCCAATACTGGTTGGAGTAATATCCCTTTCTTAGTTTAAAACTGAACTTTGAAAACAACGCTTCCGATTGTCTTACATTCAACCTTCTCATGTGCGCTGTATCTTCATAGAAAAATTTTCCTGTCACGGCATCAAATCCATCCTTTGTCCATTGCGAAAATCGGTATTCCAGGCTTCCTTCATGGTTGCAGGGCAAACTGTGCAACATGGTACAATGTGGGGCAGCATATGATGACATTTCTTCTGCTGTGACCTTCTCATTAAAAGTATGTTCAAGCACATGATGTGAATGGATAAAATCAAACTTCCGGTCAGCAAAATTTTTATCTCCGAGGACAAAAAAAGTGACACCCGGACTATTCTTCTTTGCACTTTCAATCGCTTCGGCGCTGATGTCACAACCCGAAAAGCTCCAGCCCGTCAAAGCCTCACGGATTACCTGCGTGAATATCCCTCTGCCACAACCGAAGTCAAGCGCATTTCCATGAGAAGGAAGGTTTAAACTTTTTATCAGTCCGAGCAACCGCTCTTTATCAAAATTACTCCAGTGACCCATGTACCCTCGGGAATACCGGCTTTCATAAAAATCAACTGATGCTTTACGGTCAGAAAATTTTATCGTGTCCATATATTGCAAATAGAAAAAATGCTCCGGAGAAAATCAGAGTTTAGTAGCCAATACACAGGTCTTTTTGAACTCCTTTGCATCACCATTCAGGTTAAATACTTCTATGTAAAAGACATAGATTCCGGTGCGCGCCTTTTCTTTATCGTCATTTACGCCATCCCAGCTAAAAGCTCCGTCATTGCCGAGCAATTGATTTTGAATCAGCGTTCGTACAGCTCTTCCTTTTGAATCAAACACTTTTACATTGGCAAGATAACCTGGTGTTTCGAAATGAAACAAAATATTCACCACGTCATTTGTTCCGTCATTGTCAGGCGAAAAAACTTCTGGCTCAACAGTGACATCGTCCTTGCCTGTTCCGGCTTCATTATTCTGCGAATTTTTATAGCCCGGTGTTGCAAAACCAACAGTCTCTGCGGCGCTGTGCCAGTTCTGACTTTCATTGGTCGGGCGGGATGCACTTAATCTCTCAAGTGAAATATTATGTACATCATTCAGCAATGGAAAATGCCAGGAAGTATAGTAATGAAGTGAATCAAGCACCTCGGAAGCAGCATTTTTAAGAACGATGATGTCTTCATCAGTAAGCAAATCAGGCAAAGCCATATCAAGGAAAGCATCAGGGTTTTTGGTTATGTAATGCGCTTTTATTTTATCTCCGTCATCGCTCAGTACAAGATAGGTTGATGGAAACATCAGGTAACATCCGTTAGCCAATACCTGTGGCGTATTTGGAGACCCGCTGGTGATGCTGTAATTATTGATCTCCATTGATCCAAGGTCAATAAT
The DNA here is from genome assembly GCA_026391975.1 of Bacteroidota bacterium. Taxonomy (GTDB): domain Bacteria; phylum Bacteroidota; class Bacteroidia; order AKYH767-A; family 2013-40CM-41-45; genus JAPLDB01. Next base: position 53,046 of record JAPLDB010000080.1, on the reverse strand, counting down.
TTTATTGGAGGAATTAAATAATTCAACAAACTCAACCGCACCATTGTCAACGCTGAATAATACTTCATTGATCAGAATATCGCCGGGAGAAGAAGCAACCGGTGTTGCAAAGTTTGCTTGATTGTTGCTGATCACATTTCCGGAACAGTCAGCAAATGTTTGAACTATCGCAACTGTCCAAACACCTGAAGCAGCAGATGTTGTAAGTGTAAGGGTAACGCTCATTCCATCAGCGGAAGAAACAGCAGCAGCGGGGTTACCAAGCAATATGTCTGTTTCTGAAATGAAATAGTTGGACACATTGATCAGAGCTGTATCAGGTATTGGCTCAGAGAAATATAAAGTAACATGGAGTGAATCATCCAGACATGCACGCAGGAGCTTTGGAGCAACCACATCATCAAATATCCCATTAATACTATTCACCCTGCCCGGTGTTCCTCCGGATGGATCAACTGATGCGCTCCAGTTTGCTTCGCTGGTGCATGTATAGCCGGGATCAATGCGCTCAATGCTCCATCCACCATCGATCTTTGCAGAATTGTGATAATAAGATTCATCATAATGAACTTTGTCAATGATGGTTGAATTATTGTCATAAAGAATCACATCATCACCTCCTGTATTGTTCAGAGAAAAAGAAGTAACTCCCATCACACTACCATATCCTGCAAATGAAGTAACTGATGTACTGCTGCATAATATTAAGAATGAATCCGGCCTTAATTGAAATGAAGACAGGTCATCGGGAACTCCCGAATCACCGATCTTCCATCCTGATAAATCAAATATTTTATTGCTGCGGTTATAGATCTCAATGTACTCGGCATTTGGTAACCCGATCTGGGGATCAGGATCTGCCATAAACTCAGTGATCACAACATCAGAAGGAACAGGCGCTCCGGATACAACCCAGGAAAAAAATGCCGATGAATTCGAAGCTATGGTATTCGCGGAAAGGTCGTTTACATTATTAACCGTTAAAGTATATGTAGTTCCTGTTGCAAAAGAATTTGTGAAACCAAGATGAACAAGACTGAAATTTGAAGCGTCCCGCTGAGCAGATGATGGATTGCCTATTGTATTGTCCACTGAATAATTCGCAAGAACCTGTGCGCTTGTAATGTCAACAGCTTCTGAAAACAAAACGTCGAGCTGGGTTGCCGTAACTGCTGTTGCCGACGACAGCGCAGGTGGGGTTACATCTGCTGAATAAGTGAATGTTGTTGTTGAATTTGCAAGAATGGTATTTCCCGCTGCATCATTAATATTATTGACGGTAAGGGTATATGTTGTTGCTGAAGCAAATGCACTTGCTACCGAGAGATGCACAAGAGAAAGATTGCTTCCATCACGGATCGCTGACAAAGGAACGCCGATGGCAGGAGCAATTGCATAATTGGATTCCGTTTCAGCTGTTGTCTGGTCAACAGTTTCTGAAAACAATACATCAACCTGTGTGGCAGAAACCGCCGTGGCTGAAATGATGGTAGGGGGTGTAACATCAACAACTCCTCCGCCTGCATAGAAGTCATCAAAATAAAATTTCGTGGCATTGCTGGAAGTGTAGACACATTCCACTCCAAGATATGCTGATGTGTTGTATGTGGCATCTGTCCCTGTGGCTTCCAGTGTATAGTTTGTTCCGCCCGTTGCGTCAACACTGAGTGACCACAATCCGCTTGCATTACGGGTGACCTTCACTCCCACTGTAAATGAACTTGCAATTTCAGCATCAATTCCCCTGCAAATTGAAGTTGAGGTGCTTCCATCCAGCCGGAATAATTCAATGGCATCGAGCGAAAGTGCTTCTCCGAATTGAAGGTAATAACCGTTCAACGGACCGGTGATCAAAGCCTGATCAGATACAAGATACACCCTTCCGTAATTGGCGCTTGATGGTGAAAAACTTTGCTTGATCCAAAAACGCCATTCAGTATTGTCAAGAGATGACATTGAATTGGGAACAGACAAAAAAGATGTTGCTGTACCTGTACTGTTAAGTTGTAATTGCTGGGAGGCATTCACAGTAAACTGTGCTGCATCTCCGCTCCATGTAGGGTTATTTGTAAAGTCTCCGTCTGTAAAGTCATCCTGAAATTGTGCAAAAACAAATACAGGAAAAAATGAAAGGATGAAAAAAATAATGCGCTTCATAAATGGCAGGATTGAATGAGAAAGGTAAATGTACCAAATCTATTTTCACCACAAAAAAGAAAATCTGCCCTCATTCGGAAAGCAGATTCTAATATCACGAAAGAAGAAAATCAGGATCCTGTCTTTTCCTTCAGTTCATTTTGCTTTTCATTGTTGTTGTGCATGTCCTTGATCATAGGACCCATGTTGCACGTACCTGTAAAGGTGGCGCCCACTTCCACAACCAGTTTCCCTGTAACGATATCGCCTTGTATGTTTGCTGAAGATTTAAGGAACAGGAGTTCATTCACTGTTACCTTACCACGGATGCTTCCGCTTACATCTGCATTCTGACTGGTAACGTTGCCATCAATTGAACCGGTGGCTCCAACCACAACCTTGGCTTTTGAAACGACGTTTCCCCGCACGCTTCCGTCAATGCGGATATCGCCATTGGATTTGATATCTCCTTCAACAACGGTACCTGCACCGATTAGATTGATGGATGATGTTCCGGAATCTGTTTTCCTTGAGTCAGAATTTTTATTGAACATGTTGCAAAAGTTTTAGGTTTGAAATCCTTTGAAATGCAAATGTAGAGCAATTATACTCTGAAGCAATAGTAATTTAGGAAGGTAAATGAAGAATATCGGGGATGGAAACTTGTCCCTTCAACCTTAATTATTGGTAGAATTTCCTGAAAAAATCCTGATAGGTTTCAATCTTTTTGTCCTTAACAAAGGATGGAAAGTTATTGTCAGAAATTATGAATATGTTATAAAGGTCAGGGTTCGTATTTCCGAATATTTCATCATTATCGTTGGCGCCATTGTAATACAGCATCGCTTCTTCCTTATTCTTAAACTCCCTGATAATGATGATTTGTGTAATGTGATCCAGCAACTGGCTGGTGATGGAATATCCTTTTGTACTGTAGTACTTCGTGTTGTAGTTGCTCAGTTCTTCAGCTGATCAGAATTAACAGGACCGACATTGCGGAAAGAGATCACAAGCAAATGGGGGGCGCTTTCCATGTAGTTATACATTCTGGCAACTGTGTCCTTCTCTGGAATTTTGTTGTCATCAATAGAACTTATGCCATTGATGTAATCAAGAATATCCTGTGCCTGGTCCTTCACAGGATCCTCGGAGTAATTCCTGACAATGTCCTGAAGAGATGCCGTAAATACTCCAACAGGCTGCGTCCGGCCAATGGAAAGCGTTTTCAGCATGTCAAACTTGGGAACATAAATATTGCCGGGATACATTTGCTCCGCTTGTGCCTTGCATGAAATCACAGAAGCATATTCACCATTTAAATATTTTCGGTATGTATCCTCATAGAAAAGTTCAATGTCTGATTTTTTTGACGCCTTCTCTGCCATGAAGTTCGGGTTCTTGATGATCATGGCATAGTCGCTATCGGGATATTTATCAAGCAGCAGATTCTTATAGTAATCACTCTTCTGAGGATCCTTCATTGAGAGATAAAGACGATACAACTGGTAATATGCAGGCAACTTGTATTTATTGTCAGGGTATTTTGACAGCAGGTCTTCAAACATTTTTGCCGACGCAGGCTTATCGTTCAGCTGCTCATTATAGATCATGGCAGCATTGTAATAGGCGTCAATTACTTTGCCCATCGATTTGTCAATAGCAGCCTGGTCGCTTGGAATTTTATCAAGCAATTCCTTCTTGTGTGCTTCACGCGCCTCAGTCGGGTCTTTGATCTCTTCCTTTTTTGTTTCCTCCACTACCGTTTCATCTTCCTGTATATTCATTTGCTTGTTGCTGCGCCTCCAGTCATCTTCCAGTTTTCTGTTGCCCCATTTGCGCTGAAAATCATTGGTGCCAAAACTGATTGCCGAGGTATTGTAAAAATACCATGATGATCCATTGCCCCGGGTTGGCTGTTGCTGCTTTGTATCAGTATTGAATAGCTGATTAACCTGCTGCTCCTTTTCTTCTTCCATCTTCCGCTGACGCTCCTCATCTTCTTTTTTCAGGAGGTCGTCAACGGCTTTTTCTCGTTCAGCAGGCGTCATCCTGGCAAGCACCATCAAGCTGTCCTGATCGTGAATGGTATTCAACGCCTTCATCAGCTTGGTGAGGGAATTTCTTTTGGTAAGAATGTCTGTATAGTCTGGATGGTCATTACCAAGGTTGGTAATACAGCTGTCATAGTACAACTGAGCCGTTTTGTAATCCGGCTTTGACAAATAAATTTTCCCGAGTTCGAGATAGCTGATTGCCTTCTGGTTCTTGTTGCTGGTGCTTGCCAAAACAGATTTCTGAAGGTAAATGATCTCTTCCTCCTCCTTGCTTTCCTTTTGTGAAATACCTGCCAGTGCATAGTAAACCTGGTCGAGGTATTCTTTGTTCTTCGGATCTTTTGCCATCTTCTGCAACTCCTTCTTCACGCTGTTGCTGTTCTGGCTTTGCGCATCGAAACATCGTGCACGGTTTATGCGGGCGTTGAATGCCATTTCATAAACCGGATTTTTCTTGATCACCTTTGTATACAGTTCAAATGCTGTTTTGAAATCTCCTTTTTGCTGATACAATTGAGCCAGTATGAACATGTACCTGATCTGGTTATTCCTGTTTTTTGCCACCGGAATGGCAAGCTTCAAGTGCTCAATGGCGCGATCAGTATTTCTTGTCTGCAAATAGAAATCTGCTGCAACGGCATCGTATTCGGCGCGGACTTTTTTACTCAGGTCCTTCTGATTACGCAGGTAATCAAGCTTGTCCTCTGCTTCTTTTAATTGCGTGAGTTGCAAATAAGTCTTGGCAAGCCACAATGAGCCTTCATGCCTGCCCTGCTCTTTTTTGTATGTTGTTTCTACGTACTTAAATGTCTCAATTGCCTCAAAATATTCATGTTTGTAGAACAGTGCCTTCCCATAAGCGATCCAGTTGTCGTCAATCCAGTGTTCTTTATCCGGCTTTTCATTTCCGTTCTTATCAACGAGGGTATGGCGTTGAATAACAGTACTTGTCTTCTTCAGTGCTTCGTCCATTTGCGGATAAATGCTTTTTGCCTTTTGAGCATCGGCATATTTATATACCGGAAGTGTCCTGTCATAAATGTCAACCTGTGCATCAGAAAGTTTCTGTGCGCCATCTTCAATTTTCAGGTTGGCATTGTAAAGTCCGTTATAGCGGGCTGTGAGGTCGTGGTAGTTGCGGCTGATAAAACCACTCTTCGTGTTCTTACATGAACTCATGAAAAGTGCGAACGCAAAAACAATAATTACTTTTAATCCTGATGAGTGCATCTTCTGTTAATCCTGTTCCTTTTTGATGTGGTTTTTACGAATCTACAGGTGATTTTTTACTGGAATTTCCACCCGGTTTTTCGGCAACCTGATAACGACAAAGTTGCAAAAATATTTTAATAATCACCCCCGAAATCGCATGGAAAGAAAAGTTATCCTTAAACCGGCTATTGTAATCACAATGTATAAGTTACATTTGAAGCGCCTAAAAAACACCAATCAGGGAAATCATTCATGGCGGAGGAAAAAAAGAAAAAAAAACTCAGCGGACTGAAAAGCCGCTATAAACTCGTTTTTCTGAATGAGGACACCTTTGAAGAACGGGCCTCCTTTCACCTGCGGCCACTCAGTATTTTTGTTACCGCCGGTATTACCATCATTCTGCTCATTGTACTTACTACCCTGCTCATCGCCTTTACCGGATTAAGGGAATATATTCCCGGATACAGCGACGTAAAAATGAAAAGGCAGCTTTTTACTCTTGTACAAAGAAGCGACAGCATGCAGGTGGCCCTCAATGCCAGGGATCTTTACATCGACAATATCAGGAATATCGTAAACGGCACCTTGAAAAATGATTCTGCTGACAAAAAACCCACAGGCAATGCAAAGGTGGAGAATATCAATACCCTGAAAAAGTCAAGGGAAGATTCTCTTTTGCGCAATGAAATTGAGAGTAGTGATAAATTTACACTCAGTGCAAACACCTCAGCATCATCGGGCATCAGCAGTTTTCTTTTTTTCCCTCCTGTAAAAGGTATGGTTACCAACCGTTTCAATGCAGTGAAAAAACATTACGGAATTGACATTGCCGGCAGTCCCAATGAAGCTGTAAAAGCTACCCTTGATGGAACCGTCATCCTCGCAAATTTCACCAGTGAAACGGGCTGGGTCATTGCTATACAACATGGAAATAATCTTTGTTCATTCTACAAGCACAACTCATCCCTCTTGAAAAAAGCCGGCGATTTCGTAAAGGCCGGCGAAGTGATTGCCATCATCGGCAACAGTGGCGAGCTTTCAACGGGCCCGCATTTACATTTTGAGCTATGGTCCAATGGCAGTGCGCTGGATCCGCAGAAGTATGTGGCGTTTTGAGGGTGGTTGATTGAGTTGAGTGGTTGATTGGTAAAAAGCCGGCGCTTTTTAGGAAGCTGCCTTCATTTCAACCAATTTCCTACCTTTGAAAATCAGCAAATAAACAAGTAAATGACAACCAAAGAAGTAAAAACAGAAATTCAAAAAGTGATTGATGCAGTTCCTGAAAACTTACTAAATGATATTTTAAATTACCTCAAAAGCATTCAGGGTAAATCGTCAGGCACTGTTCAACTTTCACAACATCTTAGCGAAATTATTTCAGAGGACAAAGAGCTACTTGAAAAACTGGCGAAATGACCGCGCTTAAAAATGCATTAGCCATTCATTCCATTCTAATTGAAAAGTTCGGTGGAAGTCAGGGCATCCGTGATCCTGGTTTACTGGAAGCCGCGCTGAACAGACCTTTTGCAACTTTTGACAATCAGGAACTCTACCCACACCCGGCAGACAAAGCAGCGGCACTGCTTGAAAGTATCCTCATCAATCATCCCTTTATTGAGGCAATAAAAGAACCGGTTATGTGCTTATGCGAATCATGATGATGAAGTACGGTTCTGACATTCATGCATCTCAGGAAGAAAAATACGATTTCATTATCAGCATAGCTTCCGGTCAGAAAAACATTGACCTAATCAAAGAATGGATTCATTCTCATCTGAAAAAGTAAATCACCATCACTAAATTCTTCGTAGTGAATCTCTATTCCCCTTCGTGATTAAATATTTACTTTTATTCCCTCGATGAGTTTCCTTTCCGCACTCAGTAAACCAATTGCATCATTCACCGCCGGCGCCCTCAGGCACCAAAGCATGAATGCTGTTGCGCTGCAGGAAAAAATTTTTCGAAAGCTCATCAGGAAAGCACGCCGCACGATTTTCGGGAAGGATCATTGGTTTGGGGAAATTAAAACGTACGATGACTTCACCAGCCGGGTACCGGTGCGCGATTATGAAGCAATGAAGCCGTACATCGACAGGATGCTGAAAGGAGAATCAAACATACTATGGCCCGGCAAACCTTTGTATGTCTCCAAAACATCAGGCACAACATCAGGAATAAAATATATTCCGATCACCAAAGACAGCATCAGCAACCACATCAACAGCACGCGAAATGCAATGCTGGCTTATATCGCAGAAACAGGAAAGGCTGATTTCCTGAACGGCAAATTAATTTTTATCAGTGGCAGTCCGGCACTCGAAAATAAGAACGGATTGAAAGTAGGCCGGCTGAGTGGCATCGTGAATCACCATGTGCCGCAATACCTGAGGCGAAACCAGCTTCCGAGCTGGGACACGAACTGCATTGAAGACTTTGAAGAAAAAATTGACAGCATCGTTCAGGAAACTATGTCACAAAATATGACAATGATAAGCGGAATACCTCCGTGGGTGCAAATGTATTTCGACAAGCTTGTCTCAAATACCGGGAAACAGATCAAAGACATCTTTCCGGATTTTTCACTCTTTATCTATGGCGGCGTAAACTATGAACCATACAGGAAGAAGTTTGAACAAACAATCGGAAAAAAAATTGATTCGATTGAACTATACCCTGCTTCGGAAGGATTCATCGCTTTCCAGGATTCACAGAAAAAGAATGATTTATTCCTCAATATCAATTCGGGAATATTTTTTGAATTCATTGCCGCTTCAGAATTCTTCAAAGAAAATCCAAAACGCATTTCGCTCAGGGATGTAAACCCGGGAGTCAATTATGCAATTATCTTAAGCAACAATGCAGGACTATGGGGATATTCCCTGGGCGATACCATCAAATTCACCTCTGTAAATCCGTTTCGGATCGTTGTGACAGGAAGAATTAAACATCAGATCACTGCTTTCGGAGAACACGTAATTGCAGAAGAGGTGGAAAATGCACTGATGGAATCCTGCGCAAAGCACCATGCGCACGTAGCTGAATTTACCCTTGCTCCGCAGGTAAATCCGGAGGCAGGAGAAAAACCATACCATGAGTGGTTCATTGAATTTGACAGATTACCTGATGACATTTATAAATTCAGCAGGACCCTGGATGAATCACTTGCCAGACAGAATATTTATTACAAGGATTTGATCTCGGGAAATATACTTCAGCCACTAAAGGTGCGCATGATGAAAAAAGATTCATTTATTGATTACATGCGCTCCCAGGGGAAACTGGGCGGGCAAAATAAAATGCCCCGGCTAAGCAATGACAGGGCAATTGCTGATGAGTTGAAGAAGTATATTCAATAGGTTAAAACTTCAAGTAATTTTTTCTTCAATTCATGCAGCTGATCTCCGGAAATATTTCCCATTTTTTTTGTGAGGCGATCCTTTGAAACAGAACGCAATTGAAATGTGATTACTTCTGAATCCTGCTTCAGGTTATTTATTTTATCTTTTTTTAGAAGTATGCACCCTGCATATTTTTTTATTTTTGTTGACAGAGGCATTACAATCACGACACCGAAATGATCATTCATTGCATTTCCGCTCACTATAACCACCGGTCTCAGGCCACGTTGTTCATTGCCTCTGGTCGGATTCAGATTGGCCATAAAGATCTCTCCCTGTCTCATTTGTGATCGAGTATTTTAAGGTAATCCTCCAGCCCCTCTTCGGCCATTGTTAGCATTTCGCCGTCTTCATTGGCCTTCTTAAACGATTTCACATACTCGGCTTTTTTTAGTTCATCAAAATAATACCGAAGGGCCTTTTCAATGACCTTGTTTTTAGGAATCTCAAATAATTCGGAATACTTGTTTAGCATCAGTAACAAATCCCTCGGTATGGTACTGGTATAAGTAGCAGCTGACTTCATAGTTCTC